>DATJMP010000050.1:0-60175 GCA_035508655.1 Bryobacteraceae bacterium
GAACGACAACCTGAACGTGGCGCGGGTGAATCTTCAGGGGAATGCGATCACGGGATTGGTCAGTAAGGTGACGTTGGGCGACACCAGTCCGATGAGCCCGGCGTTGGCTTCGCTGAACGGGCGCCTGTATATCGGGTGGAAAGGTGATGGGAACGACAATCTCAACGTCATGTACTCAGCCAATAACGGGGCGACGTTCGGCGATAAGTACACTTCGGGGCAGACCAGCCCGCAGGCGCCGGCACTGGCGGTGCATAACGGCAATCTCTACATTGGATGGAAGGGCGACGGCAACGACAATCTGAATGTTGCCCAGGTTGCCGGTACGGTGATAGCCCCGGTAATGGAGGAGGCGGCCGGCGCGGCCGCCGGAGCGCCCATGGGATAGCCTGGGATAGACCAACCGCACGGCGGCGTAACCGCCGCGTCGCCAGGCTTTACGCGCTGGTATGAAAAGGTCAGTCCGGATGAATCCGGCCCCTAATCCACACAGCCGTGGACGGGGCCGGGTACGTCCAGCCCGGTCCTGCACTGTCCATTACCGATCCCAAGACCACGGAAGGACTCGAGCATAGGTACTGAGAGTAATACTTGTTCGTTTGTCGCCGAGAGGAGTAAAGAACGCTTTAGTATGAAAGCATGCGGACCCTGCTGTTGCTGATGATCGCTGGCCTGACATCTCTCCATGCGTCCGCCATCGTGTTCAACTTTACAGTCGTCAATGTTGACGACAACATCTCGATAACCGGAACGCTTACGGCGACGGACATCGGAGACGGCGAGTATCTGGCTACGACCGGCAGCGGAATCTTCAATGGCGACCCCATTACCCTCATTCCCGGCGGACCGAGCCCCATGATAAGTCCATCGGGCTTGTTTATCTATGACAACGTGATTTATCCGAACGAGAACCCTTACCTGGATGTGGATGGGCTGCTTTTTGAAGATATTGCGACCACTGGTCCATTCAGCGGCGCCGAACTGAATATCTGGGGAAATGGGGTTTATCCATCGGTGTACTATTCGACCTACGTCGGATTAGATGGCGGATATCCTGTCTCAGACAGCCAGTCCACAGTCGAGGTGACTCCCGAACCTGGGACGCTGGCCCTGCTGGGAATCGGCTTCGTGGCGTTGGGCGCGTGGCGCCGCCGCGTAAGCCACTGCCGCTTCAATAAAGCCCATTTCTGGCCGCAACGAAAACCACGTGGCGTCAGTTGTGTCGAAAACGCATGAGACGCGCTCTGTCCGGAAACTCGTATCGTGTTCGGTTTGGCTGGTGGTCCTAGCCGCGTAACAGATCTATAGATCTATTCCTATCCGAGCCGTCTGGCCGTATGGTGTAGCCATGTGTGCCGGTCGGTGCCCCGCGGATCCCGAGAGTGCAGCCGAAGAATTTGTAATCGGACGAATGGCTCCCAACAAAGCCCTGCGGTTTGCGGCCCACGTAGCCATCTGCGCATCGTGCGCCGCGCGTGTGGGGAAGGAATTTTCGCTTCAGAAGTTGATGAACGCGGCTGTACCCGCCGAATCGGGCAATGCCGCCCCAACGCGCAAGACCCGGTCCAGCACGGCCTGAGCACAGCCGGCGTGAGCGGCTGCCGCGAGGGTGTAATCGCCGCGATGATGCTTCCACTCACTGGTACGCGGACCGGTTCCAGGTAAAGGTTCACCTGCGCCATAATCGACAGGTGACCGAACCCATCGCCGCTTCCGACGATCTAGGCACTCTCGGCATTCGCCACCTGAAGCGCCTGTGGTCCCGGACCATGCGGCAGCGTGCGACGGGCCGGCCCGACCCCGACGCCGATACCGAATGGTGTGCGGATCAAACGCTCCTCAGCGGCCTGAACCTCGGCCTGCACGAAACGTTGCGCTACCTCTACGACGAAGCCCCTCCGTTCGATCGATTCGAGCGCTGGATCCTGGAGATCAATCCCGGTGGCATCCCATCCGGCCGCATCGCACGCCTCAACGCCGCGCTCTCCGGCACTCTGCCCGAGCGTGGTGATCCCGGCCCGGCGGTGCTCAGCACGGACGACCTGGCATTCTTCCAAGAGCATGGCTACGTGGTGTTGCACAACGCCGTCTCCCCCGAGATCTGCGCTGCCGCGGAAGGCGCAGTCTGGAAATCCGTGGGCGGCGATCCCCAAGTGCCAGACACCTGGTATTCCGGTCCGCAGGGGCACAGCATCTGGATTCCGCCACTGCGCCATCCTGCCATGCAGGCCATTCGCTCCTCTCCCCGCATCTTCACCGCTTTCGCCCAGCTTTGGGCGCGCACGGATCTGTGGGCGAACGTGGACCAAGCCGGTTTCAACCCGCCCGAGCGGCCCGGCTGGTCTTTTCCCGGCCCGTGGCTCCACTGGGACATGAGCCTCGAACTTCCCGTCGAATTCGGTCTCCAAGGCATCCTTTATCTCGCCGATACCGCTGCCAATCAGGGCGCCTTCACGTGCGTGCCCGGATTTCACCGCGAAATTGAGGACTGGCTGCGCAGCCTTCCACCGCAGGCGGATCCGCGCCGCCAGGACCTGTGGGCGCTCGGCCCGGTGCCCATCGCGGGTCGGGCCGGCGACCTGATTATCTGGCATCATGCGCTGCCCCATGGCGCGAGTCCGAACCGAGCCGCGAGTCCGCGCATCGTGCAATACCTGGCATTGCTCCCTGCCACGTGGGCTCGAACTGCAAAATGGAAGTAGCGGCCCTCTTTTTCCGTGGCGGACCGGGCCGGCGCTCGATTACCCTGGCTTTATGATCCTGGTCAACGTCTTTCTGGGTGCACCCGAAGGACTGGAGGCGGAACGGCGCGCATTCCACGAGGCGGTCGGCGACATAAATGAAGCCGAGGGTATGCCGCGCGGCATCCTCTTCGTGCCTCTGTTCGTTTCCCGCAAACTTCACGAGCAGCAGGTCATCGACGCGAACATTCGCTCTTGCGCTTTCTATCTGCTGGCTCTGGACCGCATCTGGGGACCGGCCGGCCGGAGCTTCGAACACGATTTGCAATTGGCGCTGGCCTGCCGGGACGACGCCGCTCTGCCCATGCGCGAAGCGGTGGTGCTGCTCAAAAAGCCAGACGACGACCCGGCCATGGATCCCGCGCTCGCTCGGTTCCGCGCCCGTCCGCCGGCGGATGGCGACCCGCGCCGCATCCCGTTCGAAGATTGCGCGCAGTTCAAGGCCATCGTACGAGGGCTGCTTTCCGCCTGGTTGAAGGATGTCGCTCCCACCGGAGCCGGAGCGTCGAATTGACGCCGCAGGAGAGGGCTGCTACAGCCCGGGATCTCATCTATTTCCGCAAATGGCTCGACCTCCGCGCGTGGACGGACGCCCCGCCGGCGGAGGAAATCCGCCACGGCAGCCTGCTGCTGCGTCGGCTGCTGCTGGATCGCGAATTGGTAAGGGCCTGGCAGGCCGCGGGATTTCCGAAGGAGCCCCGAGTCATTGCCGTGGATCTGGCGGCTACCATCGCGGCACAGGGTCCGGGAACGCCGGAATTTGCGCTCGCCGGTTCGGCCCGCAATACCGCCGCCACGGCCGAAGGAGTGCCGGTGCGGAAGGAAACCGCCAACCGTCCGGGTTCGCTGGTTCGCACCTGGGCACTCTCACAATATCTGGAGTCGCCCAGCATTTTTTTAGGACAGGTTGGGATTAAACGGCGTGAGGTGGTCAAATACGTGGCGATGCTCAACGGCGCGGGCGAGGCCGCCAGTGCGAAGGGCCGCAGGCAGGAGCAGGAGTTCGCCGCCGGTATGGACCGTTTGGAGAAGAGGGCGAACGCCTTTCGCCCAAACACCTTCCAGATCGAGCTCTTCTCCATCGGCCAGACCGTCGGGCAGACGCCGGACACGCTGGCGTTGATCGACGCGCTCAGCGCGTAACACCGCCTATCCCGTGACCATAAATCCGAGCGTCCGCAACTCGCCCACGGGCACGGCCAGATATGTCGATATCTCCGAATCGGAAAGGCCGCACCACCTTGCCAGCGTAGCCAGGTAGTCACGCTTGGAGTCGCTGGTCTTCCGGGCCGTGAGCCCATTCCTGCCGCGCGGCAGCGCGCTTTGGGCCATTGACGGGAAAGTGCCGTACACGGTCCCCCCCAGCACGGAGCCGCCTATCACCAGTTCCTGGCTTCCCCACGCGGGCGAAGTACGCCCGCTGGCGTTCGGCCGCAACGTCCGTGAGAATTCCGTGTCTGTGTACGTGGTGACGCTCTGTGCCACGCCTATTTCGAGCGTGGCGGAATAGAAAGCCGCCACGGCGTCGTTCAGCTCCTGAAGGAGAGCTGCTTGCGTCGCCAACGGGCTTGCCATCGTGCCAGGGCCGCCCAGGCCGCATAAGAAGACCTGCCGGTCCATCCCCAATGAAGCGCCGGCTCGGATCAACTCCGCCACCTCCGCCAACTGCTGTCCAAGGCCCGTAGCGGGAAACGCATTTCCTATACTCGCCGCGGCCCGCTGCGCGGCTTGGCGCGCTGCGTTCTGTAGTTCTACGGTAGCGGAGACCCCGGGAGCCACCAGCGATACTCCCGTGGAAGGATTGCGGCCGGGAAGAAGCGCTGGAAAGTCCACAAAAAGCCCGGCGCGGTTTTGGTCGGTCACTCCCGCCATTTGCGCCGCCCATCCAGGCACGGCATACCCTGGCGGGAAATAGGTCAGATAGGGATCGGGAGTGGCGGGAGGTGTCGGCGATCCTATGTTGGCGGCCACCGCCAACGCGTTCCTCCCGAACAATCCCGCCACATCGGCCAGCGAAGGGTGGAAGCCATAGACAGTCTGGTCCAGGGCGGAAGTTACCTGCACAAGCGAATCCTTCGGGATGGCGAGCGCTCCGCGCGCGGCGGCATAGTCTTCGTATTGCGCCATGGGAACCAGCATATTGTTGCTGTCGATCCCGCCAGACAGATAGATACAGACCAGCGCGCGGCTGCTCGAACCGGCCGCTTTCGCCGGGAGGGCGCGTAGGGCGGCAGCGCCCATCGCGGACTTCAGCAGTCGGCGGCGCGACAGGTGGCTATTGTGATTCACTCGGAAACTCCTCTCTCATGCAATCCTCTGGGAAAATAAACAGGCCGGATTCTTGGAGTCGAACCGGGCAGCCTCTTTCATCCGCGAGATCTCCTGCCCGCTGAACCGGACTCCGAAATGCGAGGCGATTCCGCTCCACAACGCATCGGGCAACTGCCCGTATTCGATGAACAGCCCGTCCGGACTGCCCCGGAATTTCCCGGCTGCATCCAGAAAGCCCTCCAGGACGCGCTCGCACCACTGTTCGCGGCTCAGAGCCGTGGCGTCTTCGGGACGAAGGCGCACCACCCGTGGATCCAGCGCCCCCGGCAAAGCAGGCAAGCCCGGCTGCCGGAGCTGCGATGCGATTACCTCTTCCAGCCTGCGGTGCACAAAGATCCACGGCACTCCCGGAAAGGCTTCCCGGATGAGAGGCAAGTCGTGGATGTGCCACGCATCCAGCTTCAGAAAGAACAGCGATTCCTCTCCGCTGCGCCGCTGCCCCAGCGCGGCCACAATCCGCCGCAGCCATCGGACCCGCTGACTTTGCGCCAACTCCGGCACGTTGAGGCCTGCCTGGAGCACGTCGTCAATGGGCGGCGCTTCCGAGATCACCACAGCGCGATCCAGTGCCGCCAGCATCTGCGCCAGGAGCGTGGAACCGCACCGTGACATATGAAAGATGAAACCCGTAGGAGTGAGAGCGGCGATGCGGTCCGCGGCCTCCAGAGGCGCCTCGCGGCGGAAGATCGCCGTGAACGGATTGCGCTTTGCCATTCGGACGCTGTCCTGAAAAAACGGCTCCTGGAAGCGGCGCTGGCCCGTATAGATCCACTCAGCCATGGCCTGTGAACTGCGGAACGAAACCTTCACCGGCGTCCAACCTGCGAGGGAGGCGTCCGAATCCGCGGCGGCGCAGGCAGCCGACGGGGCCACTTCGCCCTCGCTGAACTGGTACCCCAGCTCGCGCCCAAGGGCGGCGGCGCGTTCGGCCAGCGCGCGCCGGTCCGCAGCGGCGTGCAACCGTTCGCACAGCTCCGGAGATCCTACGACGCGCTCGCGAAACTCCTCGAAACCACGCCGACGCGCGGTGCAGCGCGGAATCTCCCAGCCCTCGAGCCGGGCGCGCCGGAACAGATCATGCACCCACTCGTTCACCTCCGCGTCGATCACCAGGTGAGTGCGTTCGGTGCCGCCCCCATTCTTCACACGGTGCGGCAGGTGGACATTAATGTAATAGCATCGGCCCTCCTCCAGAAGCAGCCGCTGTCCCTTTACATAGAATTCCACTTCCGGACCGGTCTCGATGGGAACGTGCAGGCGAACCTCGCCGGCTGCATATTCCAACTCAGGATCACAGTGCTCCCGAATGAAAGAGCCAGGCGCCAAAGCCAGCAGCCGCGCCGACTTCAACCGGCAGGGAAAAGACGCCAGCACCTCGCGGAAATAAGGGCAGCGTCCCAGCAGAGGGGTTTCCTTGAAAGTACAGCCGGGTGCGGGCTGCGCGGCCAGATCGCCCACTGATCCGCTGGCAGAGCGTAAGGAAGCCCCGCGCCATTCCCCGCCATAATCGCCGTCGTTATAGTGCGGAGACCACTCGCCCGCACCGACCTTCGCTAGGTCGGCCCGCAAACGGACCGGGTCGTAAAGCAACGGGAGTAGGTATCCGCTAGACACAGGCGCATGTTGCCCCTGCTGCCACGAGACGAACCTCGCGCAGCAGGGCTTGGAGCTTCCAATCAGTTCCGGGTGGGGAAGATCCCTTGCAACGCGATGATGAAATTGACCGCGAGGAAGGGCTGAATGATCCCGAATGGCTGGTTGCCTCCCGTGTTGGCGATCATCTGCGGGCTCATGGTCGTGCCCGGACTGCCACCCGCGTAGATCTCCACCTGGGTGGTTCCGATATTGGCCGTGGTTGCCAGCAGGTTGCCGGCCGGACTCGCGCCGCCACGCGCCGAGGTGGCACTCGAAGCGTTCACGCCGTGGTTGTGGGCTGGCATCTGGCTCTGCAACAGAGTCACGGTCTCTGTCCCGCCCTGCTCGCCTTCCACGTAATTGCTGAGTCCTGGTCCCTGGCCCATGTGGATGGGAACACGCCCCCGCAGATCCGGCAGGGCGAAAGTCGTTTGACCATTTCCGCCATAGGTGGTCCCTAGAATGGCAAATAGTGCGGCGTACTGCGAAATCGACAGCAGCTGGCCATTGCACATGGCCCAGCCTGCAGGGGCGAAGTTTCCGGCAAAGATCACGATAGCGCCGAGGTATGGTTCATTCATCGTTGTGCTCCTTCTTGTCGTACTGGTCTGATTTCACTGCTGCTTTAGTATGCGTGGCCAAAGGCCAGGAATAGGCCGGTGGGATCGGCCATCACTCGCTGTAGAACGATTCCCGCACTCCCGGCCAGGGCTCCAGCCGAGCCTGTACCCGAACTGCCGCCGTTGCCACCGGAGGCGCCCCCGCCGCCGGCGTATCCCGTTCCGGCCGCACCACCACCACTGGCTCCGCCGCTGACATTGGCGCTGCCTGAAATCGAGGGCGCGAGTTCGATGACAATGCCGCCGCCCCCGCCGCCGCCGGTGCTTGCTCCATTAGCCGCGCCGCCGCCACCGCCGCCCTGCGCGGAAATCGTCCCGCTGCTGCTGATCGACGTTTGCGACGCGAGCACGAGGATGCCTCCCCCGCCGCCGCCGCCCGTATCCACGGTGCCGTTGAAAGCCGCGGCCCCGGCCGAACCGTCCGCGTGGATCGAACCGGAAACGGAAATGGCGCCTTGCGCCAGAATCACCAGAGATCCTCCGCCCTGGCCGCCGGTTCCGCCCGCACCTGCTCCATATCCGCCAGCCTGCTCACCGGGGTTCAGCATGAGTCTGCCGACGAGGGCATTCACGGCCGTGCCGCCCAGTTGGATCTGGTTGTTGGCGGTGTTGTCGTCGATGGCTGCCGTATTGGCAATACCTTGGCTGTCCGTTATCGGATTGGGGTTCACGACGATGCTTCCGTTGATTGTCACGGCGCCCGTCGACCGGATCGTCAGCCCACTCGGCACCGTCAACGTAACGCCGGGATTTAACGTGAAACTGCTGAATTGGAGCGTACCGGCGGGCGGGCTGGTGCCCCAGTTCACGCTGCTCGTTACGACCATAGCCGACCCGCCGTTATCCTGACCGTCGCCGAAAATCCCGGAAGGTCCGGCCGGGCCCTGAGGTCCTGCCGGACCCGCAGGTCCTGCGGGCCCCGTCCCTCCGGCAGGGCCTGGCGGTCCGGTGGCTCCCTGGGCTCCCGTCGAACCCGGCGGTCCTTGTAATCCCGTGGCACCCACTGGTCCAGTCGGCCCCGCCGGGCCTTGCGGTCCCGGAGGGCCCTGGGCTCCCATCGGTCCCACAGGGCCTTGCGGTCCGATCGAGGCCAGAACCACGCTCAAGATAGCCGGATGGCTTGTGTTCGTATTCTCCTTGCTGTCAAACTGCGCAGCTCCGCCCGTCGAAGTCAGCATGAATCCGTCGTTCGTACCGGGCGTCGTGATCCAGCCTTGTACGATCGCGGTAACATCCACCGTGATGAACTGATTCACCGAGCTCACGGATATCGAGGTGATTGCCGCGCCTTGCCCTGGGAACCCGTTCGTTCCGCTTACCACGGACTCCTGCCAGCTACCATTCGCGAGATTGATAGCGAAAGAACCCGACGTGTTTACATGATCGACAAACAGCGTCAGCGTTGCCTGCTGTACCTGGTCCGCGGTCACGCCCGCCGGCAACTGCGATAGGTCGAACTGCACCAGCCCCACGCTGCTGGAGCTGCCTACAGTTACCGTAGTCGCCCCGCCGAAGTTGGTCGCGTTGCCGGGAACGTAATACGCATCCTGCGACGGTGTCAGCACTTGGCCATAAATCGCCGCTGGCGGCAACACCGCAGACAATATAAACACACTCCGAAATAGTCGTCGCATGAGAATCCCCTCTAAGTCGCCCAGGCGGTAACTTACTTGAAACGCCGGCGCCGGAAAAGAGCACCCGCCAGTCCGGCGGGCAAAGTCAGCCACCATGTGGAAGGCTCTGGCGCGCTTTCGTTGGTCACATCGCTAAATTCGGTGAAACTGACCGCCCAATTGCCTGTCCGGGAGCTATAGAGCGCGTCGGTGACATCGCAGAACTGGCCGCTCACTCCGCCTTCCGCACAAGTGAAACCCGCATTGCCGGTTTGGGTGTAGCCGTCGGCCAGGAAACCGGTCAACGGAACGTTGTCCCAGACAGACAGTCCGAGATAATAGGTGCCGGCATTGAGGGTCGTCTGGATATACGGATCATCGCAGTTGCCGGTCACCGGATCGGCCGACGTGATGCCGCAGTGTCCCCCATTGTCGCTGGCGGCCTCCTGATAATCCGAGCCCACCAGCGCAAACAGTGTGAAATCCGGCGCGAATCCCCCGGCTGGTACTACCGTCGAGTCCATCACGCCGCCCGCATAACCGTAGGACTGGATGGTGACGAGCGTTGTGGAATTCAATGTCAACTGAAACAGATTGACCTGATCGTCAGTGGAAAATGTGCCTTCAAATGAAAGCGTGCCCGCTGTGCCGGCAACTGCCGAAATCGCAGCCAGCATGATGGCTTTCCCCAAAGCAGTCACTTGCCCTCCCCTATACGCGCTGAGCCATTTAGTACAGATCGTACTGAACGCTTTGGTCAAGGTATCAAACGCGCCGGCGTATCACAACCAAAGGGGTCGAGATTGAGTACTAGCGGTACTGTCGTCATCGGCAGAAACTGGGTCTATTGCCAAGAGTTCCCCAACCCGCCCGTGCAGTTTCCGCGGCCTGACGGCAGCCAAAATCCAATTCTTGACAAAATATCAAATTAGACATAATCTAAATACTTTATGGATGCGGAGGCGATCAAACGGGCCCTGGAGGGCAGCGGATTGCGTTGCACTCCGCAGCGCTACGCCGTAATGGCATTCCTCATGGAGCACGCCGGGCATCCCACGGCAGCCGAGATCTTAGAAGCCGTGAATCGCGTGGACCCACGCTCTTCCCGGGCCACGACGTACAACAATCTGCGGGACTTGGTACAGGCGGGACTTGTGCGCGAGGTGGCCGTCGAAGGCCGAGCCGCGCGATTCGATGTGAGAGGTATGCGGCATCACCACTTCATCTGCGACCGATGCGGCAAAGTGGAGGACGTGGAGTGGTACGACGTGCCCAAGCCTGCACCAGCCTCTCTCGGGAAGCGGAGTCTTCGCGAATGCGAACTCATCTTCCGGGGGCTCTGCACGGAGTGTGCGCCACGCAACGGGTCCCAGTGACTGCCGCAGGCGTGGAGATACCGAACAGACGGCGCGGCGCGGGCGAAGGCCGGCGTCCGCTGTGCGAATAGGAAAACCCAGGATGAGCTCGTAGTTCATCGCAGTTTTAGCGTGAATCGAAGGAGAAAAAACACATGGATAATAAACTCACCACCGCAGCGGGGGCGTCTGTCCCTGCTCAACAGCAGCAAGAGCTGTCGACTGAATCCAAGTGCCCGGTAGCGGGCCACGGTCGCGGACGTGCGGCCGGGCCCACGAATGTGGACTGGTGGCCGAACCAGTTGAACCTGAAACTCCTGCATCAGCACTCCAGCTTGTCCAATCCGATGGACAAGGATTTCAACTACGCAAAAGAATTCAAGAGCCTCGACCTCAATGCCGTAATCAAGGACCTGCATGCCCTGATGACGGACTCGCAGGAATGGTGGCCGGCGGACTTCGGCCACTACGGCCCGTTGTTCATCCGGATGGCATGGCACAGCGCCGGCACGTACCGCATCGGCGACGGCCGCGGCGGGGCCGGTTCCGGCGAGCAACGCTTTGCCCCCCTCAATAGCTGGCCGGATAATGTGAACCTCGATAAGGCCCGCCGCCTGCTCTGGCCGATCAAGCAAAAGTACGGCCGGAAAATTTCCTGGGCGGACCTCCTGATTCTCGCCGGCAACGTCGCGCTGGAATCGATGGGCTTCAAGACCTTCGGTTTTGGCGGCGGGCGGGCGGACGTCTGGGAGCCCTCGGACGACGTCATGTGGGGACCCGAGGGCAAGTGGCTGGCGGATGAGCGCTACCGCGGCGACCGTCAGCTCGACAATCCGCTCGCGGCCGTTCAGATGGGCCTGATTTACGTGAATCCCGAAGGCCCGAATGGAAAGCCGGATCCGATAGCTGCGGCGCGGGATATCCGCGAGACGTTCGCCCGTATGGCGATGAATGATGAGGAGACCGTTGCGCTCATTGCCGGCGGCCACACCTTCGGCAAAACCCACGGCGCCGCCGATCCGAACAAGTACGTCGGTCCGGAACCCGAAGCCGCTCCCATTGAGGAGCAAGGCCTCGGCTGGAAGAATACTTACGGCAATGGCAATGGCACCCATACGATCGGCAGCGGGTTGGAGGTCACATGGACAGCGACCCCGGCGAAGTGGAGCAGCAACTTCCTGGAAAACCTATTCGGGTATGAGTGGGAGCTGACAAAGAGTCCGGCCGGTGCGAATCAGTGGAAGCCCAAGGGCGACGCGGGCGCCGGCACGATTCCGGATGCCCACGACCCGTCGAAGCGGCACGCTCCTACGATGCTTACCACGGACCTTGCCCTGAGGATGGACCCGATCTATGCGCCGATCGCGAAGCGCTTCCTCGATCATCCGCAGGCGTTCGCCGACGCGTTCGCCAAGGCGTGGTTCAAGCTGACGCACCGCGACATGGGACCAATCTCGCGGTACCTTGGCCCCCTGGTTCCGAAGGAGCCTCAGCTCTGGCAAGACCCTGTTCCGGCAGTGGATCATGCATTGATCGGCGAAAATGACATCGCCGCTCTGAAGGCCAAGATCCTCAAATCCGGCCTGTCGATCTCCCAGCTTGCGACCACGGCCTGGGCTTCGGCAGCGACCTTCCGCGGCTCCGACAAACGCGGCGGGGCCAACGGAGCGCGCGTTCGCCTGGCGCCGCAAAAGGACTGGGAAGTGAACCGGCCGGCCGAACTGGCGAAAGCGCTCCAGACTCTGGAGGCAATCCAAAAGGACTTCAACAACTCGCAATCTGGCGGGAAAAAGGTCTCGCTTGCGGATGTGATCGTCCTGGGCGGCTGCGCGGCCGTTGAGGAAGCTGCGAAAAAGGCCGGCTACAAGGTGCAGGTTCCGTTCTCGCCCGGGCGCACGGATGCTTCGCAGGAACAGACCGATGTGCACTCGTTCGCTGTCATGGAGCCGGCCGCGGACGGTTTCCGCAATTATGTCCGCAAGGGAGAGCAAAGACCGGCGGAAGAGTCGCTGGTGGATCGGGCGCAACTGCTGCGGCTGACCGCTCCCGAGATGACGGCTCTCATCGGCGGCATGCGCGCGCTGAATGCGAATTTCGGCGGGACCAAACACGGCGTCTTCACCAGCCGGCCCGAGACGCTGACGAATGATTTCTTCGTCAACCTGCTCGACATGAATACCAGGTGGCAGCCCTCCTCTACATCCGAAGGCGTGTACGAGGGGCGCGACCGCGCCACGGGCGAAATCAAGTGGACCGGCACTCGGGTCGATCTTGTCTTCGGCTCGAACTCTCAACTCCGGGCCATCGCGGAAGTCTATGCTTGCAGCGACTCGAAGGAGGCGTTCGTGAAGGACTTCGTGGCGGCGTGGAGCAAGGTGATGAACCTCGATCGCTATGACCTTGCCTGAGCCCGGCGGACGAGCGAGCTGAAAACCCCACGCTCTCTCGCAAAACGACCGCTCCTTTCAGCAGCCGCTCCGATCCGAGCCGCGATTGAAAGGAGCGGTCTTTTTGGCCAAGAAACCAAATCATGTTCCGTTGGCCGGGCGGGTTTTTCCTCTTCTTCTGCTGCCCGGCCCGCAAACCCTCCAAATCTGCGGCCAGCTTCTGACCGGCCGCAAGCGTCGCGGTGTATGGCGATCACAGCGGGGCAGAAGACGGCGCCCAGCCTGGGAATCACTTCTATGAAGCCTCTTCCCGATCTGCTGTTGTCACCGTACGCACCAGTTCTCTCGTACGATTTCCACGCCTTTGGGAATACATGCTGTTTTTAGGGCGAAAGTTAGTCCGGAAGCTTCTTTCACCGATCTTTCAAGTTACTGACTCGCTTCAGAAATAGGCTCGATCCTGTGTCTGGCCCTTGAGTTGCGAAGCAGAGACGAAGTTCAGACACTGTGATTTGACAAGTCGATAGTTCAGGAGATTTGCAGATGCGGAGATTCCCGACGATTCTACAGTTCATGCTCATCGTCGCGGCTGGCGTGGAGATTCCGGCCTATGCGGCGACCTACTCGTTCAATTTCAATAGTCTGAGTGAGAACGCGACAGCGTCGCAGATTGCCACTTACATGACCACCTATCTCCAAACTAACGGATGTACTGGGTGTACTGTTACTGTGGTTGGAGCCGTAGCCGATACGACCTATGACGGCGATGGAAATGTGGTGGGCCCGAGCGGTCACCCTCTGACCTTGGGCACTTCGGACGGAGCAACTTCCAATTCGTCCACGACGCCTACAGGAGTTCTCGGAACGAGTAATAATAAGATCAGCGGCACGGTTGACACTTTTATCGCCAACACCAACGACAGCGCCCAGCAGATATCCAACGAGATTTATCTGGACTTCAACCTGGGCGCTGGGGTCAAAATCGCCAGCGCGAGTTTCGATTACGAGATCTTCCCCGACGGCAGCCCTCAGCAGCCGCCGGACTTCATTTTTGAGGCGGGCAACAATACCAATGGCACCGATGCGGCGGTCACGAGCTTCGGCACCGGCGGTACGCAATACGGCGTCACGCCCAGTTCGAGCGGATCCGACGGTTCGTCCGTCAGATCTCCCGATAGCAATCCTGAAACCAGTGCGCAATACATCGGCACATGGTCTGGCTCCCTTAACAACGTGAGCGAACTGGACTTTATCGACTGGCCGGCAACCATCGGTGTCGACGACCTCTCGATCACCACGACCACGACGGTGCCTGAGCCCAGCAGCGTGATTCTGCTCTTCACCATCATGCTGGGAATAGGGCTGATGGCACGCAGGAGATCGCAGAAAGCGTAGTTGAATTCAACAACTCAACGGGTTCTTCAAGGCCGGGAGATTCGCCCTCGATGCGATCTCCCGGCCTTGGTCGTTTGGGCCCAGCACGCAAGATTGGCTGCTCAGTTGCAACCGACATTTCCGCAGGGCTTTTGTTGAATTCAGAAAATGACGATCCAAAAGAAATTTTCTCTCAGTTTGCTTGTCTCCTTCGTTTGTGGGGTAATGCTACTGGCGGGCGCCTGCAATCGCGATCCGCAGGTTCAGAAACAGAAGCATTTCGGCAAAGCCGTAGAGTTCCTGAAAAAGGGCAACTTTGCCAAAGCTCAGATCGAATTGCATAATGCGCTGAAACTGGACCCTAACTTCGTTGAGGCTGCCAATGTCCTGGCGGAATTGGACGCCCGGCAGGGGAACTACCGGGAAGCTTATGTCCTGCTGCAAAGGGCTGAGAAGGCCAAGCCTGACTACCTGCCGGTTCGTAAAGGCCTGGTGAAGCTTTACAGGCTGAGCGGCAAAGTGGCTGAGGCGCAGGAGGAGATCGAGTTTATCCTCAACCTCACTCCGGACGATACCGACACGCTATTTGATTTGGGCACGCTGCAGATCAGCCAGAAGAAGTTGGCAGACGCCGAAGGCACTTTCAATCGCATTCTTGAGATTCAGCCCGGGCATGTGCGGGCGCTGCTGGCGCTGGCTTCCGTAAGACAACAGAGTCAGGATGCGACGGGCGCAGAGCGCTATCTGAGGCTGGCCCTCGAGCGAAATCCGCGATCTGTGGCAGTTTACCTCAGCCTCATCAAGTTCCTCGTTCTAAACCATCGCCCCGAGGTTGAGGCTGTCTTCGCCCAGGCTCTGAAGGTCAGCGATAACAATGTGGAGATTCTGGAGGCGGAGGAAGGATATTACGAGGGGTTGGGAAGAACGCGGGACGCGGAAGCGGTCGCCGGCCAAATCCAGTCCCTGCACCCGAATGACCCCAGATTTTGGGGAGCGCGGGCAGACTTTTATATAAGATCGGGCAACTGGGCTCAAGCCCAGACCGAACTGGAGAGTATCCTTGTCCAGCACAAAGGCGATCCGTCAACTCTTCGCAAGCTGATCGAGCTGCACCTGGATCGAGGCGACAGGAAAGCGGCGGAAGCATTGAATGAGGCGCTTCTGAAACAAGACCCGAAAGACGCCCACGCCCACCTTTTCAAAGGCCGTCTTGATCTCGCCGCCGGGCGGCCCGAGGATGCCCTTTCCGAATTCAATCAGACGCGGCAATTTGAGCCCGATTTTGCGGCCGTTTACTATTGGATGGCGCAGGCATACCAGCAGCGCCGGACTTGGCGGCTGGCCTTGCAGGATTTGCAGATTGCTGTCCGGCTCGATCCCAACTATCAAACCGCCCGCATGGACCTAGGCCGGCTGCAGATGCAGACCGGGGCCGTGGATCTGGCTATGACGAATGCCCGCGCGTTGTTCTTGAAACACCCTGAAAACCTGGAAGCGCTGCTGTTGTATAGCAGGGGACTGCTTGTCAAGCACCAATATGCGGATGCCGAGAAAATCATCAAGGCCGCCGCGGCGCGCGGCCTTGACAGTTCCGAACTGCACCGCCAGATGGGAATTCTGAGCCTGGTCCGTAATGATTTGCCAGCCGCCCAGAGCGAACTGCAGAAAGCGTGGACTATGGATCCCGGATCCAAGCCAGTGATGGAGGCGTTGCTCATGAGCTACCTCGCGAATCGACAGCCCGGGGTCGCGAACGACTTCCTCCAGCGCCAATTGCAGGCGCGTGCCCAAGACCCGTTGCTTTATCACGAACTGGCCCAGCTTTACCTGGTGCTGGGAAAGCAGAATGAGGCCATGGCGGCGCTCGAGAAGGCACGGAGTCTGGATCCGTCAAATCCTGACACGGCGCTGCTGCTCGCTGAACTCTACACCGAAGCGAAGCAGCCGGAGCAGGCCACCCGGATCGCCTTGGATCTGGTGCAGAAGCATCAGCAGGATGCAGATGTCCTCCTGCGGGCGGGCATGGTCCTCGAAAAGGTCCAGCTTTGGGATAACGCGCGCCAGGCTTATGAGCGTGCTGTGCAGCTCGACGATGATAACGTCATTGCAAAAAACAACCTGGCCTGGCTCCTTGTCTCACATGGCGGGAACGTGGATGTGGCCCTGACCTTGGCCCAGCAGGCAAAAGAGAAGATGTCGGACGACGTCGAGATCACCGATACCCTCGGCTGGATCTATTATCAGAAAAAAGTCTACCGGACGGCGTTGTACTATCTCAAGGAATGCGCCGCCAAAGAGCAGAACAACGCCTCGTTTCAGTTCCAGCTCGGCATGACTTATCTGAAGCTCGGCGAGGTCGATCAAGCCCGGCGGGCCCTGATTAGTTGCCTGAGGCTCGACCCGCACTCTTCAGACGCACCCGCGGCGCGGCAGACACTGGCGACACTATAAGCCGTGGGCTGAAGCAGAGCGGCATGTGCAAGGACGGTCACGATAAAATTCTGCCGCGCAGGCATGTTCCGCCTTGACTGGGCCAGTGTCAGCCGATAGCCTCATGCACGTTTCGATCTTCTGGCCAAAGACTGGGCGCCCGAAAGTTGGGAATCTTTCCCAAAGCCTCGGCCATCGGGCGAACCCATTTGCTCAGATTTACGTCAATACAGGGGCTGGTGTTTGGCAGAAAACGTGCCAGGAAAAACTCTCGCCATGAAGCGCGTAAACTCTCGTACCGCATACATAACGCGGGACCGCTGAGTTTCGACCTCAACGACGCGTCGGGCATTTCGATCAGCGACTTCATTGCGAACACCGGCGGATACTATTTCGCCGCGGACATTCTGGGTAGCGACGGGGGGACAGGCATGGCGGGCATCAACACGCCCGGAACCCCCGTCCCATCCGTTCCCGAGCCAGGGTCTCTCCTCCTCCTGGCTACCGCGGCAGCTGGCGCATTTTTCGTCCGCCGCCGGTTGGCGTAAAAGCGCAGCACAACGAATTCCTGGGACGTGGGAAAAGACTTTCCTACGTCCCTATTTCCCTCGTCCATCAGTTTCAGCCCGTCCACACCTCCTCCGGGCGAGGAGGACATATTGCAGGCCGGGCGGCCTTCGGTGAACCCCCTTTCCCTTACGCCGGACCGTAGCAACTTCTCGGTGCGCCTCCCAACCGCGAACCATGGGCGCGCAGTGTTCGCTCGCGAAACGAGCCGGAGCCTAGCCATGGCGGAAAGGTACGTATGGCGAGTAACAGGGCCACCCCGCAGAACTTTTTTGGGGGCGGTCGGTATACTTGTCGCAGGGCGTATATTAGGGTAGCCTAAGGCCGTGCACGCCCCGCACGTGCAACGACTTCGGAGCGCGCCGCGCGCACCTTCCGCGCGATCAGACCCGAGGGTCCGGCGTACGCGTTTTACTTCACCGCCACGGTGACGATGTTGCTCGGGCTTCCGTCGATGACCACCCGGAGCGGAACGGCACCTCCGGAGGCAGTACCCGTCGGGATCGTCACGTTGATCTGCCACAGGCCGACATACCCAGGGGCAAGGCCGGATTGTTGCACGGTGCCAAAGCCGGATCCGATCGCCACACACATCGAGGGTTGAACCGTCAGGCAGGTCTGGCCGTTCGACGTCGGCACCGCGACAGTGGCGGCCAGGCCAGGACCAGGAGCCGGCACACCATCGGAAACAGCAGGGCTCACCTGGCCTTGCCCGGTGCCATAGAGGGTGATGGTAGAACCGGCGGCGGCAGGATTGGAGGCACTGTTCGCGCTTCCGTCCTGATTAAGGATCAGACCTTGGCCGGCGCCACTCTGAGCCACAGTGAACAGTCCGGGAGAAACCGGGCCGATCGGGATGTTGCCGCCGGCCACCAGTTCATTCGTATCGGCCGTACGGATGGCGACGCGCTGGGTGCCTAGGGGCGCGCTGGACGGAACCTGGAAATTCACCTGGCTCGGGCTGACCAGCGAAAGCGGCGCGGGCAGTTGATCGTTGATCTCGACCGTTCGGTCAGCGAGGAAGGAGGGCCACGCCGCGTTGAGCGAAGAGTAGGCCGTAGTGGAGGCTAAGGCCGTGCCGGTAAGAGTGGCGAGGCCGCCTTGGGCGACGGATAAGCCGGACACATAGGAGGCAGCGTTGAGGGCCGTTACGGCCTTGAGGAACTGGAGCACGCGGCTGTTGCCGGAGTCCCCGACGTAAAGCGTATCCTGCCGGTCCACATAGACACCCAGGGGCGCGTAGAGGCTGTCCCCGGAGGCTTGGCCGTTGCTGGCATCCCAGTTGGCGCTCGTCCCGCTCGAATTGGATTGGCCGACGACGCCGAGCAGCGTGGGGCCGGCGAGCGAGATGGGAGAGGAGAAGATCACGACACGGTTCGTGCTGATATCGGATACGTAGATGTTGCCGGAACTGTCGAGCGAGACATCAACAGGCGACTGCAGCGAGCCGGTGCCGACCACGTACGCCGCCAGTGCGCCGGAAGGCGGGGCGTTGACCGTATAGGCGAACACCGCGACGCGACCGTTTCCGGAATCGACAACATAAAGGTTGGCGGCCGAATCGATGTACAGGCCGTGCGGAGCGGTCAGAGTTTGAGCGGTGGCCTGCGTCGACTTGACCGAAGAATTCATGTTGGGCTGGCCGTAGACGCGGATGGCGGAGGCGCCCGTACCGGCGCCGGACGGAAATTCGAGGACCCGGTTGTTGCCGGTGTCAGCAACGAAGAGGTCTCCGCTGGAAGCAAAAGCGAGGCCCGTAGGGTTGTTCAGCGAGGAGGCAGTCACGGCGGCGGAGGTGCTGGTGGTGAAATCCACCTGGCCGATGACGGCATCCGGCGTAATGCGGCCGGTTTGCGCCACCGGACGGGGATAGTGCAGAACGCGGTTATTGCCGGAATCGGCGACATACAGGTCCCCGCTGTAGGGATTCAAAGCAAGCCCGGCAGGACCGGAAAGAGACGTGGAGGATGGAGTTGCCGCAGCCTGAGTATCGATATTGGGCGCGGCGGTATAGAGCGTGGGCTGGCCGATCACGAAATCCGCCGGATCTCCATTCCGAAAGGCGGTCGAATCCTTCCAGACCAACACGCGATTGTTATTGGTGTCGGAGACGTAGAGGGCATACGGCGTCTGGGAATAGTCGATCACCATTTTGTAAGGCGCAGCGATGCTGCCGGGCTTGATCTGGTTCGGGCCATTGCCCGTAAAGCTCGTTTGTCCCCAAACCAGCGCGGCGGACTTGGTGCCCGGCGTGAACTGGAGCACGCGGTTATTGGAGGTATCGGCAACGTAGACATTGCCGTTAGCATCCACCTTGACGTCATAGGGGGCGTAGAGAGTGCTGGGAGAAGCCGAAGGGAAGGCGCCGGTATTGACGGTGGTGGTGACGAAATCCGTTTGCCCGAAGACAAAGTTGGCGGAGCCGCCGCCGGAGGCGGAAGACGGAAACACGAGGACACGGTTGTCTTGGGGGGTAGCGACATAAAGAGTGCCACTACCATCGACCGCAACGGCGATCGGTCCGGCCATGGTCCCACCGGACGCTTGGGCGGGGACGCCGCGGGTGGTGAAATTGGTTTCTCCCCAGACGGCATTGGCGGCCAGATTGGTGACGCCACCGGCTGGAGCCGGGTAGCGCAGCACGCGAGTGTTGCCAAAATCGGCGACGTAAAGATTACCTTGTGCATCGAAGGCTAGGCCGGCTGGGTCGTACAAGCTGGACGCGGAAGGGCTGCCGCCGCGATTGGACGCGTTGCTGACAAAATCGGGCTGGCCGATCACCGTGTCGGCGGCCGGAGGTGTAGTGTTGTCGAGGCCTGCGGCAGCGAAACGGAGGATGCGATGGTTCGCGGAGTCGGAGACCCAGAGGTTTCCACCGGAATCGACCGCGACGCCGTGAGGGTCGTTTAAAAGCGTGGCGGAGCTGCCGGCGGTAAAGGTGGAAAAATTCGGCTGGCCGTAGACCGCGTCTGGTTCGATGCGGCTTGGATTGGCGAACGGGGAAGGGAAGCGGAGCACGCGGTTATTGAAGGTGTCGGCGACGAACAGGTTGCCGGTGGTGGGATCGACCGCGATAGCGGAGGGTACGTTGAAGCCCTTGGCGCCGATGCCATAGGCGCCGGAGGAGCCGGAGCTGGACTGGCCGAGCACGAGGTCCGGCGGGTTGCCGATGCTGTACGAGGCAATGTTGGCCCAGGCCAGCACGCGGGAGTTCGCACTATCGCAAATATAGAGGTGAAGCTGCCCGCCGCGCGAATCGAGCGCGATGCCGGCAGGGCTATGAAGAGCGGTGCCTTGCACCTGGTTGACGCCATCGCTTTGGAAATCCACCTGTCCGAGAACGCGATAGGCCGTAGACGCTAACTGCGCGTAGGCAGAGCCAGTGGCGGCGAGAAGACATGGCAATACTGCACAAAGGAATCTTTTCATAGTCTGTATTCCTTAGTGCGGGACCACCAGGGTGTCGCCGGGCGTGAGATAGATATTTAAGTCCATGTGCTGCCCTTTCAGAACGGCGTCGTAATCGAATGGAAAGGTGAACTGCCGGCCATTTTCGTAGTGGAGCACGTAAATTTTCTTTCGCTTGGCGTAATCCGTAAGGCCGCCAGCCTCGCTAATGGCCTGGAGCACCGTCATGCGGTAGGAGTACGGGATGGGTCCTTCCTTCTTGACGGCGCCAGTGATGTAGATCTTCTTGCTGTTAATCGCGCTCACGACGACAGTCACGTCGGGAGCGATAAGAAACTTAGATAACTCTTGCGTGATGAGTTGCTCCGCCTTTACTACTGTTAGGCCGAGAACGGGTACCTCTTTCAACAGCGGCATCGAGATTTTCCCGTCAGGGCGAACGACGGCGCTTTGCACGGAGGCGTCGGGTTCTTTCCACACGGAAATATGAAGGACGTCCCCGGCGCCAATCTCATAGTCGTCGGGGGCATTGCGGTCTTTAACGGCGGGCGGAGCCGCAGCCGGATTAGGTTCCGTCTTAGTCTCCGGCACAGGCTGTGCCGGGGCTGGTTGGGCCGGCGCCGGCTGAGCAGGGGCAGGCGCCGGGCTCGGCTGAGCCGGTGCGGCAGACGGCGGTGCTTTTTCCGCGGGAAGAGCGGACGCTGGCGCTTTGGGCTGGCCTGGCGCATCCGGCGGAGCCGCCATCGCCGTCTTAACAATGTCGGCGGACCATCCTGCATCCTCGGCATTCTGGAGAATCTGGCTGTCTTTCAGACCTGCTTTTCGGGCATCGTCGATATACCGGACGAGCTGCACGGGAGGGGTCGAGCTTTGCGCCGGGAGCGCTCCGCAGACTGTCAGAAAGCCTGAGATGAGTACAACCAACCGGATCTTCAACATACTTGAATTTCGCGAATGTGCACGTTCGGGACCAACGCTTCGAGCGGCTCCAATACAAAGCCTCAGCGTCGCAAAGCGGGAAGCGGCAGCTCGGAGACAATAGATTGGGATTTCTTCTCAATATTTGGGACCAACGCGGGGGAAAACGGGTGAGTGCGTGAGGGACGCTGGGCAATCCGCGCAAAATCGGTGGTTTTTCGTTTGTGCGGGCAGCAAATTGCTTATTGCCGCCCGGAACTGTGCGACAGGCCAGAAAATGACGAATCGATTCGGAAACAGCATGAAATCGCTCTCTGCAGGAATCTGCTGCTTGTTGGCGGGACGCCTGATCGTGCCGCCGGCCCCAGCCCAGACGATGCCCACGCAACTCAACATCGTAATCGTCAAGGGTGATGGTGCCGTGCACGATGCGCGGCACCACTTGAGTACGCCGCCCACCGTGCGGATCGAAGATGAGAACCACAAGCCGATCGCGAATGCCACCGTGGCGTTTACGCTGCCGACTGAAGGAGCGACGGGGGAATTCGGCAATCATTCAAAGATGGTTACTGTGATCACCGATGCCGAAGGACTGGCGGCGGCGATAGGGCTGAGAACGAACCAGGTACCGGGCAAAATTCCGATCCATATCAGCGCGTCGTATCGCGGGTTGACTGCCAGTGCGAGCATGGTGCAGATGAACCAAAGTGGCGAAGGGACGGGCGGCGGGCACGGAGGAAAGATTGCCGTGATCCTGCTGGTCCTGGCAGCGGCTGCGGGCGGCGGCGCGTATGCGGCGATGCGCAGCTCGAAGACGACAACCTCCGGCACAGCGACCACCGGAACCACCGCCATCGGAATTACTGCGGGCACAGGCGCGGTAGGCGCGCCCCACTAAAAATCATGAGAACAATTCCACTACTGATATCTTTTTCGCTGGTGTTGCCGGCCGGAGCCGTAGAGAAAGTGGTAGGCCCGCGCACGGTGGGCCCGAGCACAGCGGGTCCCACAGTGGGCTTTGTTTATGACGCGAACGCGCCAGCCATCCGGCCGATCCGTGGGATCCCGGGTGCGGCGTTTTTGGATAGCGCCATCGATCTGGGCTTTGCGGTGGGGAGCGCGTCCGTTTCACCCTCGGGCGATGCAGCGCTCGCGGTCTCCGCGGATGACGGCACCGTGCGTCTGATCCGCTTCCGGGGAAGGCTGCCCATGACGGTGCTGGCGGGCGCCATGACTTCGCCGGACCGGATTGTTTTCAGCCCGGCGGGCTCGGTCGCGCTTTTATACTCGGCGAGTGCGGCTCGCCTTCAGGTGCTGGCGGGACTACCCTCCGCGCCGGCGGTGCGGGATTTGCCTTTTGACGGCGCGGCCCCAATCGCGGTGGCCGATGATGGCGTGGCCATGCTGATGTCCGGCAGCGGCAGCGCGGAGATTCGGCTCACCGATGGCAGTGCGGCGCCGCCTACTCTGGCGGCTCCAGTGATGGCCGCGAATTTTCGCCGCGGGACGCATGACCTGGTGGCCGCAACCGAGGCCGGGGACATCTACGTGTATACAGACGCCGCCGGACAATGGAGCGAGATTCGGCCCGGCGATGCGGCGAGCCAGAATCCGGTCGGAGTGCAGCTATCGGCGGACGGTGCCATGGCTTATGTGGCTACCGCCGGGGGCACGATACTAACGATTCAAGCAGCGACAGGCGAAACGAACGCGGTCGTATGCAACTGCGCTCCAAGCGGCCTCGGCGCGCTGAACGCCGGGTCTGTTTACCAGTTGACGGGCCCCGCCGATCCGCTGCTATGGCTGTTTGACGCCTCTCAGGCCACGCCGCGGCTCTTGTTCGTGCCACGGAGGAACAGCCAATGAGGTGGATGCTGTTTCTTGCCGGGATCGCGATGGCGGCACCCGCAGCCTCGGCTGCGATCTCCATTGCGGCAGCCTTGCCGCCGGGTACGGTTGGGACGTTCTACTCGCAGCAATTGACGGCGTCGGGAGGAGTCGCGCCCTACATGTGGTCGGCTTCCAGCGGGCTGCCACCGGGGCTGAGTTTAACCTCGACCGGAGTGATTCTGGGCACGCCTACCACGGCCGGGCATTACACATTTACGGTAACGGCGACGGATCTCGATGGAACATCCGGCACGCAAGCGGCGAGTATCACGATCGGATCCGGGTCGGGCACTGGAACCGGCGGTCTGTCCATCACGACGGCGCACACGCTGCCGGCGGGCACGCTGGGGCAAATCTACTCGCAGACGCTGGCGGCGACTGGCGGCAGCCCGCCCTACCAATGGTCGGTCGGGACGGGCTTGCCGGCCGGATTGACCCTGACCTCCAGCGGAACGCTTTCGGGCACGCCGACAGCCAGCGGAAGCTTCACTTTTTCCATCACGGTGACGGACAGCGCGAACAATTCGGCGCAGGCCTCGTTCACCATGACGGTAGGAACGGTGCAACTCACGATTACGACTTCGGCGCCGCTGTTTACCGGCGTCGTGGGTTCGAGCTATGCGGAGACGTTCACGGCGTCGGGCGGTGCGCCGCCGTATACCTGGACCGTTTCGTCCGGCAGCGCCGGCAGCCTCACGCTGAATAGCACGACGGGAACGCTTTCGGGCACGCCGGCGGCAGCCGGTACGCTGGCGTTCACTGTGCAAGTAACCGACACAGCCGGAAACAAGGCGAACCAGAGCTACACGATCACCGTGCAAGCTTCCACGCTCGTGCTGTCGACGGGAGCGGCGCTTCCGGCGGGCACCATGGGAGCGGCTTATAACCAGACCATTTCGGCTTCAGCGAGTGGCGGCGCGCCGCCATATACCTGGTCATTGAGCGGATTGCCGGGCGGGCTCAGTTTCAACGTCACGAGCCTGGCGATTTCAGGCACTCCGACCGCCGCGGGAACCTTTCCACTCACCCTGCAGGTGACGGACTCGGCGGGCTCAACCGCGCAGAAAAGTTTGTCGCTCGTGATCTCTTCGGGTTCGCTGACGATTACAACCGCGCGCCAACTGGCGGCGGCGGTTTTGAGTACACCGTTTTCGGAGTCGATGACCGCAACCGGCGGCACGCCTCCATACACCTGGTCAGCGGCGGGCCTGCCGGCGGGGCTGGCGATCAATCCGACAAGCGGATTGATCAGCGGCACACCTACTGCGGCTGGGACGTTCAACCCAGTGGTGCTGACGGTGACGGACAGCGCACTGCAACATTACTCGGACAACTTCACCATGACGGTGAGCCTGCCCGCGGTTCCTGCGATGACGTTTAGCGGGCTGCCCGCGACGGCACAGCCGGCGCAGCAGTATCCGCTTACCGTCACATTGGCATCGGCGTATACCGCGAACATCACCGGGCAGGCGATTCTGAGCTTTTCGCCGACTACGGGGCTGGGCGATAGCACCATCGCATTCGCCTCGGGCGGCACCACCGCCTCGTTCAACATTCCGGTCGGCAGCCTGACAGCCGTCTCGACCATTCCGCTGGCGATCCAGACTGGGACCGCGGCGGGTACGATCCACGTTTCCCTGCGTCTCCAGGCAGGCGGAGTCGATATCACGCCGGTTTCTCCGCCATCGATTTCAACGACCATAGGGCCGGCCGCGCCCGTGATCAGTGCCACACAGGTGACGCGCACTTCCAATTCGCTGACGATTGCCGTGACCGGTTACGCCACCGACCTGGAGGTGACTCAGGCGGTGTTTACGTTTACCGCCGCCACCGGGCAGACGCTGCAATCCGCAGCATCGACTCTCACACTGGACGTTACCACTCTGTTCTCAAACTGGTTCACCACGTCCACACTGGGTGGAGAATTCGAGTTCACCCAGCCCTTCACGATTCAGGGCGACCCGACACAGGTGATTCCGCAGACGGTGACCCTGACGAATCGGGTCGGTTCCGTGACGGTGAACGTGCAGCACTAAAAAACCCGGCACGCGCAAAGCAGGCAAAGTGTCCGGTCTGCGTGCGGACTTTCGCGGGTGCCCCATCTGGGGCACTCGCACCTGAAGCGGTGATCGGCAACGTCGCGGCCAAGCTCCCTCCCGGCTGGTTTTCAGTCGCGATCCGTGCAGGCCTTCCGTGACAGGTGAAGCACCCAGCCCGGGAGGCTTGGTTGTGATCGATTACGACTTCAAGTGCAGAAGGGCCGTCACGATTTCCGCCGGCGAAAGCGGACCTATTCGGGGACGATTAAGTAATCATCGATCTGACAGCCCACGCCGAATCGCTCTCCAGGCAGCACCTCGACGCGTGCCACCCGGCCCCGGCAGGCCAGCACTACACGCTGGCTGCGCACGGGGGAACCATTGGACGGGAGAAGGATATAGCAATCCAGATCCTCGCCGGGAGCCAATCGGCTCGCCACCTGGCAGTAGAATCCACAACTGCTGAGGTTTTCGGTTGTGCTCGTCAGAATCATCCCGTTGTTGCGGATTAAGCTAACCTGGCAGCGAAGAGCCATTCGCTTGCCCCGCCGGCGGTCCTCACCAGCGGCGTTTTCGAGTATGTCAATTGGACGGGCAGCCATGGGCCTCGCAAAGTGCTAGCAAGCATCACGCCGTTTGTGTGGGAGAATTTCTGGAAGAGAATTCCACGATTTTCGGATGCGATCTGTGCTGCGTAGGCTGGCTTTTGCGTTCCTAAGTTTTGGAATTCTTACAAGAATTCGGGACTGGCCATCCGGTTTGAGCTGAGCAAGTGGTTTGGGCAAGTACCCGAGGCCTCTCGAAATTCACCTCTGACGTCCCGTGCTGCGGCGGCAAAAAAAAGGAGTCGGCAAATGCGAATTACAGGATTGGCGAAGCACGTAAATCGTGGTCGATTCCAACGATCCGAAATAGCCTATTTTATGCGAACACGTCGTACGGCCAAAGCCAGCGGCGCGGTACGCCATGCGTGACGATTTTCGGACGCTGCCCTCGTTGTCGCGCGATTTCTGCATCCACGATAGCCCGTGGGAGCCACTCGAAAACCTGTCGCATCACCAGGGAATTCCGAGTGGAATTGAAATGGTCGGCAGGCTGAGATCCGCTGCTATTTCGGTCGGTGAACCGAGCGCGGCTGGAGGCCGCCATCGAGCAGGCCGGGCACGTAGTGTAACGTCGAGCGAAGTTACGAATGAAGGCCGACCGCGTACGGGAGCAGCCATAGACTGCGCGGAGTAGGCTAGGCTCTTCGAACGAACCGGATACTAAGGACAAGCCGGCGAGGCTCGATCCGGATTGCGGGCCGTCTCCAGGAGCGGCACGGAGACCGGAAACAGCTGCCGGCAGGTCGGCGTCAGAACGCGCCCGAGGCGATCTTCAATTTCTATCGGATCGGTGCTACCGATAACGGATTAGGGATTCAGCCCGACCCCCGAGTGCGATGTTTGTCCGAAATCGAGTGTCGAAGCCGCAGAGACCGACCAGTTCGCAGCGGGCTGAGCTGCCGATCAAACTTCGGCAATTGCAAAACAGATCTCCCCAAAATGCAAGGGCTAACAGAGAAATATTTGGTTCTATGCCTCCTACATCGGAGATCCTAAAATTCTGCGCCGGAAAGTGAAGAAACCCACTAAAAACCTCATGAGTTGAATCCATCACGTACTGTGGGTCTTCACACATACCATTTTTTGGTGCTAATCAAAATCTTAGCTATCGCTCAGTCCCACTTTTGAGCTATAAATTCTAAGCAACCGCAAAAAGTTTAAAGACGACGGTGAGAAGGTCGGAGGACCGTAACCAAATGGCGAATGCTCATTCACTATCTTCCTATTCAAGCTCGAGCCCGAAGGTTCTACTGGTAGAAGACGAGGCTGACGCGCGTGAGTTCATGGCAATGGCGTTTCGGTGTGAGGGGTATGCGGTAGAACTGGCTGAGGACGGAGACGAGGCAGTCAACATCATTTCGGAGCGGCACAGCGAATTCAGCGCCGTATTCCTGGAACAACTCATGGCCCGCAAAGATGGGCTGGCAGCTCTGCGGGAGATACGATCGATTACCCGAGATCTGCCGGTTTTTATCACTTCCTTCGCGGCATCGCCGGGGAACGTTGTGGAGGCGATCAAGGCAGGCGCGACCGATCTGTTATCGAAGCCATTGACGCATGAAGATCTGCGGAACCATATGCTCCGCGTGGCGCCGCCCTCTCAGGCTTCGGGTAGTCCCTCGGACGGACCCGATGGGATGACGCAACGGATGTGGGGCTCAAGCCGGCGAATGCGGGAAATTCAAAACCTGGTCCGGCGTATCAGCGTGTCGGATGCGCAGGTGCTGATCGAAGGCGAAACCGGCGTGGGGAAAGAAGTGCTGGCGCGGGAGATTCACGCGCATTCGCGGCGCGCGCGGCAGCCGTTTCTGAAACTGAACTGCGCGGCCCTACCCTCCGAACTGGTGGAAAGCGAGCTGTTCGGTTACGAGCGGGGCGCCTTCACCGGCGCGTTCCAGCGCAAGGCGGGAATGTTCGAACTGGCGGACCGCGGTACGATTCTGCTGGATGAGATAGGCGACATGGATTTCAAACTCCAGGCCAAGCTCCTGATGGTGCTGCAGGACCACGAATTTCAACGGCTGGGGGGCAAGGAGACGGTGCGGGTGAACGTTCGGGTGATGGCGGCTACGCACCGCGACCTGCACAAAGCGATCCAAAACCAGACATTCCGAGAAGATCTGTACTACCGGCTGAACGTCGTCAACATCCACATCCCGCCATTACGGGATCGCAGGGAGGACATTCTCCCGTTGGCGAACCGGTTTCTCAGTAAGCATGGAGACGGCTCTTCGGCGCCGACATTGACGCCGGCGGTTCAACAGGCCATGCTGCAATACCAGTGGCCGGGCAATGTCCGGGAATTGGAAAACCTGATTCAAAGATTTCTCATTTTCCGCGATTCGGCGGAGATGGTACGGGAACTGGCCATGCGAGCCGGCAAGGCGACCAAAGTGGCCGTAGCGGCCGCCGGCGCTGGCATGGCTGTCGGTGCCGGCGTGGGTGTCCCCATGGACATGCTCGAAGATGAAGGGCCTCAGCTTGTTGCCGTGGCAGCCGGAGCGGCTGTTGCCAAAGAGCCGGGGCGGCATTCCGTGCTGGCCGAGGTTGCTAAGGCGAAAGCGGAAGCCGAAGCGGCGGCGATTCTCGAAGTTCTGGAATCTACCCATTGGAACCGCAAACGCGCTGCGCAGGTGCTGAATATCGACTACAAAGCACTGCTATACAAGATGAGAAAACTTTCGATCGGGACGAATGGGGCCGGATCGCGCTCATAAGGGATGGGTACTGGCCGGTACCGCATGAGTCGTGGACTCCTGACACCAGGTACGAAGCGTGCAACGCCAGAATAAAAAATGTGGCGTTGCACCGGATGGGAATTTAGGACGGAAATTTAGTCCAGATTCTCCGATTATGGGCTCTCACCTCGATGGCCTGAATAGGTGTGAGCCGCGGATTACAAGTGTGTTGCGTTTTGGCCCAGGAACTGCATTGGCGCGGGGGCGATGAACCCTACGGGCCGCCTGCAGACCGACCCCAATCGCGTCACCAGCCTGGTTACTTCCTTTTATGGATCCGCAACTTTGTTCGCCGCCGCGGAGTTGGGGGTTTTCGCTGAACTGGCTCACCTGCGCAAGAGCAGTGCCGTGGAGATTGCGGCGACACTGAAACTCGACCTGCGCAGTACGACGCTGCTCCTGGACGCGTGCGTGGCCCTGGGGCTGTTGGAAAAGGATGGCGGCTTCTATCGAAACAGTCTGGACGCGGAAACGTATCTGGTGCCCGGGCGGCCTTTTGATCTTTCGACGCTGATCCGGGTGAGCCGGCAAGTGTATCCGTTATGGACGGAGCTGCCGGAATTCGTGAGAACTGGCATGCCGGTAGACCGGGGCGACGACGATAAAGAGAAAGATTCGGAGCTGCTGACGGCCCAGTTGCTTTCGCAGCACGTGCGGACGCTGGCCATCGGGCGGCCGGTCATCCGGCGGCTGGATCTTCAGGGGCGGAAAAGGCTGCTCGAGGTAGGAGCGGGTCCCGGGACTTACTCGGTACTGATCTCGCTCGAGTTTCCACAGCTGCATTGCACTATCCTGGATCGGCCCGAAGTGATCAAAATCGCCTCAGCGCTGATTTCGCAGCAGGGATCCTCGCAGCACGTCTCCGCGCTTGCCGGCGATTACCTCAGCGCGCCTTTTCCGCCAGGCAACGATGTGGTACTGATGTTCGGATTCCTGCACCGCGAGGCCAAGGAGCAGATACCGGTACTGATCCGGCGCGCAGCCGAGAGCCTGAACCCGGGCGGCGTCCTGTACGTCATGGAGGTCATGACCGATGAGACGCACACCATGCCGTCGTTTTCGGCCTTGTACGCCCTCAATGTAGCGCTGACCAGGCCGACGGGACACATTTTCTCACACGCGGAATTGCAAGGTTGGATGGAACAGGCTGGACTGCGCGATTTTTCGGTGGAGATGCTCCCGCCGCCGGTCCCCCATTGGCTGGCGCACGCGCACAAAGCACTCTAGAGCGGCGCGGTATTTTGCCCTGCGATCTGAGAAACAATGCCAGTTCCGGGTACTGGTTCCAGCAGAATGGCAACAAATCCGCGTAATTACTTGAATTAGCGCTGGCAAGAAAAATGCTCCCCCGCGCGGTATGCTCCGAAGGGTGTTGGACTGGTTGGTACTGGCGCTGTTTTCCTCTCTGTATAGCATGGCGGTATTTCTGCTGAAACAGCGGAGGGAGGCAAGGCGGAGGTGATCAACGCCCTTTCGGTTGATGTTGAAGAGTATTTCCATCCCTCGGAATTGCCCTCCTCCAGAAATCCGGAGAGCTGGGCTTCACTGCCCGCGCGCGTTCCGCGGCAAACCGATCGGATCTTGGATCTGCTGGCGCGCTACGACGTAAGGGCAACATTCTTCATGCTCGGTTGGATCGCGGAACACCATCCCGCAGTGGTGCGCCGCATAGCGGAAGCCGGACATGAAATTGGTTGTCACAGCTATGCGCACCAACTTGTCTATAACCTCTCGCCGAATGCATTCCGGAGCGACACGCTGCGGGCGCTACGCGCCATAGAGGACGCCTGCGGAGTCCAGGCAAAAATCTACCGGGCGCCGAGCTACTCCATCACCCGCGAATCGATTTGGGCCCTCGAGATTCTCGTCGAGTCCGGCTTCACCCACGATTCGAGCATCTATCCCATCTCCCACGACCGCTGCGGGATTCCCGGCTTCGGCCGGCATCCGCAACTGGTCGAAACGCCTGCAGGCCCGATCTTTGAGATCCCTATCGCTACCGCTAAGGTCTCGCGGCGAGTGACGCCGGTTGGGGGCGGCGGATACCTGCGCCTGCTGCCGTACCGATACGTCGCCGCCGGCATCCGGCGCATCAATGCCCGGGAATCGCAGCCGGCATGCATCTACTTCCACCCCTGGGAACTGGACCCGGAACAGCCTTGCCTGGCCGATGGCGTAGTTTCACGGCTGCGCACGTATGTCGGAATGAACCAGATGGAGGCCAAGGTAGAGCGGCTTTTGCAGGATTTCCAGTTCTCCGGCCTAATGTCGGTCTACTCCGGAGCAGCCTTAGCCGCCAAAGCCATGTCGTAGACTCGGACAACGTAGGAGCCTGCAGCGTGCGACCGGAATTGCCGCCGATCACCCTGCAGGGCCGGTGACGGGCCGCCTTATCTACCGAAGTTAATCAGTCAACCACTACCATTGTCATCAGACTATCGCCTACCCGGGACATCATTCCCGCCCATACCCAAGAGATTATTGTCCATCAGTAACCGCACTGGTACTCTTGGGACGTTCCTGTTGATTTGTTCAGTCTCCTGGCCTAGGGGGCGGAGTTGCTGGGGCAATTCGCATTCCTGGGCCAAGCTGCTCTTCAAGTTGCGACTGTCCCCAGCTCATAAGTTCTAGTACTATTCGGGGGATCGAATGAGAACTCTGGAAGCGAACCCGCTGTCAGGTGCGATTGGCCCGCACGCACGCTTGGATGCTGCTTTTAAAGGGCAGGAAAGCCGCGTGAAGAAACGATTTGGGATCGCCCTGCCGGTGACCTACAAAATAGTCAAGGGAAAAGGTGAGGCTGGAAGCGGCTCCACATTAAACATGTCGAGTGCGGGCGTCCGCTTCACCACCCAAGCGCCCCTTATGCCCGGCCTGCAGGTAGAACTGAGCGTGCCTTGGCCGGCGCGTCTGGATGACACGGTTCCTATGAAACTGGTCATTGAGGCCACCGTAGTACGTGCGACCGCCACTGACGCCGCGGCCCGAATCCGCAGCTACGAGTTTCGCACGCAGCGCCAGAAGCCCACGATTCAAGCCACGGAAGTGGTGCAGTGGAGCAGTTACGCACGGATGCCGTAAGGCGTGATTCGGCTGCGCTCTCCATCGGCGAAGCGGCGTCCGATATTTCCCTGCTGCCGTATTGCGACGGTAGCTGCGTGCGAGGCTGGCGGTTGCGCGTAAGGCACTGCCGCCCGCGGTAGAATCAGCCGATGCCCACCAGAATTCTGCTGTTCCTGCTTCCCGCCCTTTTTGCCCGCGCGGCCGATTACCAACTCCAAGCCACGCCCCAAACGGTGGTGTGGGGTTATTACTGGTCCGCGGCGAAACCGGTGCTCACCGTCCATTCCGGCGACACGGTGGAGATCCACACCCTCGGCACTTACAATCCCACCACGCTACGCAATGGCGGCGTCAAGGAAGAGGACATCGAGCCGGAACTGAAGGCGATCTATTCCGAAGTGAAGGACAAAGGCCCCGGCGGTCACATTCTAACCGGGCCGATTTTCGTGGAGGGGGCGGAGCCGGGCGACACGCTGGAAGTGCGCATTCAGGGCATCCGTCTGGCTACCGCTTATGCCTCGAACGGCTTCAGCCCGACGCGTGGTGTTCTGCCGAAGGAGGATTTCGCGCGCGGCCGGAGCAAGATCATCCCGCTCGACCGCGAGCGGATGGTGGCGAACTTCGCGCCCGGCATCGTGATTCCTCTCCATCCATTCTTCGGCAGCATCGGAGTGGCGCCGCCGGAGTCGGCCGGACGTATTAACAGCGGTCCGCCCGGAATCCACGCCGGCAACCTCGATAATAAAGACCTCGTGGCGGGCACCAGGCTCTTCATCCCGGTCCACGTGAAGGGCGCGCTGCTGGAGGTGGGAGACGGCCACGCCGGGCAGGGAAACGGCGAAGTGGATATTACGGCTCTGGAGACTTCCCTGATAGGAACCTTTCAGCTTGTGGTGCGCAAGGACCTGCACCTGAAAGGACCGCGCGGCGAAACGCCCACCCACTGGATCGCCATGGGACTCGATCCCGATCTCGACCAGGCCACCATCAACGCCGTGCGCGATGCCATTGACTTCCTGGTCACCGAGAAGCACCTCTCGCGCGAGGACGCCTATGCCCTTTGTAGCGTGGCGGTGGACTTCAATATCACGCAGGCCGTGGACGGAACTAAGGGCGTGCACGCGCTCATTCCCAAGAGCATTTTCCATGACTCGCCCGCGAAGTGACCGTCGGAACCGTCAGTCGGCCAAGGCGTTCTGAGAAGATTCAGGCCGCGCATCAGCGATAGGACTTGGCCCGCCGATCTCTGCAAAAAACAATTTGCGGCGAGATTGTTTTCTGTTATGCTGGAATCGCTCTGGTACGCAATTAACCGCGCGAGAAACGATGGATATTGTCACACCCGGTATTCTGACTCGCGACGAAATGGAAAGCAGGCGCCTGATGGCCGCTCAGGACCTGCAAACGGGACTTTCGCAATCTAAGGTTGCTCGCAAATACGGCGTGAGCCGCACCACGGCTTCCCGCTGGAGTCGGGCGCTCGGAAACGGCGTTGAGGCGCTGCGCAAGCGGCGTGCGCCAGGCCGCCCCAGCCGTCTCTCGACACCACAACTGCAGGCGCTGAAGGAAATCTATGACGCCGGGCCGCGAGCCGCGGGGTTCGAAACCGAGCGTTGGACCACGGTGCGTTTCGCCGAAGCCATCCAATCCCGCTTTGGCGTCCACTACGATCCGGACCATGTGGGTCGGCTTCTGCACCGGCTTGGCTTACGCCAGCGCCGCCGCCAGATTGAGGTCCCCGCACCGGTCGAGCTGATCCGGCAATCCGCCTAAACAACACTTCAGGGCGCCGGGGATGGGAGGCCGGGCTTCCACCGGGCTGCGGGTTCCCATCCCTGCAATGCGCCAGTGTGGTCCTGCGATCACAGGCTGAAATCAGGAGCGGGAGATCCTGCGCGCCAGCAGGAAGGAAGACAAGCCGAACCAGCTTAAGAGGATAGTGGGAATGCCGGCGATGAGGAGGCGGGCGTGATCACCGGCCATGGCGTAGTGTATCGCCTTGTTCGCGCACGGCACTGCCAAGCACAAGAAAATAAATCCAATAACCTGATTCCACAGAGCGCGGGCCGGTTTGATGATAGCCGGCGCCACGTGCTCGGCGAACATCCTCCCTTGCCGGACCGCCTTGCGCCCTGCCAGTACTGCTACGCGTTCCCACACCCCTTCATCGTAACAAAAGCTCCACATGCGAAAATCCGGCACTATCCTGCGGCGGGTAAATTGCCGATGAAATGTGTGGTTGCGCTTGTGAACCGCCCCGGCCTCCACTACAATCGGAACGGGTGGCCACACGGCGCTTGCCGAGGCCTCCGGCCGGCTTGCTGTTAGCCGGCTGGGACGGGTGAGGGTGGAACGTCGGTATTCTTCGGCGCATCCACTATAAGGGAGCATTCTGTGGAAGAGCCATTGAAGCACCTCATGCAGGAGCTAGGGAACGCGATCAACGATTCCCTTTCCGAGTCCGACCGGATCGCGGAAGCGATCGGCGAGATCAAAAGGGCCGGTTACGACGTCTTCCTGGTTCTGGAGGCGACAATCGGCTTTAATCGAAGAGAAGAGGGTGAAGGCGAAGGCGAGGAAGAGGAACAGACCGAAATTTCGGAAGAGCCCAAGCGGAATTTCGAGACCACGGGCAAAATCAAGTTCACCTCGCAGGATCACCGTTTCCTGCGCGCACTCAAAATCGCCGTAGACGACGAAAACCGCTGATAAACCTCCCACGTCTCGCGGGCTGCTTCTTGCCAGGTAAAATGCCGTGCCCGGGAGCGCCCCGCAGAGGAGAGCGCACCGCGTAAGTTCTCATCTCCAGCCAAGTTGTGGAGTGCCTCGGCCATCCCGTCCGGATTCTGTGGATCCACCAGCAAGGCCGCGTCCCCAACCACTTCGGGTAGCGCCGAGCAGTTTGAGGTCAGAACCGGCGTGCCGGCCGCCATGGCTTCCAGCACGGGCATTCCGAAGCCCTCGTCCAACGAAGGAAAAGCAAAAATGGACGCGCGGGCGTACCATGCAGCTAGCTCGTGCGTGGGCAGATAGCCCAGGACCGCGATGCGCTGGTGCGCCGAGCTGCGTTCGATACGCTCACGAATCGCCTCCGCTCCATAGCCGTAGGAGCCAGCCAAAACCAGCCGCCAGGACGGATCCAGAGTTTCGAAGGCCCCGATCAGACCGGTAATGTTCTTCCGTGTCTGAATCGCTCCGACGTTCAGTACGACTTTCTCGCGCGTCACCTGGGGATATGGCAAGCGGCGCACGCCGTGGTGCACCACATGCACTCGGTCAGCGGGGAACCCGAGCAGGCTCACGACCTGCCGCTTGGTAAACGCAGAAACTGCAATAATGACGTCCGCCCGCGCCGCGGCATCCCGCGCCTGGGCGGTGAAGCGGGCGCGGAATTCCGGCGTCGAGTACTCGCCGGTCATCACGAACAGATCGTGGAAGGTAGCGATGGCGTGGTGCAAGGACATGCGCGGCAGCCGCTGGTTCAGGCCGTGAAAGAGATCCGCGCGGCCGGGCGCCGAGAAACGCCCCAGAGGTTCCGCCAGCAGGCGCGGGCGGGCATTGGCCGGCAGAGCGGTATGGCGCGCGCGCCAGTAGCGATGCGGCCGGTAGCAGAAATCGAAGCGGGTCTCCGGATGCGCGGAAGCCAATCCGAAAAGAATTTCGCGGGAGTAAAGCCCGACTCCGGAAAGTTCCTCACCTACGCTGTAAGTGGCGTCAAGCGCGATGGTCAAGCCAGTCCGTATTCTCGCATCCTGCGATACAGCGTGGTACGGCTAATTTGAAGCAGCCGCGCGGTTTTGCCGCGTTCCCCGCCAGTAGCAGCCAGCGCCGCCACAATCTCGTGTCTTTCCGTCTCCTTGAGCGGCCGAAGGGCCGGTCCCCGCAGGCCCGGTTTGGTGGAATCCGCCGGCGGAGGAGAAATCACCGGCGACGATCCGTGCAGAAATTCGGGCATCAGGGGCGAATGCGTCGTGGAAACCTCTTCCGCCAGCCGCTCCAGGCCCGCGTCAAGGTGCAATCGGAGAGCCGACGGAGCATCCTCCATGCGCAGTGCGCCTTCCGAGCGCAAGGCGGCCATCCGCTCCACCGAATGCCGCAATTCGCGTACATTGCCGGGCCAGTCATAGGATGCGAACAGCCGCAAAATTTCCGGGCCCACGATATCGGCAGCCTCACCGGCGAATGCCTGGACGAGCAGCGGGATGTCGTCTTTCCTGTCACGCAGCGGCGGCATGTGGATGGGAAACACGTTGAGACGGTAGTAAAGATCCTGGCGGAAGCGGCCGGCTGCTGCTTCGGCCTTCAGATCCCGATGAGTCGCGGCGATGATCCGCAAGTCCACCTTGCGCCACTGCACGGAGCCCACCGGGCGGAACTCGCGTTCCTGAATCAGGCGCAGCAGTTTCACCTGCATCTCGAGCGGGAGGTCTCCGATTTCATCAAAGAAGGCGGTACCGCCGTCGGCCAGTTCCACCAGTCCTTTTTTCGTTTCCGCCGCCCCGCTGAAGGCGCCCCTGACGTGGCCGAACAGCTCGCTTTCCATGAGGCTGCCGACGAGCGATCCGCAGTCGATCGGCACGAACTGCCCCGCCGGGTTGATCTGATAGATGGCGCGCGCGGCCACCTCTTTTCCCGTGCCGGTCTCGCCAAGCAGGAGAACCGGCAGCCGGGTTCGGGCCGCCTTCTGGACCATGCGCCGGACCGCAGCCATCGCCGAGGATTGGCCCACCAGCCCTCCCGGCCCGGAATTCGTCCCCGCGAGGTTCCCCATCAAGAATCTAGTCTGACGACGAACGCATTCCTCTCACCCGATTCCTGGCGGATGCGCGATTTGAGCGCGCCGGCGGCGTCTTCGCTCTTCTCCGTACCCACCAGCACCCGCCAGAGGGCCGGGTCGCCATCGCGGCGCACCAGGCGGGCGGAGCCATAAAGGGCCGCCATGCGCGCGCGCTGGCGTTCCGCATTGTTCCTGTCGCGGAAGGCGCCTACCTGAACCGCAAAAAGGGACGGAACCTGCGGCAGGCTCAGGATTTCCATGCGCACCGGAGCAGTCCCGGGCCCGATCATGTCAATGGCGCGGGCGGCGGCGTGGGAAAGGTCGATGACCCGCCCGTCTACAAAAGGACCGCGATCGGTGATGCGCACTTCGACGGCCTTGTTGTTCGTCAGATTGACCACCCGCACCAAGGTGTCGAATGGGAGGGTGCGGTGAGCGGCGGTCATCTTTTCCATGTCGTAGATTTCCCCATCCGCCGCCGGCCGGCCATGGTAAGGATGGCCGTACCAGCTTGCCAACCCGGTCTCAATGTAAAGCGGAGTAGTCGTGGTCGGCGCGGTAGCCGTGGCGGGTGGAATCGTGTGTGCCACTTCCGGCGCGGGCGAGGGCTGCGGCGCAGCCTGGGGAGCGGGTGGCGGAGCCGGCACCTGCCGGGCCGACTTTCTGTGCGCACACCCCGATAGGGCCAGCACTGCCAGTCCAACGGCGAGAGCTAACTTCATGCGCTGGGTTCATTATGGCATGTTCCTCCGCTAACAGAGCCGGCCGTAGCGCCAATCCCACTCAACAGGCCAAGGGCTAAACTTTTCAATCGAAACAGCCGATGAGAGGAGTATGCCAAATCGGGGTCCCCGGCAAACCGGTTTTGGATTTGCCGGAGTGGAAGAGCGCCGAAACGAGGTGCGCATGCTGTGCGCCGACATGGCCGACGTATCGTGGAACCTGCGAACCGGAATCCAACGCCACGCGGTCGGCCTGCTGGAGGACATCTCCCCTTCCGGCGCCTGCCTTCAAATGGAATCCGCAATCCCGGTCGGAGCGCAAATCTACTGGCGGTGCCGCAGCCGCGAATTCAGCGGCCGCGTACGCTACTGCGTCTACCGGGAAATCGGCTACTTCGTGGGAGTCGAGCTGGCGGCGGCCTGCAAATGGTCTAAACGCGCCTATAAACCGCGTCATTTTCTGGATCTACAAGGGCTGATACGGTAGAGCCTCATCCGATCAAGAGTTCTACCGGCCCTCCGGGCACGCACCCGATTCGCTTGGCTGCCGAAGCCTGGCTGATGGAGATCTCATAGAACCCGGAACTGCCCACAATCGCGAATAACTCGCCCGGACCGGTTTCCGCATAGTTGCGCGCTATGACTGTAACCGGCTGCGGACCGACCGAAAACGTCACATCCTGGTTTTCCAGACCCGGGAAATTCTCGACGTGGAAATTCGTAATGATGTTCCCGAAATGGTCGATTTTCAGCACTTGGCCTGCCCACGTCCGTTTGCCGGCGCGCTGCGGCATCTGGAATGCCGGCCGCAGATAATCCTCGATTCGCTGGCCGAATTGAGCCGGCGTGACGCCCGAGGCCAGATGCGCCGCGCACGGCGCGAAAATGTCGCGTCCGTGAAAGGTGCGGCTCACCGGCTGGCGGAAGAATTTGTCATTTTTGATGAGGCGGATTTTGTGCTCTTGCCGCAAATAGATCATGGAGAGCACGCCATTGTCCGGCGCGATGAAATATTGCCCGGCGGCTTCCATGAGGATGGGGCGCCGGGCGGTGCCGACGCCGGGATCCACCACCACCACGTGCACCGTCTTCTTTGGAAACGTGCGGTAGGCCTGCGAGATCAGGTAGGCGCCTTCGGTGATGGCGAAGGGCGTCACCTCGTGGCTGACATCCACGATCTGCGCGCGCGGGCAGATGCCCAGAATCACGCCTTTCATAGCGGCCACGTAGTGATCGGAAAGGCCGAAATCGGTGGTCAGGGTCAGGATGGGCATGTCGGCTAAAATTGAATCAGATGCAGCACGTTTACCTGGATCACAACGCCACCACTCCGCTGGCCCCGGAAGTCCTGGAGACAATGGCGGCTTGCCTCGGTCAAGTGTATGGTAACGCGTCCAGTATCCACCGTTTCGGGCAGGATGCCAAGCAGCGTCTGGAGGCGGCGCGGCGCCAGGTGGCGGCGCTGATTCACGGCCAGCCGGCCGAGATCGTGTTCACCGGCGGGGGGACGGAGGCGGACAACCTGGCCGTTTTGGGCGTGGTGCGGGCGGCAAATCGGCCGTCTCACGTTGTCACTACCGCCATCGAGCATCCGGCGGTGCTGGCTGCGTGTGCGCAATTGGAGCGGGAAGGCGTTGCGGTAACGCGCCTGGCGGTGGGCGCGAGCGGCGTGGTCAACCCCGACGAAGTCAGGCGCGCGCTGCGTCCGGAAACAGTGCTGGTTTCGGTGATGCATGCCAACAATGAGCTGGGCACGGTTCAGCCGATTGCGGAAATCGCCCGCATCGCCCACTCTGCCGGCGTGCTGCTCCACGTGGATGGCGTGCAGGCGCTGGGAAAGATTCCGGTGGACGTGGAAGCCCTGGGTGCCGACCTTTATTCTATGAGCGCGCATAAGCTCTATGCGCCCAAGGGAGTGGGGGCGCTGTACGTGCGCCGGGGAACAAAGGTGGCGCCGCTCGTCTGGGGCGGACACCAGGAGCGGGAGCGCCGGCCCGGAACCGAAAACGTGCCCGGCATCGCGGCTTTCGGAAAGGCCGCGGAAATTGCCGGCGCGAATTTAGCCGCCGATGCTGCCCGCCTGGGCGAACTACGCGACCGGCTGGAAGCGGCCGCCATGGAGCGCATTTCGGGTGTTTCGGTGAACGGCTCTCGTTGGAACCGCACCCCCAACACCAGCAATCTCTGCTTTGAAGGAATTGACGGCGAAGCGCTGGTGATTGCGCTGGACTTGCGAGGCTTCGCGGTTTCGACGGGAGCGGCGTGCTCCTCCGGTGCGGTCGCTCCTTCGCACGTGCTCACCGCCATCGGCCTTCCACCCGACCGCGCCCGCGCCAGCATGCGCTTTTCGCTAGGGCGCGACAATACCGCCGCGCAGGTGGACGGATTCATCGAAGCGCTGGCGGGCTCGGTGGCGCATCTCCGCAGGATTTCGGTGCATGCCTGATTTCGATGCAGTTCCGATCGCCGTCGCCATGAGCGGCGGGGTGGATAGTTCCACGGTGGCGGCGCTGCTGGCGCGCGAGGGCCGCGGTGTGGTCGGGCTGACCATGCAGCTCTGGAACCAGCGCCGGCTGCCGGAATTGGCCGTGGAGGGCGCGACTGGCCGCTGCTGCTCTCTCGACGACGTTTACGACGCCCGCCGCGTGGCCGAGCAGATCGGGATCCCATACTACGTGGTGAATTTCGAGCGCCAGTTCGAAGAGCAGGTGGTCAAGCCGTTCGTGTCGGAATACCTCGCCGGGCGGACGCCCATCCCGTGCACGCTTTGCAACAACTACATCAAATTCGACCGCTTCCTGGAAATGGCGGACGCGGTGGGCGCGCGGGAAATTGCGACCGGCCATTACGCGCGCGTAAGCTACGACAAGGCTGCTGGCCGCTACCAACTGCGCCGCGGCGTAGATGAATCCAAGGACCAGACGTATTTCCTCTTCGGCCTGACGCAGGCGCAACTGGCGCGCACGCTGTTTCCGCTGGGCGCCATGACCAAGCCGGAAGTGCGCGAACTGGCACGCTCGCTCGGCCTGTCTGTGGCGGCAAAGAGCGACAGCCAGGAGATCTGCTTCGTGCCCAACGGCGATTATGCCGCGTTCCTGAGTGCTTATCTGAAGGAGACGGGTGTGCCGCTCGAGCGCACGCGCGGCGAGATCGTGACGGCCGCCGGCCGCCGCGTCGGCGAACACGCCGGCGTCCACCATTTCACCGTGGGACAGCGCCGCGGCCTGGGGATCGCAGCGGCCGAGCCGCTTTACGTAATCGCCACCGATCCGGTTGCGCAGCGGGTGGTCGTGGGTGGGAACGGTGACCTCCTGCGCCGCCGCCTGTCTGCGCGCGAGGTGAACTGGATCTCCATTGATCCTCCGCGAACCCCCGTCCGCGCGGCCGTCAAAATTCGAAACAAGCACGCCGGTGCCGCGGCGACGCTTGTTGCCGAATCGGCCGACCGCGTAACTGTGGAGTTCGACGAGCCCCAGCGCGCCGTCACCCCCGGACAGGCCGCGGTCTTCTACGACGGCGATCTCGCCCTGGGCGGCGGTTGGATCGAATAGGGTCCGGGCACGTCCGTGCCTCAATCGTCGAGCGTGCTGGCCGAGCAGATGTGCCGCCTACGGCAAAGAAGGTATAGGCGGTTCCGACTAGGGCTCCGTCAATGACTCTGGAGGGGAATCGATGCGAGCCACAGCCGTCCTCGCAGTCTGCGCTTGCGCCGCTTTCGGCCAGTCCGCCGCGCCACGCTTCGAGGTGGCCGCCATTCGGCCCAGCCTTGCCCCTGCCGCGTCGGGCTCCGGCATCTACACGGGGCATGGCAAGGTCAGGGGCCAAAACGTGACGCTGAAGCGCTGCATTATCGGGACATACGGCGTTGGCCCCAACCAGGTTTTCGGCGGTCCCGGCTGGATCGACTCGGACCGGTTCGAGATAGATGCCAAGATCGACCGGGACATCACCGATGGCAGCGTCCTGGAACAGATGTTCCAGGCCCTGCTGGCCGATCGCTTCAAGCTGACTCTGCACCGCGAGACGCGAATGATCACGGCCTACGTTCTGGACATCGCAAAAAGCGGGCCGAAGCTGGAGAAGGCCGAAGGCGGCGAGTCCAGCACCAACGCTTCGACCACGGACCGAGGCGCTACACTAATCGCCCGGAACATGACTCTGGATGGATTCACCGAGCGCCTGGCCCGTTCCCTGGACCTGCCGGTGGTTAACCGCACCGGGTTGCCAGGCGTGTTCAATTTCAAGCTGGAGTGGGTTCCGGAGCGAATGAAATCGGCCGAAGGGCCGTCGATCTTCACGGCGCTGCCGGAACAGCTGGGCCTGCGCCTGCGGACGGAGAAAACGCCGGTGGAGGTGATCATCATCGACCACGCGGAGAAGCCTTCGGAAAATTAGGCCCCATCCAGCCACGGCAATTCCGCCAGCGACTTCACTTCATAATCCGGCCGGCCGGGAAGGTGCTCGGGGCGCTCGCCGGTCCGGTTGCACCAGACCACGCGCATGCCGAAAGCCGACGCGGCCCAGGCATCCCATCCGTTCGACGACTGGAACGATATGGCGTGCGGCGGAACACCGAGGCGATCGACCGCAAGCTGGTACACCTTTGGATGGGGCTTATAAACTCCGGCGTCTTCGACCGACAGCACGGCGTCGAGAAGACCCGAAATACCGGAGGCGTCGCATAGTTCGCCCAGCATTTTGGGCGTGCCGTTGGAAAGGATCGCCGTTCGGATCCCCCTCCGCCCGAGGCCTTCGAGCACGGCCCGCACTTCCGGGAAGAGATCGAGGGTCCGATAGGCATCCAGGAGCTTGTCTCGCAGCGCGCCGTTCTGGAGGCCGAGCGTCTCCAGCGCGTAATCGAGGGCATCGGCGGTCACCTGCAGGAAATCCGCGTGCCGGCCCTGGACGGTGCGGAGCCAGGTGTACTGAAGCTGCTTATGGCGCCAGGTGGTCTGAAGCACTTCACGCCGGGCGCCGAGTTCCCGGCTGAAGCGCGCCGCCGCCGAAGCGGTGTCGAACAGCGTGCCGTACGCATCGAAAACGCAGGCCTGGGGCAGGTCCGATTTGGTGCCGGTCATGATTCCGATTGTTCACCACCTCCGCTGCGGGCGCAATCCGAACCCGCACGGAACAGGACAAGGTTCCAAAATTCAGGATCTCCACATCCGTAATTTGGATCTACAATACGGCCAGGAGGCTGGCGATGTTCGGTTTTTTAGCCGTCCTGCTTTACCTGGTTGCCATCGGCATCCCGGTTTTTCTGCTGCACCGATTCCATGCCCAGTCCTGGTTCTGGCACGTGCTGGCGGTCGCCGCGGCGATCGCGGTCGGCTTCTTGCCCACTCCGCCTTCCTGGAAGACGGAGATGTGGGACCTGGGCTTCGGTTTTGCTTTCCTTCTGCTGCTGGTCTGGGGCGTTGGCGGGCTGATCGTTCTGCGGCCGCACCGGCACAGACACGAAAAGCACGCATAGTGTCCTTCGAGAGCGGGCAGGCCATCCGGTTTACCCCGGTTACAATGCGGTTTAATGCCCAGCCGCGCGCCCATCCGAGATTGGATTGAATACGCGCTGGCGTTGGGAGTAGTGAAGTCGCTGGAATGGGCGCCCGCAGGAGCCGCGTTTCGGCTGGCGGAGGGTTATGTACGCCTGTTGGACCTCGCCATTCCCCGCCTGCGTCGCGTGGCCCGTCGCAACCTGGCCATGGCTCTTCCGGGCACGTCGGCCGAGCCGGTGATCGATGGAATGTTCCGTTCGGTGGCGCGGCTGCTCGTGACGGTTTCCAAGTTTCCCGCGATCGGCCAACACAACCTGGATCGCTGGATCCGCTGTGAGGGCGCCGGGTACGTCGAAGAAGCGCTGCGCTGCGGCCGCGGCGTCCTGTTCGCCACGGCCCATCTGGGCAACTGGGAGCTGAGCGCATACGCCTGGGCGTTGTTTGGCCGGCCCATGAGCGTGGTGGCGCGGCCGCTGGACAATCCGCTGATCGATCGCCTGGTGGAGCGGCGGCGCACGGGCTCCGGCAACCGCGTCATTTCCAAGCGGGAAGCGGCGCGCCCGATCCTGAAGGCCCTGGCGGCGAACCAGGCGGTGGGCATTTTGATCGACCAGAACGCCTCACCCGAATCGGGAGTCTTCGTGGACTTCTTTGGAGTTCCCGCCTGCGCGGGAACGGGCTTCGCCAAGCTGGCGTCGCATAGCGGGGCGGCGGTAATTCCGGGATTCGCTCTTTGGTCGGAGGAGGAGCACCGCTATGTGCTGCGCTTCTACCCGCCCCTCGAAATGACAGGCGATGCCGCGCGCGATACCGAGGCACTGCACAAACGGCTCGAAGCGGTCGTCCGCGCGCATCCGGACCAATGGTTGTGGATGCATCGCCGGTGGAAGACCCGTCCGCCGGGCGCGCCCCCCCTGTATCAATGAATACCCGACGTGAGTCTATGCGTGTAGTACCATGAAACCGCTGATGACTCCTCTGCACCGCTCGCGGCTCTATAGCGGGGTGGCGGCCCTCATGTTTTGTGCCGTGGCGTTGTGGGCCGGCCTGCTGCTGCATTCGTTCCTGGGCGAGTACGACATTTTGCTGTTTCTGGGCGCGGTGTGGGCCAGCGGCTGGTACTATGGGCGCGCCAGCGGGGTGGCTTGCACGGCGGCCTCGGCGGTGGCGATTCTGTACTTCTTTCTTAGGCCGGCGCCGGGTTTCACCGGCGTTTCCTGGAGCATCGTAGGCAGACTGATCGCGTTCGTGGTGATGGGTGGACTGCTCACCTGGATGGCAGGATCCCTCCGGGAGGGACGCCGTCTGTTCTCGGCTACCCTTTCCAGCATTGGCGACGCGGTGGCTGCCACCGACGACGAAGGCCGCGTGACATTTCTCAACCCGGTGGCGGAAACGCTAACAGGATGGGTGTTGTCGGAAGCGCGCGGCAAGCCCGCCGACGTAGTGCTGCGGTTCGCTCCCGGACGTGACGGGGAAGAGGCCGAAAATCCGATTGCGCGCGTCCTGCGCGAGCGCGTGGTGGCGTCTACGCAGCAACCGGCTTCACTGGTTTCCCGCAGCGGCACGGAGGTGCCGGTGGAGCATAGCGCCGCGCCGGTGCGCGGTGAAGACGGCAAGGTCCGCGGGGCGGTCCTGGTCTTCCGCGACATCGGCAAGCGGCTGCAACTGGAGGAACAGGCCACCCACGCGCAGAAGATGGACGCGGTGGGCCGCCTTGCGGGGGGCGTGGCCGGCGATTTCAACAATGTTCTCACGGTGATCACGGGTTACGCCGAACTGCTGCGCGCCGAAATTCCTTCCTCTAACCCGCTGCGCCACTTCGTGGACGAGATCATTCATGCCGGGGAGCGGGCGGCGGCTCTGACCGGCCACCTGCTGGCCTTCAGCCGGGGCGCCACGGCGCAGCCGCGCGTGGTGGACTTGAACAGTCTGGTGGGTGGGATGGAGCCCATGCTCCGCCGCCTGCTGGGGGAAAATATCGAGCTGGTCGTGCTGGGCAGCCCCGGATTGGGGCGCGTGCGCATCGACCCGGCGCAGATGGAACAGGTGGTCGTCAGCCTGGCCGCCAATGCGCGCGATGCCATGCCCTCGGGCGGCAAGTTCGTCATTGAAACCGCTGCCGCTGAACTGGATGATGCCACCGCCAAGAATCTGGGAACCAGGCCAGGTCCATACATCATGCTGGCTGCCAGCGATACCGGCATCGGCATGGACTCCGCCACGCGCTCGCGGGTCTTTGAGCCGTTCTTCACCACCAAGGCCCCGGGCAAGGGAAGCGGCCTCGGCCTGGCCACGGCTTATGGCGCGATCCGCCAGGCCGACGGCTGCGTCACAGTCTACAGCCAGCCGGGCTGCGGCAGCATTTTCGAAGTTTACCTGCCGCGCGCGAGCGAGCCGGTCACACAGCCGGTGCGGGCGCGCTCGGCCAAAGGTTCGGAGACGATTCTTCTCGTGGACGACGAGGAGGGCGTGCGCAAGCTGGTGATGGCGGTGCTGAAGTCCAACGGCTACGACGTGGTGGAAGCGAGCAACGGGCCGGCCGCGCTGGCCGTGTATGAAAAGACCGGCCACAAAATCGATATGGTCCTGACCGACGTGGTGATGCCGCAGATGAGCGGCTTCGATCTCGGCAGGCAATTGCAGGAACGCGCGCCGGGGTTGAAGATTCTCTACATGTCGGGCTATCGCGACAACGCCATCGGTGCGACTGGCGGCGGCGCCTCGCGCGCCTTCCTGCACAAACCGTTCACCCCCGACGTGCTCCTGACTCGCGTGCGGGAAGTGCTGGATAGTGAGGGCTACACCAGTTCCCGCCCAGTCTGAGAGCCCATGCGCCAAGGCGCCGTTCAGACATTGCTGTCTGAAATATTGCTCTAACCTGTTGAAAAGACAAGCAAGGCTTCAGACACGATGTCTGAACTGACCGATTTGGTTATCCCCCGATCGAATACATCGGCCGCGGCGGCGGGACGAATTTCGTGGAGTTGATTTCGTGGCCGGGCCATTTGCCGGAGACGTTACGGCGGATCAGCGCGGCAATCTCTTCGTCGCCGGCGCCGGAGCGCATCAGCGATTTCACGTCGTGTTCTTCGATGGCGAACAGGCAGTAGCGCAGCTTGCCATCGGCCGTAAGGCGGATGCGGTTGCAGTTCAGGCAAAAGGGACGGCTTACCGAAGCGATGAACCCCACGCGGCCGCCGCCATCCGAGTAATCGTATTCGGCTGCGGGCGCGCGCGGATCGGGATCGGGGATGGGGACGAGCGGCGCGATCTCGCGCGAAAGCATTTCGATGATCTGGTCCGCCAGCAGCACTTTGGAATGGTCCCAAAGGTTCTGCGCATCGAGCGGCATGAACTCGATGTAGCGGACCTCGAAACCGTGCTCTCGCGCGAACCGGGCCAGAGGCACAATGTCCGGCTCTACCAGATTCTTCACCGCGACCGCGTTCAGCTTGATGTTGTACCCGAGTCGTTCGGCGGTCTCCAGACCCGCCAGCACCTTTGCCAGGTCATCGCGACGGGTGATGCGGTGAAAGCGCTCGCGATCGAGCGTGTCCAGGTGCACGTTGATGCGGTGCAAACCGGCATCGCGGAGCGGTGCGGCCAGCTCAGAAAGCAGGACGCCGTTGGTAGTCAGCGCCAGGTCGCGGATGCCAGGCACCGCGGCCAGGCGGCGGATCAGCACGGGCAGATCGCGGCGCACCAGCGGTTCCCCACCGGTGACGCGGAGCTTGTTCACACCCAGGGTGGCGGCCACGCGCACGAAACGCTCGATCTCTTCGTATTCCAGAATCTCCCCCCGCGGCACGAACTCCACGCCGTGTTCCGGCATGCAATAGAAGCAGCGGATGTTGCAGCGATCGGTGACGCTGATGCGGAGGTTATCGTGAATGCGGCCGAACGAATCGGTGAGCATTACTGCACCGCGAGCATGCGTTCGAGCGGCGCGAGGGCTCGGACCATCAGTTCCGGCGGGAGCTCCACACGCGGCTCCAGATTCACCAGCGCGTCGCGCAACTTCTCGAGCGTGTTGAGTTTCATGTACGGGCACTCGGAGCAGTTGCACTGCTCATTGGCCACATAGTAGAAACGCTTGCCGGGAGCCACGCGGCTGAGCGAAAAATTGATGCCGCTTTCGGTCATGACGATGAATTCGGCCGCCGGACTGGACGCGCACCATTCTACAATGGCCGAAGTGGAGCCTACAAAATCCGCCATCGCCAGAACCGGCTCCGGGCATTCCGGGTGAGCCACCACCAGCGCATCGGGATGCTCCAGGCGGGCTTCCGCCACCCTCCGTGCAGGAAAAGTTGCATGAACGATGCAGGTGCCCTGCCAGATCTGCATGTTCTCGCGCCCGGTCTGCCGCTGCACATAACGGCCCAGGTTGGCGTCCGGAAGGAACAGGACGGCCCGGTCCTCGGGGATCGAGTTTACGATCTTGACGGCGTTGCGCGATGTGCACAGGATATCGCTTTCCGCCTTAACCTCGATGGACGTGTTGATATAGCTGACGATAACGTGGTCGGGGTGCTGGCGGCGGAACTCGCGCACGGGTTCGGGCGGGCAGCTTTCCACCAGACTGCAGGTGGCGGCGCGGTCCGGGACGACGACGATCCGGTCTGGATTCAAGACCTTGGCAGTCTCGGCCATAAACCAGACGCCGCAGAAGACGATCACCTGGCCTTCGAATTCCCGCGCCTTGCGCGCAAGTTCCAAGCTGTCCCCCACTACATCCGCGATTTCCTGAATCTCCGGCTCCTGATAATGATGGGCGAGCAGGATAGCTTTGCGCCGATGCTTCCAATCCAGGATCTCTTCGGAAATCGATGTAGCCGCGAACATGGGGGAGTTCTATTTAGTGTAACAAAGGCGTGTGGGCACACATCGCGCGCGCAATCGGACCCGCGATAGGTAAAAATCGTACCGCGTTCCGAAAGGTTTAGCCAGGACCATGGGAGCGTTTCTTGCGGGTCTGAATGTTAAGGAGGGCATCCTATGCGAAAGCTGCTTTCGATCGGGGCGCTCGCAGCCGGTACTTTGTTCATGGCTTGGCAGCCGGTGATCGCGGAACAGCAGGCGTCCGTGATTCCCGCTGCATACTACCATCACGGCCGCTATTATCCCTATCATTATCACGGCCGTTATTACACTCATCGAAACTGGCATCGCAGCTACTGGTACCGCGGCCGTCATTACCCCGGCTATTACAGGTACTACTAGGCGGCCAGATTTTCCGGCCGGGCGGCGCCACTCCCGGCTGTCATTCGTCTCGCTGACCCACAAGCTGACCCATAATAGGTATAGATGCGTGTAGCTCTGCTGGCCACCTACGAACTGGGGCGGCAACCGTTTGGTCTGGCGTCGCCGGCGGCGTGGCTGCGAGCAGCCGGGCATCACGTGACGGTGGCGGATCTGGCATGCTCGCCGATTCCCTGGCCCGAGGTGGAGCAGGCGGAGTTGATCGCCTTCCACATCCCCATGCATACCGCGACGCGGCTGTTTCTGCGCGTGGTGGAGAGAGTGCAGCGGGCGAACCCGTGGGCGCATTTCTGCGCGTACGGGCTCTATGCACCACTCAATGCGCCGATGCTCCGGCGAATCGGCGTGCATTCCATTCTCGGCGGCGAATTCGAGCAACGGCTGCTGGAGCTAGCCTCCGGCGCCTGCGGTGACGGCATGGTTTCCCTGGAACGCCAGAAGTTCCAGGTTCCGGATCGGACCGGGCTCCCGCCGCTGGAAGCGTATGCCCAACTGATGACGGAAGGCGGCCCCAGGCTCGTCGGTTACACGGAGAGCTCGCGCGGCTGCCTTCATTTCTGCCGGCACTGCCCGATTACCCCGGTGTACAGGGGTGCGTTCCGCGTAGTGCAGCGGGACGTGGTGCTCGAGGATATCCGCGGGCAAATTGACGCCGGCGCACGCCACATCACCTTCGGCGATCCCGATTTCTTCAATGGCCCGGCGCACGGCATACAGATTGTGGAAGAGATGCACCGCCACTGGCCGGAGGTGAGCTACGACGTCACGATCAAGATCGAGCACCTCCTGCGGCGTCGCGAGCTGCTACCCGTTCTAGTGGCTACCGGATGCGCGTTCGTCACCAGCGCGGTGGAATCGATGGAGGACACGGTTCTGGAGCGGCTGCGGAAGGGCCACACGCGCGCTGATTTCCTGGAGGCGCTCCGTCTCATGCGGTCCGCCGACCTGCCGCTTTCTCCCACGTTTCTGCCCTTCACGCCCTGGACGACGCTCGGGAGCTACCGGCAATTTCTCCAAGAGCTGGCCGGGTTGGGATTGGCCGGGCAGGTTCCATCGATCCAGTTTGGCATCCGCCTGCTGATTCCCGCCGGATCGGCGATGCTGGAGTTGCCCGAAATTCGCGCTTGCATCGAGCCGTTCGATCCACGCGGCCTGTGCTACCCCTGGCATGGGGCGCCGGAAGTCGACGCTTTGTGCGTCTCCATTCAGGAAACGGTCAAGCGCGCCGAGCGCAAAAAAGAGCCGCGCGAACAGATCTTCCGCCGGATTTGGGACCTGGCCGGCGCCGGCGCATTCCCCGATATCCCACTAGCCGACCGCGCCACGATCCCGTATCTCACCGAGCCCTGGTACTGTTGAGCGGAACCAACGGAAGAGCAGTTGGCTCTTATTTAATATTCGTAATCGACAGATAATAAAAAGCTGCGCCTATCGAATCCTATCAAGGTTTCTGAAATCCACTGCAGCCGGATGCTTCTGCCATGAAGCATAAACTTCCGTTTGGCCAGCCATTCATTCAGCTGAGATTGCTCTTCCTCGCTGAGCGGGCGGAAGAGCGACGCAATGGGTTCATCGGGTGTTGGCACAACGCCGGTCCGCTCCGATGGCTTCGCGGCCAGAATTTGGCCTCGATTCGGACTACGTGGTCGCCGGCTGCTGCCGAAAGGTGGCCGAATGAATCGCCCGCTGCCGCTTGACGAATTGGAGAAATGACAAGAAGCCGGCGCCCGTGGAAGTGAGCTATGCTGAACAGATTACGCTGGCGCCAAAGACCCCGCTTTGAGGGAGGGTCGCTATGTCCGACGGAACGGCTGCAGCTTCGCCCAGCAACGCCACGCTTCTATGCCGTACGGGCGCACGTGCCGGGTCCCGCTTCCCCCTGCGTGACGGGATTACTCGGGTAGGGCGTGCTCCGGATAACGACGCGGTGATCGACGGACCGGAAGCCGTCATGGTATCTCAGTATCATTGCGAGATTTTACGTGAAGGCGAAGGCTTTCGCGTTCGTGACTGCAAAAGCACGAACGGCACGTGGATCGATGGCGAGCGCGTCGATGATGGCGCTATCAGCCCATCCACTCTGGTGCGGCTCGGACAGCAGGGCCCGGAGTTCGCGGTCGTCTTAGGGGATGCGGCGCCGGAGCCGCTGGAGCGCACGATCGAGATCCACGCCACCGAGGCGACAGAAAAAGTTTCGGGAACTGGCACCGTTGAAGAAATGCTGTCCGCTGCCGTGCGTTCGGCTCGCCGCATGCGCGCCCGGGGGATCGCAGACCAAACGATGACGATCATGCGCGACGTCGTCCAGCGGGCGCTGCGTGATAGCCATCGGCGGCAGCGGGCTGTCCGGTACGGGCTGGTCTTCGCGCTCCTAGCGGTTTCGGGTGGTGGGATCTGGTGGACCACTAAGCTGAATCGGGAAAAGCGCGCGATTGATGCCCATATCCGGGACCTCGAAGCGGAGTTGCAAAAGGCCAGCCAAGGTGCCGATACAGAACGGCTGATTTCGCGCCTCAGCGACTACCAGGAACAGGCCGAGTTGTTGCAGCATAACTTGCTGTACCGGATCGAACCACATGACGAGGGCGATTTCGTGAGTAGGGAACTGCGCTCGGTCATGAGAGAATTTGGCGCCGAGGCCTACAGCATCCCGCCGGATTTCGTCCAGCGCGTTAACGACTACATCACAAAGGACTGCGGTACGGAACGGCCCAGGATCGCGCAAGCCCTTCATGACAGCGCTGACCGGCTACAGACCATCCGCCGGATTCTGGACGCGGAGCAGATGCCGGAGGATCTCGCTTACATCCCGATTGTCGAGAGTGCCTTGTCGGATGAGGCCGAGAGCGCTGCCGGCGCTCTTGGTCCGTGGCAGTTGACCGCCCCAACCGCCCGCGAGTACGGTCTTCGAGTGGACGACCAAGCCGACGAGCGCAAAGACCTCGTCAAGTCGACGGAAGCGAGTTGCCGCTATTTGAAATACTTGATCCTCGATTTCGGTGCCGGCAGTTCTGTAATGCTGGCCTTAGCGGCTTATAACGGCGGGGCCGCGAAAGTAAAGCAGGCCGTTACGCATACGGTGCGCAATCCGATTCAGCAGCGCAATTTTTGGTACCTGTATCGCGTCCGGGCGCTACCTCTTGAAACCAGCGAATATGTGCCCAAGGTGTTTGCTGCAATCTTGATCGGCCGGGACCCCCGTCATTTCGGATTCTGATTGCGGACAAATAACTCCCGACGGTCCGTTCAACTCATGGACCTCCATGTGGTTTCCGATCGTCTGATCTCGGAATGGGCACCCGATCCCGTCTCGAACTGGACCACATCTGCCGATCGGGACACGATTGCGGAGACCTTGCGTAGGCAGCGGGAGCAACTCCCGCTGCCTGCCACGGCGGGCGGCGCCGAAATCGGGGGCGATAAGAGCGAATATCGGTAGCGATTTGCGCGTGCAAACAGCTGGCGAATGCGGAAAGCGCGATGGCGCGTTCGCCCCTAGTCCCTTAAGCTGGTCTAAACCCGTCTGCCGGGGAGGCGTGGAATTCCACCCGCTCTCTTCTGCGGCGCACTCCTTTGGCCGCGCCTTAAAGCCCCCCTCCCTGTGTAAGTCCGGGACCGTACAATTCTGTGCTGGCCAAATGCAAAGAATCACTCTGCGAAGCGGATGACTGAGATAATGAACCCCGTAGGAACGCAGGGTGCGTTTGCGCCGGCTTCAGTCGAGAACTCACCCGCTGTGGCGAGAACCCGAAAGTCCACAGGAGAAGGAGCCTTGTTCAACATTTCAGGCTGGTTTCACCGAACGGCCATGATTGCTGCTTCGGTTGTCCTGGTTGGCGGTCTGGCCCTGTGGTATTTTTCTGATCGGTTTCCACCCATCCCTCAGCGGACTCTCCGGATCGGTTTTGAGCAGAATCCGCCTGTTCAGATACGTACCGAAGAAGGCTTTGGTGGACTGGCCGTCGAAACCCTAAATCAAGCCGCGAATCGAGCCGGTCTGCACCTGAAATGGGTAGAAACCGGCACCAGCTCCGACGAGGCATTTCAGCGCGGGCTCGTCGACCTGTGGCCGTTGATGGCCGACATGCCGGAACGCCGGAAGCACGTGTACATTACGGCTCCTTGGATGCACAGCGGGCACGCCATGCTGCTTCGCGCCGGCTCTGACGTCCCGAAGAGAGATTTCACGGGACACATTGCGCTCTACAAGATGCCCCTGCACGTTCACATTTTGCATGAACGCTTCCCCGCGGCCCAACTGGACCAGCATGCAGACGGTGTCGACGTTTTGAGAGAGCTGTGCACCGGCCGTGCGGCTGCGGCTTTCATGGAGCTGCGGGCGGCCGGGACTGCTCTACAGAAGAGTCCCCCTGAATGCGCTGCAGTGCCTCTCCATACCCAGCTTCTGCCAGACTCGACGCATCAACTCGGGATAGCCTCGACGTTCGAGGCATCCGGAGCCGCCGACAGGCTCCGTCGCGAAATCCGCGGCATGTTTCGAGACGGCAGCCTAGCCATCACAGTGGCCAAATACTCGCTCTACGGCCTGGACGACTCATGGGCTACGTATGATCTGATGGAGGCTGCCGAACGCGCCAGATGGATAGCCGGGGGCATGATCGCGGCGATTCTGATCGTGGTCGTGATCATCTGGCGAGCGGTCTCTTCGCGCCAGCGAAGACGCGCTGCGGCCGTGCTTCGCGAAAGCGAAGAACGCTTCCGGAACATGGCGGACACCGCGCCCGTAATGATTTGGGTCACGGATTCCGACAAGCTGTTCACCTTCGTCAACAAGACCTGGCTGAGCTTTACGGGTCGCAGGATAGAAGACGAGCTGGGAAATGGCTGGGCTGCAGGTGTGCATCCCGACGACCTCCAGCGCTGCTACGAAATCTTCTGCTCGGCGTTCGACGCCCGCCGACGTTTCCAGGCGGAGTGCCGGTTGCGCAGGGCCGATGGCGAGTACCGCTCGATCCTGTGCAGTGGAGTCCCGCGATTCGCGCCCGATGGCGTTTTCGCGGGCTATATCGGTTCGGATATCGACATTACCGATCTGCAGAGCGAGGAACGATTCCGGCAGTTGGCCGAAAACATCGATCAGGTTTTTTGGATGTTTGATGCCGCCACGGACCAGCTGCTCTACGTCAGTCCTGCATTTGAGAAGGTGTGGGGAGCCAAGGCCGCTGACCTTCAATCGGACCGCGATTGGCTGATCAAGACGGTGCACCCGGAGGACCAGGAGCGTGTTGCCTCGGGATTGGGACGAGGGAGATCCGAACCGATCGATGATGTTTACCGGATCGTTCGTCCAGACGGTTCGGTGCGGTGGATACACGGTCGTACCTTCCCGGTTTGTGATTCCGACGGTGTCCCGTACCGGATTGCGGGCCTTGCGGAGGACGTCACTGCCCACCGGGAACTGGAAGAGCAACTGCGCCAGGCAAACAAAATGGAGGCAATCGGACGGCTGGCCGGGGGCATCGCCCACGACTTCAATAATCTTCTGACCATTATTGGAGGCCATGCCCAACTCCTGTTGGACGGTAGGCCCGCCCATCCAGGGCGGGACAGATTGGAGGAGATCCTAGCCGCTGCTAATCGTGCCAGCACTTTGACGAGCCAGTTGCTCGCCTTCGGCCGCCGCCAGGTGCTTCAGCCCAAGCTGATCAACGTAAATCATCTGCTGGCCAACATGGAGGCTCTGCTGCGCCGGATCATCGGGGAACAGATTACCATCGAGACGACGCTGGACCCTGCACTGAGCTGTATCAAGATAGATCCCCACCAACTGGAACAGGTGGTCATGAACCTGGCCGCCAACGCGCGCGACGCTATGCCGAACTCCGGTCGGTTCGCAATTGAGACCAGGATGGTATGCACCGCCGACGAGCAAAACGAGGCGGGCAACGGCCGGACCGGGAGCTGGGTACACCTGAGGATCAGCGATACCGGCTGCGGCATGGATGACCGCACTCGGGAACGGGCCTTCGAGCCGTTCTTCACGACAAAGGGTATCGGAAAAGGCACGGGTTTGGGTCTGAGCACCGTTTACGGTATCGTCCAGCAGAATCAGGGCACAATTCATATATCGAGCGAGCCCGGCCAAGGCACTGTTTTCGACATCTACTTTCCGGCAGTGCCGGAAATGGAAGCCGGGAGTGAACGGCCGGCAAGCAGGCCCCTGAAGGCGGAGGCCGCTGAGACCATTCTTGTCGCTGAAGATGAGCCCGGGGTTCGGGGGCTGGTCAGGGAGACATTGCAGCAGCTGGGCTATACCGTGCTCGAGGCAGCGGACGGATACGAGGCCCTGGGGATCGTGGAACGTGGAGAGATCGAGATACACCTGCTTATAACCGATGTGATCATGCCGCTGATGAATGGCCGCGAACTGGCGGCGCGCCTGGAATCCATCCGCCCGGGGACGAAGGTTCTCTATATGTCCGGTTACACGGACGAGGTGCTGGCCTTCCACGGCATTGTGAAACCGGAGATCAACTTTATTCACAAGCCATTCACGCCTTCCGAATTAGCGGGAAAGGTGGAGATGGTGCTGGCGGCCAAGAGAGCGGCCGGACAGTGAGTTGCAGCCGTCTGCTTTTTTGACGGTGTGCCCGGCTCCGAATCGCAAGTTCGAATTCAAGAACGGTACACTTCCGCGACAGGCGAAATCGCTGAAGATGAGCGCAGTAGGCTGCCGGCAAAACGGGCCGTGGTGTTCAGTGCCCGCTCTCGGTCTCCACCTCGAACGACACGAGGTAGAGCACGGGGTGAAGGCCTTCCCGTACGGGCGAGCAATCCAGCCTACCCATGTAGCGCCCGGTGGGCACGAGTCCTCCGCGCGAGTTTCGCAGATTCCATTCGATGGGGTTCTGGCCTTGCGGCAAGTCGGGGAGTTTGGAAGAGAAGACCGGTGCCCCCGCCTGGCGCCCGCCGGCCCAGATGCGCGCCAGCACGCTGGCTGGCGCGGGCAGAAATAACTGGAAGCGGCCGCCGGGCGGCCGCGCCGGGTTTGGAATGAAGCCGGTCCTGCCCACGCTGGGCGCCAGTACCGCGGAATCGATTCCCTGGCCCAGTCCGAAGGCGACGCTCGGCCCAGTCACACCCCGGTACCGGACCGAGAGGTTCGCGGTGAAGTTGCGCTTTAGGTGGGGCTTGGCTCCAAATTCCAGCCGCTTGCTGACGGGGATGTTTGGCTCGGCGCCCCAGTCTTGCGATTTGAAGACGACTCCCTGTTGCTCATCGACGATGTCCAGGTGCAGAACCGCCGATTGCGATGTCCGGCAGGCAAAGCTGGCAGGGACGGTTGTGTCCAGCGTGACGGGGGCGGTGATGAACAGCGTCTGTTCCCTCCGGCCGACTGATTCATCACGCCCCTGCGCCAGCAGCGCGCCTGGGATGAGCAGGAAAAAAGCGGTACATCGTCGCATAGAATCACTCCGGGAGAAATCTTTTCAGGAGCACATCCAGGGCACGGTCGATGACCTTTCGGAAAACGACTAACGCCAAGCCGGCAAGCACGAGCCACAACCCGCTTTTGGTCCACCACTCCTCGGAGATGTCTTCGAGGCGGGAGGGCAGGAGTTCCCTCCCTTCCTGCCGGACAGACCGAGCGCGGCCGGCGGCGGTGATACGAATGGCAGAGCGGCCTTGTCCGGCAGCCGAGAGAAAGATGCCGGTAAGACGCAATCCATCACCCGCCATTACCAAGTCTGTCTTGCGGCCCTCCACCTTTTCCTTTAAGTCGTGGAAGCCTTCGAATCCGATACCCGGGTTCAGGACTCCTCCGAACTTCACTTTTGTGCTCACGGAAATCGGGATAGTGGTTTCGGGTTCAACCAGCGCGATTTCCCGTTCGACTCTCTGGAAACAGAATTCGGCTTGGTCCGGGCCGGTCTGATGCGAAGCGCTTCGAAACTCGGCTGTTACCGGTTCGGTGGGACTGGAGCTGTTCAATATTCCGCTGACATCAGAGCCGCCCGCGGAATGTGCCAAGGTGTAACGGGCAGCCCGGAAGCGAATCGAGTCGCTACTGAGATGCAAGGAAGCGTGTGCGGCGGCGGGAACGGAAAGCTGCACGCAAACGCTGCTATCGCGCATGTCCGCCGGCTTGAGTAGAACCCCCGGTTCCACCTGGAGGGACATTGCGCCGAACGCCCCATCCGGGAGCAGTTCGACGAAAGGCACAGGACCGGCTGCGCCGGAATTGAACTGCAAGCGGCCAGCCGCTGCGTCCTTGACGTTGAGGACGGAGCCTTCGAATCCCCACAGACGCGCGCTTCGTAATTGTGTGCGGCCATAGTTCAGATTCAAGATCGCCGCAGCCGGAAGTTCCACTTGCTCGCAGGTAAAGTCGCAGTCTATCTTTCGTGCCGGCGGCGACGCGGAGAGCAACGCCCACAGCCCGATCCCCAAGCATAGGAATCCACTCAACGCGACAGCCGCCCGTTTGGCTGACGCTGCCGCCGCCCCTTCGGACATGGGCGTATCATATCAGAGCTAAGTTGATACAGAAACGAACTGCTGCCTGTCGACTAGGGGAAACACCGGGTGGTCAACTGCGGGATGCTGGGCCGTCGCGACCGGAAACTACTACCGATATTGCCGCTTAACGCTGCTGCTGTTGTTTCCGGACGCAAGACCAGCGGCCGAGTTGGCGTGCTGTGCCCAAGGTCCGAGTAGCGCTATCCGCCCAGAGCGTGTGGCAAAAAAAGAGCTGAGGAAACTTTCACGGCATACCGCAAAATGGGTAACGACTGAAAACTGCACTGAAGCGCAGGTACTCTGGAAGCTTAGACAGCCCGCGCTTTCGCGGATCAACACCTGGCGACCGTGATAGAATCACTGCGAAAATTGGAACCCCAGTTCAATCGTCTTTATTTCGTGAGAGGGAGTGAAGATGACAATCACATTGACATTCCAGGGCATCGGATCCGGCAGCGTTACACCCACCGGGGCCACAAAGCCCGTGCCGTTCTCGAACTCCGCATTCACATTCTCGTTCACAACCGACACAACGCAGATTTCCCGATCGGGAGCCGTCTTCAACACACCGTTCGTGAGCGGCGGAATCGTGCAGATCGACGGAAAGTCGGGTACCTTCTCGGTTCCCGTGTCCGCGCAGGTCAATTCTCCGTGGGTAAACTTCGTAGTGCAGTTGACCGCTTCCAGCAGCGCTGCGGTAGTCGGCGGGTCCAGCGCATCGTTCGCCGGCTACAATCTCCAGTCGGCAATCGGGCCGTTGGCACTGAGCTCCCCTGACGTGAACGTCGACCCTCGCAGCGTTCCGACCAGCTTTGGGAGTTTTATTCTGACGGGGGTAAGCAGCGAGACATTCACGATCGTCGGTGAGTACTACTTCATCAAGAGCAAGCTGAATGGAGATGTCATCGATATAGTCGGCGCCTCCACCACACCAGGGGCCGGCCTCGATTCATATCCACAAAAGAGCACAGGAACCGACAACCAACTGTGGGAGTTCGTCACCGATCCCGCGGGCTCGGGCTATTATTTCATAAAGAGTAAGCTGGACGGCAGTGTGATCGATATTGAGGGCGCCTCTACTAACGCCGGTGCGCTCCTCGACGCATACCCGCAGAAGGCAACGGGGACCGACAACCAACTTTGGGAGTTCGTCTCCGATCCCGCCGGTTCCGGCTACTGTTTCATCAAGAGCAAGCTGAACGGCAATGTCATCGACGTCCAGGGTGCTTCCACCAACCCCGGAACCCCGCTCGACGCCTATCCTTGGAAGCTCAATGGGTACGACAACCAGCTCTGGACCGTGGTCGGCGGTAGTTTTCCTTCGGTGGTTCAGACTGTGCCCCAGCGGTCCGGAGGCGATTCCGGTTACTTCAATTACATTCAGGCAAACGGATCCAGTTGCGCAACGCTCACCGGCGTCAAGGTGACAGTCTACTTCACGCAAGACCTGGTATGGGAGTCGTCAAGCCTACCGGCTCACCCCGCATTTTCAATCCAATTGAACGCCGAAACAAACGGCAATCAGCCTTTGGATTGGCTGCAATTCATGCTGCACATGGGGGACGACCAGGGTCTCTGGCCTTGGATTAATATTTGGAAGCCCGTGGCTCCAGGAGAATCCGGGGACCCAACAGCTCTCTGGATTCAAAGCGTGGCTAACCCTCTGGTGAACCTTCCCCAGGCGGCACGAATTCCGGCTGGGTATTCCATCATCATCAGCCTGCAGAACGATAGTGCGAACAGGGTTACCGGCGCCACCTGGCAGGCTCTCGACAACACAGGCAAATCGATCGGCTCCGTTTCTTACGCTTTATCGACTTCCGCCGGCGGCGGAGTCCCCCCTGCCGACCTGTGCCCGATAGCCTCCTTCCAGGTGACGTTCGGAGGCGCGATGGACGGCGCCTACGCCACCTTTTCCTCGGGAGCCGGCGTGGTCCTTATGGAGGCCAACCAAGCCATGAACGTAGATGCCTCGTGGCCCTCCTGTATCGGCTTCACTGGCGGGACGGCTGAGAGCTCGAACATTGGCTATGGTGCACTGGAAGTAAGATCGAGTAAGATGTTTGCACAAGCCTTTGGCGTTGTGCCAGACACTGGACTAGCGCGGCAGATGAATCTGAAGGGCCGAAAGAACCCCATACGCCCGTGAGCGGTAATGCCAAATGAACCGGGAGTTACTGGAATGCTTGAGTGAAGGATGCCAACTACCGCCAACCGGGGCGCGGTTACTCGCGTAGATCTCGCTGGAACCAGTTCAATACCCGAAGGGTGCGCAACGTGATCCATCGGCTCGGCTGTCCCTCACGCTCGTCCAACTCGACGGGCATCACGCCGGGATACCTGGTCTCCAGCGGCCAGAGCCCATCGCCGTCACGTTTTGACGCGACCAACTCGATAGCCTCGGCCATCCGCTCATCGTATGCAACGCCGGCGCTGCGCAGGTACTCGAGTCCCCTCAGTACGTCATAGTGCCACCACGTCGGGAACGCGAAACACGTCCACACGGATCCACCTTTGCGATCTCGCTCGATTACGTCGCCGGTCGACCGGCGGCGGAAGAGGTGGCGCTCGAGAAGATACTCCTGCCCGCGGAGGCGGGCCTCGATGATTTCCTGGGGGGCGCCGACAGTGCGTTCGTATGCGAGCAGGGCTTCGAGCACGCAGATCGTGGTGTTGAATGACGACCGCGTTGAGCCGTTGGCGGCCTCGCAATTCCAGCCACCGTCGCGCAACTGTTCGGAGGGCAGTCGGGCAACAAGGCCCCGGACGTCCTGGCCGAAGTAGGCGCCGACCGCCGCGACCTGTCCATTAATGCAAGGCTCGACCTCGCCGTCAAAGAAGGCATTGACCTCACATTCCTTTGGGCCACATCCCCTCCAGGTTACCCGGTCGCGGACAAGGTCCGTTGCGCGGCGTGCCTGGCTGCTCGCTGGATCGAGCCCGAAGTCGCGCAACAGCATGAGGACGTGCATGGTGGAATTCCAACCGCGGTTCCATGCCGCGCCACCCCACCGCCCGTCGGCCGCCTGGAGACTAAGCAGCCTTGCACCGGCGCCTTCGGCAGCGACCCGCGCGCGCTCGGCCGCGACTTCTTCTGCCGGCGAACCAATCAGGTCGCGCATCACCTGCCAGCGGATCGAAGAGTCAGCATCGAGCAGCCACTGTACGACCTGCCTGTGCATTTTGGAGTTTGCCAGTTTTCGTAGATTGATTGCCACCCGCTGGTCCTGCTTACGGTTTATCACAAGATGCTATTGGTGCCCATCAAGGCCGCACCGTAAGCCACCGCGGCCTCGCACACCCCCACGATGCCGTTGTCGGTCCGAAGCTGGAGCAGCACCGGCCGACGCCCACAGACTTCCATGTGGTGGATCCGGGCCTCTTCCACCTTGCGAGTCACAATCTCTGTACTATAACGCGCCCCGACGCATCAACAATGCTCCGAGTCCGTGCCGTCCTGACGCCTTTGTCGTTTTTGTGCCTCCCAAGCCGGGAGGCCCTAAAATGGTGCGACCTGCTGGATGCGGGAGGCGTGCTTCTCAACCGGAACAGATGGATTGGGGCCAGGAAAATGGTTGTACGAAGACACTGGTAGCGACCGCGCATACACTTGTTCTGATGGCGGGAAGGACGGCGACGGTTGAGCGGCGCAGCCTCAATAGCGGTGCGGGGCTCAAGGCTCTTTTCCTTGCCGCCACCGGCCTGTCGCTGCTCAGCGCAA
>DATJMP010000051.1:0-10459 GCA_035508655.1 Bryobacteraceae bacterium
CTCACGCAGCGGCGTGTTGGGGAAGCGGTGCAACTCGTCGATCGCAAGTTGGCCGTGCGACAGGCAGCCCAGGATGGCGCGTCCGCTTTCCGCGCCGAGGTCGAAAGCCAGGTACGTGCCCATAAGCGGATATGGTAACGCCTGATCGGGGGCCGGGGACCGGGGGCCAGGGGCCTGCGCGGCGAGTCCCTCCGCCACGACGCAGACGCACGCGCAGTCCTCAGGGCGGCGCGGCACCGGACCGCGCGAATTGGGGCCCGACAGTGTGCTCCCGCTGCGCCCGGCCCCCGGCCCCTGGTCCCCAATCCCTGATCTACCATGAAGCATGATCGTTCTTCACGTTCATGTGCATGTGGTCCCGGAACACATCGAGGCTTTCAAACAAGCCACCATTGTCAATGCCAGTCACAGCGTGCGAGAGCCGGGCATCGCGCGGTTCGACTTAGTTCAGGCGGTGGACGATCCCACGCGGTTCGTGCTGGTCGAGGCGTACCGCAGCCGCGAGGCGATGGCCGCGCACAAGGAGACCGCGCACTACGCCGTGTGGGCGGAAAAGGTGGTGCCGTGGCTGGCTGAGCCGCGCACGCGAGTGCAATACCACAGCGTGTTTCCCGGCGAAGAGGGCTGGTAGGAGATGTGCTTCGAGTTTGCCACCGCGACCCGAATCCTGTTCGGACCGGGCACGGTGCGGGAGGTGGCGCCGGCGGCCGCTAAAATGGGCGCGCGGGCGCTCGTGGTGACAGGGGCTTCGGCCGAGCGCGCAGCGCCGGTAGCGCGCGCACTGGAAGCGGCGGCGCTGATGTGCCTGGTGGTGCCGGTGGCGGGCGAGCCGACGATCCAACAGGTGCGGGCGGGCGCGGAGCTGGCGCGGGACGAGCGCTGCGACGTGGTGATCTCGATCGGAGGCGGCGGCGCCATCGACGCCGGCAAGGCGATGGCCGCGCTCCTGACCAATCCGGGCGAGCCGCTGGATTATCTGGAGGTGATCGGCGCGGGGAAGCCTCTTGCACATGCTTCCGCGCCGTTCATCGCCGTGCCGACAACGGCCGGCACGGGCTCGGAGGTGACGCGAAATGCGGTGCTGGCGTCGCCCGAACAGGGCGTCAAGGCCAGCCTGCGCAGCGCGGGCATGCTGGCGCGGCTGGCGGTGATCGATCCGGAGCTGACGTTCGGCCTGCCGCGGGCGGTGACGGCCGCGACTGGCCTGGATGCGTTGACGCAACTGATCGAGCCTTTTGTGTCCTCGCGCGCGAACCCCATGACCGACGTGTTCTGCCGGGAGGGGATGGAGCGGGCGGCGTGGGCGCTGCCGCGGGTATGGGAGGACGGGGCGGACCGGGAGGCGCGGACGGCGATGTCGTGGGTCGCCCTGCTGGGCGGATTTGCGCTGGCGAACGCCGGGCTGGGCGCGGTGCATGGATTCGCGGCGCCCCTGGGCGGAATGTTCCCGGCGCCCCACGGGGCGGTATGCGCGGCGCTGCTGCCGCACGTGGTGGAAGTGAATATACGGGCGTTGCGCGGCCGGTGCCCGGAAAGGGAGGCGCTCAGCCGCTACGAAACGGTGGCGCGTCTGCTCACGGGGAAGCCGGATGCCCGCGCCGAAGACGCGGTCGTCTGGCTTCGTGACCTGACCGAACGGCTGCAGGTTCCGCCGCTGCGCGCCTACGGGTTGAGCGAGGCGGATTTTCCGAACCTGGCGGTGAAGGCGGCGAAGGCGAGCAGCATGAAAGCGAACCCGATCGAGCTGAAAGGGGACGAACTGATCGAGATCCTGAGCCGGGCGCGGTGAGCGAGAGGCGTAGGACGGCCCTCGGAGGGGCTGTCCTGCCAGGATCGAGGCCGCGGCAGTTTAATCCAGGTCGATATCCCGCTTGGGAGGGGTCGCGTCCGGGTTTTCCTTGGCGCGCTTGAAGAGCTCGTCGAATTTCTTTTCGAGCACTTTGCCGTGAGATTTTTCGGCCTCGAAGTGCTTGCGGAAAAGTTCCTCGCGGCGCGCGCCGGCGCCTTTGAGTTTTTCCACTTCGGCGGACAGATCCTCAATGGCACGCGGTTTTTCCGGGATGGTATGGGCGATGACGGCGTGGGTTTCCGGATCTATTTTGAGGATCGCCTGGCAGCACGGGCATGGCACCTCGAACATTGCTTTGGCCATATCAATATAGTACCCGAATGAATCCTGATGACTGCCGTCGGGGGCCGGGATTACCCGGCTCCGCGACTGGCAGGGACCAGTCACAGGCCACGGAGAAATGGTTGAGAGGATATCGATGGACTGCTAGAAGGGTTTGATGCGAGGTGACTCTCGAGGCGGGAGAGAAAACAGAGGTGCAACCGTTTCTCCGTGGGCCTGTGAAACATTAGTCACGGCTAGTCTAAAAGCAATCGCTTCGCCAAATCCCAACTGGTTCAAAATCAATGACTAGCCGCTGACCCTCCGGGCGCCCGTATGCAAATTTGGCACGGGGGATGTCAACTTCCTGTTCCAAAAGGACACGGGCGGGCAAAACAGGGCGCAGAAGCCGTGTAGTTACTGCGGGCCGGCGGGCAGAGGGCTGGGCGGTCGCGCGACGACACCGTGAAAGGCTTCGTCCATGGAGATGTTGTTGTCGATCAGGATCTGGCCGGTGGCACGTTCGAGCTCGACCCTGGCGCGCGCATAGGCTGCCTTGGCGGCCACCTCATTCGATTCGGCCGCGGTGAGTGTCTGCTGATCCTGGATGATGTTGTAGACGGTGGTGACGCCCATGGCGAGCTTTTTCTGGTCGGCATCCAGCGTCTCCGCCTGGAGGGCATGGGCCTTGCCGGCGGCGAGATAAGCGGCGCGGGCCTGGGTGAGGCCGATGAGGCCGTTCTGGACGTCGACGCGCACCTGGTTTTCCAGCCGTAGCAGGCCGAGTTGCTGTTGGCGGAGAGTCATCTCATCGTTGATGATCTGGCCCTGGGCCACCCGGTTGCGGAGTGGAATGTTCAGATTGAAGCCCGCGGCGTAATTGGGAAAATTGCGCGCGAAGATCTGGCTCAGGACGGTGCCATAGCCGCCGGTGTAGAAAGCGCTTCCGGCACCATTGGGGACCAGTTGGCCGGCCAGGCCGCTATTGGAGAGCGTGGCGACCGCGGCCAGGGTGGGGAGCAGAGCGTTTCTGGTTCCGGAAATGCTCAGGCGCTGATTTTCAATCTGGACACGGCTTTGAGCGAGCTCGGGCCGGGATGAAAGCGCCATGGCGGTCAATTCCTGGATAGGCTGAATGGGCTCGACATCGGGTACGGTGATGCGGTCGGTGGTGATGATGTGAGCATCGGCGATGGTGGGGCTGGCGATGCCGTTACGGCTCAAGGCCGTTTTGAGAATGACCTCCTGTTGCAGGACCTGGGTCTGCGCGACCACCAGTTGCTGCTCGCCGGCGGCGATCTGCGCTTCGGCGCGCGTGACTTCAATGGGCGCCAGGGTTCCCACGGCAACCTGCCGCTGGTTGTCCTCATACAAACGCCTGGCGGCGGCGATGGCTTCCTGCGCCACGCCCACCTGGTCCTTCAAAGCGACCAGCTCCCAATACAATTCCATTACGGCGGCGACGGTGGTTTCCACCTGCAATTTGAAGGTGAGATCGGAAAGCTCGCGGTTGTTCTTGGAGATGCGAATCTGGCGGGAGTTGACCGCGGGTGAAAAGCCCTGCAGCAGGTTTTGCGAGACGGTGAGCCCGAGGGAGGAATTCGTATAGGGATTGAAAACGTTGCGGGTGCTGTTACTGCTGATGGTGGTGTTGTTGAGGCCGAGGCTGACGGTGGTGCCGGTGAGAAACCCCTTTTGCACGGCGATGCCCGAGGTATCCTGCTGGGCGATCAAAGCGCTGGTGCCGGTAATGAATGGGCTGCTTTCGGGAGTGGTCTGGTGCGCAAAGTTGGCGCTGCCGACGATCATGGGATCGAGGACGGGAAGGTTGGGGCCAGTCTGCTGGAGGACGCTGGCGCCGACCGCCGAAGCACTGGCGCTCGATGCCTGGGATACGGCGCTCTGATTGGCGCCGGGCGTTGTGCCGGAGGTGCTCACGGTGACGCCGGACGGCCCGGCGGTTACGCTGGTGTTGATGCCGCGGGCGAAGGCTCCGCCCTCCGTCTGAAGGATGGCGGCCTCTGCCAGTCCTGGGCCGTAGCGCTGGATGGCAATGTCGAGGTTATTTTCGAGCGTCAGGGCGATGGCGTCCTGCAGGGAAAGGTAGAGATTGCCGGCGCGGAGCAGCGAATCCAGGCGTCCCGAATTCGCAACCGTGGCCGGCGGGGCATAGGGCATGCGGTAGGCGTTAGTGAAGCGGGAGAGGAAGCCCTGGCTCTCAACCGTGACCGGCTGGGTGGCGTTATCCGGGTGCTGGGAGTCCGGCTTGTCTGCCGCCATACCGGCGTAAGGCAGCAGCAAAGAGAAACTGCAGAGCAAAGCGAGAGAGGATTTCATTGGCGCACCGGTTTTGACGTAACTCCAATGGTATAGTAGGCGTTTGTGACGCCGCAAGCCGAGTCGGTCATGGAGATGTTCCGCTCCAGCGGAGCGTATTTGGAAGGCCATTTCCGCCTTACCAGCGGGCTGCACAGCGGGGCGTACATGCAATGCGCGCTGGTGCTGCAGTATCCGGATACGGCCGAAAAACTGGGACGAATGCTGGCGCGGGAACTGCGCCAGAACGTCAATGGCGAAATCCAGGCGGTGGCTTCGCCCGCGTTGGGCGGGATGATCATCGGGCACGAGGTGGCGCGGGCGTTGGGTGCGCGGCACATTTTCACGGAGCGCGATCCGGCCACGCGGCAGATGAAACTGCGCCGCGGCTTTCTGCTGCGGCCGGGCGAGGCGGCAGTGGTGGTGGAGGACGTGATCACCACGGGCGGCAGCACGCAGGAAGTGGTGGACCTGCTGCGGGCGGGCGGCGCGCGTGTGCTGGGCGCCGGGTCGATCATCGACCGAAGCGGCGGCGAGGCCGCGGTGGGAGTCCCGCGGGTGGCGCTGGCCACCCTGCGCGTGGCCTCCTACGAAGAAGCGGCGTGCCCGCTGTGCCGTTCCGGAGCTCCGATCGTGAAGCCCGGGTCGCGCCCCAGCGAACCGGATCCGGGTTCGCCGGTCACGCCGGGTTCACGCTCCGCCTGATGCGGCGCATCAAAATCACACTGGCCTACGACGGGACGGCATTCCACGGCTGGCAGGTGCAGCCGGGGCTGCCCACGATTCAGGGCGTCCTGGAAGAGGTTCTCTCCGGGATGGAAGGCAGCCCGGTGCACGTGGCGGGATCCGGGCGGACGGATGCCGGCGTGCACGCCCTGGCGCAGGTGGCGGCGTTCAGCATGGCGAATCCCATTCCGCCGGCCAATTTGCGTCGCGCCGTGAACCGCCTGCTACCGCCCACCGTCCGTGTTCTCTCGGCCGAGGAAACCGCGCCAGACTTTCATCCGCGATTCCAGGCGAAAGCCAAAACGTACGAATACCGGATTTTTCGCGGCGAAGTGTGCAGCCCATTCGAGTGGCCGTACGTACTTCATTATCCGTATCCGTTGGATGAGGCGCGGATGGTGCGCTGCGCCGCGGTGTTCGAAGGCGAGCATGATTTTTCTGCATTCGCCGCCGCCGACGATCGGGATGCGGAGGGCCAATCGAAAGTGCGGACGGTATTCTCTTCCACCCTGCAGCAGGGCGAATGGCGCCTCACTTACCGCATTCGCGGCAGCGGATTCCTGAAGCACATGGTGCGGAACCTTGTGGGGACGCTGATCGAAGCGGGCAAAGGCAATGTGGCGGAGACCGGCCGGATGCCCGAGAAATCGGGCCCGACCGCAGCGGCCAAAGGGCTGTTTCTGGTGAGCGTGGAGTATTGAAGACGGGGGCCGGGGACCGGGGGCCAGGGGCCGGGGATGTGTGCCCGGGAGTTTGAGCGCGCTCCTCGCTTCGCCCTGGGACCCAAGAATTCTCCTTTACACCGTGCGCGCGCCCCGTACCGTTGCTCTCCCCGGCCCCCGGTCCCTGGCCCCCGTTGCATGTAGACAATCTACCTCCTCTGGATGTAGACTATCTACTGCCATGAGCCGAATCGAACTGGTGCAGGGGACGCTCGATATGCTGATCCTCGAAACGCTGCGCTGGGGTGCGCAGCACGGGTACGGCATCGCCCAGGCCATCCGCGCGGGGTCGAGCGACGTGTTGCAGGTGGAGACCGGCTCGCTCTATCCGGCGCTGCACCGGCTGGAGCGGCAGCGATTCATTAAAGCTGAGTGGAAGCAATCGGAAAACCGGCAGCGGGCGAAGTATTACAGCCTGACGGCGGCGGGACGGAAGCACCTGGCGGCCGAGCGCGAGCGCTGGAGCCAGGTGAGCGCGGCCATCGCGGCCCTCATGAAGGCGCGGGAAAGCGAGGCGTGAAATGAAATGGCGCAAGCGGAATGACGATCTGGACGAGGAGATTCGCGCCCATCTTGCCATGGCGGCGCGCGACCGCGTAGAGCGCGGGGAAAGCCCGGCCGACGCCGCGTTCAACGCCCGGCGGGAATTCGGCAACGAAGCGCTCGTCAAAGAGATCACGCGCGAGATGTGGGGATGGACGGCCATCCAGCGCTTCTACCAGGATGTTCGCTACGCGCTCCGGCAGATGCGGCGCAGTCCCGGATTCACGGCCGTCGCGGTGCTGACCCTGGCGCTCGGCCTGGGCGCGGCGACAGCGATGTTTTCGATTGTCAACGGCGTCCTGCTGAGGCCGCTCGAATATCACGATCCCGGCCGGCTGTTCGTGGCACGCACGGTGCTACCGCCCGAAGCACGGATCGCACACGATTTCCCCATCAATGCCCGCCATTTCGCCGAGTGGCGCGCGCATTGCCGCTCGTGCGAAAGCGTGTCGCTGATCCAGATGGCGGATTTGACGCTGGTAGGCGCGGGCGAACCGGTCAAGCTGTATGCCTTGAAAACATCTTGGAATTTCTTCCAGACGCTCGGCGTTCATCCGGTGCTCGGCCGCGACTTCCTGCCCGGGGAGGAGCGCGGGCTCGGCCAGGTGATTCTCTCCGACAGCCTGTGGCGCTCGCGCTTCCGGGCCGATCCGTCCATTCTGGGCCGCGCTATTCAACTGAACGGCGAGCCGCACACAGTGATCGGCGTGATGCCTCGGAGTCTCGTGCTGCCCCGCGGCGACCAATGGGGCAGCCTGTTCGGACCGGCCGAGGAGCCGCTGATTTTCGAGCCGCTGGGATTCGATCCATCGCAGCTCCGCGCAAACAATCTGAATTACACGTCGGTCATCCGGCTCAAGCCCGGTGTTTCGCGCGGGCAGGCCTCGGCCGAGCTGAATGCCCTGCTGGCGGATTTCGTGCGACAGGATCACCTTCAAACCAAGATCGCCCTTTTCCCGCTGCTTGAGCAGGTCACGCGTAACGCGCGCACGTCTCTCTTGCTGCTGCTCGGCGCGGTAGGCGCGGTGCTGCTAATCGTGTGCGTCAATGTCGGCAACCTGATGCTGGTGCAAACGGCGGGACGGTATCGCGAAGCAGGCGTGCGGCTGGCGCTGGGCGCGAGCCGTACGCGGCTGTTCGGTCAAATGCTGAAGGAAGCGCTGGTGCTGGTGGCAATGGGCGGCACGCTCGGCCTGTTGCTCGCGTACGCCGGGCTGAAACTGTTCGCCGCCGCCGCGCCCATCGACCTGCCGAGGCTGGAAGAGGCGCACATAGACTGGCACGTACTGGCGTTCGGTTTGGCCTCTGCCGCATTTTCGACCTTTACCTGCGGCCTGGTGCCCGCCTGGAATCTGTCGCGCACCGAGCCGCTCGATTCGTTGAAAGCCTCCGCCGGCGCCACCGAGTCGGGGCACAAGCTGCGGTTCCGCGAAATCCTGGTCGGCCTGGAAGTCGCGCTCTCCACGGTTCTTCTTTCTGTCGGAGGGTTGCTGCTCCTGAGCTTCGTCAAAGTGATGCACGTGGATAAGGGCTTCGAAACCGAGCGCGTGGTCACGCAGGATATTTCGTTTCTGTCGCCCAAGTATGCGCACGGCGGCCGCGCCCGTGTGCTTCGCCTGATGCTGGAACAGCTCGCGCGCATTCCGGGCGTGCGCGCCGTGGGCGCGACCAGCCGGCTGCCGCTTACTGGAGAAGACTGGATTGCAAACCTGCATGACCCTGATTCGTCCAGGCCAGAGCGGGACGAGCCTCTGGCGAACTTCCGTTTCGTCACACCCGATTATTGGCGCGCCATGGGCATCCCGCTTGTGCGCGGCCGTTTCTTCCGCGAAAACGAATGGTCGCAGCAGGTCGCGATCGTGAGCGAGGGCGCGGCGCGTTTTCTCTGGCCGGGCCAGGACCCGATCGGCCGGCACGTGCGAGGGCTGGGAGGCGCCGGCCCGGCGTTCGACGTGGTCGGCGTGGTGGGCGAAGTGCCGGCCGGACCGCTGGACCAGAACCGGCCCACCATGGTGTACACGCCGTATTCGTTCGAAAGCCCGGTGGGCGTCTCGCTGGTTCTGCGCACCGCGGGCGATCCGGATTCGGCCATTCGCGCCGCCCGTGCCATGCTGGCGCAAATCGACCCCGAAATGGCGCTCCCGCCGGCGCAGACGATGGAGCAGATTCTGGACGCCTCCGTGGCTGCCCGGCGGTTCGAGATGCGGCTCGCCGTCGCTTTTGCGCTGGCCGCGCTGTTGCTGGCCGGGCTCGGAATTTGTGGCGTGATTTCGTTTGCGGTGGCGCGACGGCGGCCGGAGATCGGCATTCGGATCGCCATGGGCGCACAATCCGGACAGGTCATCGCGATGGTTCTGCGCCAGGGGATGCGGCCGGTGTTACCGGGCCTGCTGGCCGGCGTGGCCGGCGCGATGGCCTCCAGCCGTCTGCTGACCGGAGAGCTCTACCAGGTGGCCCCGCGGGACCCGCGCCTGATTTTGGGCGTGGCCGCGGTGATGCTCTCCACCGCGCTTGTCGCCTGCTGGCTCCCCGCCCGCCGCGGCGCGGCCACCGACCCGATCGCAGCCCTGCGGGCCGAATAGCTCCGGCCTTCCCGGCTAAAAGCCGGCTCTGCGGCCGCACGAGCGTAGCTTGGCGGACCGGCTCACAGACCGAGACCTGCTATCATGCGGGCGGGGAGCTCGATATCGCATGATTTCATCTCTTCCATCGGCCGGTTCCGAAGAGTGGCTGCGCGAGTTGGCGGCCAGGCCGGGGGAATTTGCGGGGCTGCTGGCGCAAGCGGGAAGCGATTCCGCCGCCGGGTTCCGGCATACTGTCCGCGAGATCGCGCAGCAGCCGCCGACGTGGTCGGCGACGGCGCGGCTGCTTGCGGACGCTGCCGGAGTGGTGCGGGAAGCCTCCGAGGGATGCGAGCGCGTAGTGCTGACGGGATCGGGAAGCTCGGAGTACGCGGGCGCATGCGCGGCGCCGGAAGTGCAAGCGGCGCTCGGCCTGCCGGTGGAGGTGGCGGGCGGCGGCGAACTGCTATTGCGGAGGCAGGCATCCATCGGCAGCGGTCCGGCGCTTGTGGTTTCGCTGGCGAGGTCGGGCGACAGCCCGGAAAGCGCGGCGGTGATCGAAACCTTGCTGGCCACCGAGCCCGCCACGCGTCACCTGGTGATCACCTGCAACCGGAATGGGCGCGCCGCGCTGGAGTTTGCGGGCAATCCGCGGGTGACGGCGATCTGCCTGAGCGATGAAGTCAACGACCACAGCCTGGTGATGACGAGTAGTTTCACCAATCTGGCCCTGAGCGCGCGATTCCTAGGCGCGGCGGAAAATGCCGGGGCGTTCGTGGAACGGGCGGAGAGGTTGAACGCGGCAGGCCGGGCGCTGCTGGAACGGTGGCCCGACAGACTAGCCGGGTTTGCTTCGGGAGACGTGCGCCGAGTGGTCTTCCTGGGCGGCGGGTGCCGCTTCGGCGCGGCGCGGGAAGGCGCGCTGAAGGTGCTGGAGATGACGGCGGGCGGGCTGGCCACTATGGCCGAGACGTTCCTCGGCGTGAGGCACGGGCCGATGAGCTTCATCGACGGCCACACGCTGGTGGTTGCGTTTCTGTCGTCGGATCCTCTGATTCGCGCTTACGAGCTGGATTTGATCGAAGAATTGAACGCGAAAAAGCTGGGGCTGCGCAAGCTGATTGCGGGAACAGGCGGTGTGGCGGCAGACTTATGCCGCGGCGAGGACGTAGCCGTGCGGTATGAACTGGCGGATGCCGCCGATGGCGACCTGGCGGTGCTGGGCGCTGTGATCGCGCAGATCATCGGATTCCATTGCTGCCGGCGCGCCGGGCTTTCGCCCGATTCGCCTTCCGCCGCGGGCGTGATCAGCCGGGTAGTGGGCAGCTTCCGGATTCACAAAGGCTGAAGAGCACGGGATCGGCGCCATGGCGGGTTGCCAACCCGCCGCAGCCTGCCAGCCTGCCCTACACTTGAAGATGCCATCGTGAAGAAACGACTGCCTCTTGTAATCCGCAACATCATGTACAACCTGCGGGGCG
>DATJMP010000052.1:0-10739 GCA_035508655.1 Bryobacteraceae bacterium
CATCGTGCTGGACCTCTCCGGTCCGGCGGAAATGACCAGTTCCACGCTCACCAATCCCGACCGGCTGATGATCGAACTGCGGCCTGCTCCGGCGCCGTCCGCGGTCACCGAAGAAGCGCGGGCGAATCCCACGCCCGTTCCGATGCCCCCGCCGGCCTCCGCCCCAGCCACGTCACCGGCGGTCAGTGCCCCCGCGCCATCGGCTGCCGCGGCGGTTCCTCCGCCCAGTTCGACTCCCAAACCCTCTGCACCTGTAGCTAAGCCTGTCGCTACGCCCTCCTCTACTCTGGCGGCCGGCCCTCCGCCCAGCTCGACTCCCAAATCCTCGGCACCCCTAGCCAAGCCTGCCGCTACGCCGGCGCCGGCCGTGGTCGCAGAGGCGTCGACGCCGCCTCCGGCTCCCGCCAAAACCGAAGCCGCGCCGCTGGAAACTCCCAAAGCCGCGCGCCATACCAGCAATGGCAGCACGTCCCTGGTGCGGGAATTGGGGCTGAAGATCGGCAAGGTGGTGATCGATCCCGGCCACGGCGGGCACGACCAGGGAACCACCGGGCCAAGAGGATTGCTGGAAAAGGACGTAGTGCTGGATGTGGCGTTGCGGCTGGGGAAGCTGATCGAGGACCGTATGGGCGCCGAGGTGGTCTACACGCGCAAAGACGACACCTTCATTCCCCTGGAAGGCCGCACCGAGATGGCGAACGACCAGAAGGCCGACCTGTTTCTTTCCATCCACGCCAACTCTTCGCCGGTGCCCAGGATTTCCGGCGTGGAGACCTTTTTTCTGAACCTGCCCGATTCCCGCGACAAAGACGCCACGGACGTGGCGGCACGCGAGAATGCCAGCTCGCAGAAATCGATTTTCGAGCTGCAAAGCCTGATTCAGAAGATCACGATGAATGACAAGTTGCAGGAATCGCGGGAGTTCGCCGGGCGCGTGCAGTCCTCCCTTTACGCATTTTCTGCGCGTAATTTTCCGGGCGAAAAGAACCGGGGGGTGAAAAAGGCGCCGTTCGTGGTGCTGATCGGCGCGCACATGCCCTCTGTCCTGGCCGAGATCGGTTTCCTCAGCAATCCCCGCGAAGAGGCGCTGCTGCGCAAACCGGAATACCGGCAGAAACTGGCGGAAGCGCTGTACCGGGGTGTCTCCCGGTATGCTGAAGGCCTCAGCCATTTTCAAGTAGCCAAAGCCGGAAACTGACCGCCGCGGCCGCGCCGCGTCATATCATACGGTTTCATGCCCATCGATCCATCCGCCATTGTGGCGTCCACCGCGCGTGTCGATCCGGACGCCGTGATCGGGCCGTGCACCCGCATCGGGGAATTCTGCATTGTGGAACGCGAAGTCGTCATCGGCGCCGGGTGCATGCTGGAGCCCTACGTGTACGTGAAGCGATGGACCACGCTGGGGGAAAACAACGAAATCTCCGCCGGCACGGTACTGGGAACCGATCCGCTGGACAAGGGGTTCACCGGCGAGCGCAGCTATCTGCGTATCGGCCATCGCAACAAGATCCGCGAGCACTACACCGTTTCGCGCGGCACAGCGCCGGAATCGGTGACGGAAATCGGCGACGACAATTACATCATGACCTCCGGGCATATCGCCCACAACTGCAGGCTGGGCAATCGCATCGTGGTCGCGAGCTGTGCGCTTCTGGCCGGATACGTTGAGGTAGAGGACCAGGCGTTCATTTCGGGCGGGGTGGTGGTGCACCAGTTTTCGAAAATCGGCCGCCTGGCGATGATCGGCGGCAACACCCGCGTGAACAGCGATGTGCCGCCGTTTTTCCTGTATTCCGGATTCAACGTGGAGGCGAAAGGATTGAACCTCGTGGGCCTGAAACGGGCCGGATTCAAGGCCTCGCAGGTGGCGGCGCTGAAAAAGGCGTACCAGTTGCTCTACCGCTCCGGGCTGAAGCTGGAAGATGCCCTGGCGCGCATGGAAGCCGAGATCCCCACGCCGGAAACGCGGCACCTGGCCGAATTCATCCGCCGCAGCGAGCGCGGCATCTGCCGGGAGTAGGCTCGCGGAGCCGGCGGCGGCAGGATGCCTCAGGCAGACTCATCGAACGCAAGAAGGGCCACACATTCATGTCTGGTGGCCTTGAGAGATAATCGTGGCATGAGCGCCCTGCCCAACACACCCGGAGACGCGGCGGTGATCGGGCGCCGGACGTTTTTGGGGGCGGGCTTGGCAGCGCTGGCGCGCGCGCAGCAGGTGACGATCGATCCGCGGCCAAAACCGGCTCCCAAAGACGCGCCCACCAACGCGGATATCCGCGTCGAAACCACGATGGTGCTGATTCCGGTCTCCGTGAACGATCCGCTGAACCGGCCCGTCACAGGGCTGGAAAAAGAAAACTTCCGGATCTATGACGACCGTGCCGAGCAGAAGATCACGGCGTTCGCCATGGAAGACGAGCCGGTGGCCGTGGGGCTGGTTTTCGACACCAGCGGCAGCATGGGCGCCAAGCTGAGCCGGTCGCGCATGGCGGCCAGCGAATTCTTCAAGACCAGCAACGGGGATCAGGACGAATTCTTCCTGGTGGAGTTCGATAACGTGCCGCGGCTCGAAGTGCCGTTGACGCGAGAGACGGGGCGGATCGAGAGCCAACTGATTTTTTCGCGCTCGCATGGCTCCACGGCTCTTCTGGATGCGATTCTCATGGCGCTCCATGAAATGAAAAAATCGCAGCAGAAGAAAAAGGCCCTGCTGATTATTTCCGACGGCGGCGATAACCACAGCCGCTACACTTCGCGGGAAGTGGAGAACGTGGTGAAGGAGAGCGACGTCCTGATCTACGCCATCGGCGTCTTTGGCGGCGCGAATACGCCGGAGGAAGCCGGCGGACCGGCCTTGCTCAGCCATATCGCGGAATCGACCGGTGGGCGGCTGTACGAGGCGCTGCCCGACGATCTACCGGATATCGCGCGCAAGATCGGCATCGACCTGCGCAACCGCTATGTGCTCGGGTACTCGCCCCCAGGACAGCCCCATGATGGCAAATACCATCGGGTAGACGTCAGAGTGATTCCGCCGCGAGGGCTCCCCCGCCTGCAGGCGCACTGGCGCACCGGATATTACGCGCCGTCGCAGTAAAGGCGATGTAGGGCAGGTTGGCAACCTGCGGCCGATTGGCAATCGGCCTCGCGCCCGCATGTTATATTGGAGGCACCCCGATAAGAAGGGGACCAGGAAGTTACCAATACAGGGTCAAATTCGAACGACGCGGCCCGGCGGCAGGCGATCCCTCCCGCCGGGTTTTTTATTGCCCGAATTTCGAAATTTATTTCGCCCGCATTTTCAACAAGTTGAACCCTGCCACGGATCCGGCCGCCCCTGTTCGCCTGCTATCGTCTGCGTCGAAAAGAGCTGCTCGCTGGGCAAGTTGCAGCCGATCGGAGCGACGTCCGATGCCCGTTCTCGAGAGGGCAATCTAAGTTCGGAACAATCGTCGTGCAACGTTCATGGCCTCTGAGATTGACCTCTTCCTGCGATCGCGGCCGTACTGCCGTTTGCGCATGGAAGAGCGGGAGCTCCCAACCAGTCCGGAATCCCCGGCAAGCCGATTTTGGCTTGCCGGGGCGAAAAAATGACCAAAACGATGGAGAGTTGCAACCGGATTACTGCGTAATGGTGGCCTTCTTGATGTAGTCGAGGCGCGGGAAGTTGTTCAGCAGGTAGTCGTTGCCGAGAGTCTCGATCTGGCGGGGATCGGGGCCCTGGCCCTGCGGTGGCATGTCGCCGTAGTTCGGATACCAGTAATCCACCGTATCCATCCCCGAAATCACTTTGCCGAAGGGCGCGAAGCCCTGGGAATCCAGCATGTCCCGGTTGTCGCGAAGGTTGATGAACACCTGGGTCGTGCGCGTATTGGGTCCGGCGGTTGCGAAGGTGATGGTGCCGCGGGAATTGTGCTGCTCGACCGGGTCATCGGGGAGGGGGGAGGACCAGAGCCGGTTGGTAGCAGGGTCGCCGTTGATCCCGAACTGGACGACGAAATTGCGCACCACGCGGAAGAAGCGGTCACCGTCGTAGAAGCCGGTTTTGACCAGAGTGTAGAACTGGTCGGCGCCGATGGGCGCCCAATCGCGATGAACCTCGATGACAACCGGCCCCTTGGAACTGTCGAGCGTGACCTGGTACACAGGCGGAGCGTTCTCCTTTTTGAGAGGGACGGCCGCGGCGGCCTCCTTTTTCTGTGGCGGCTCTGAGGAACACGCCGCGAGCCCCGCGCACAGGGCCGCGACAATCAAAGAAGAACGGATAGACATCAGTTTCAGATTATCAGTTTGTCCGCCATCGGCTTTCACCGAAACGATGGGTAGAACCGGCGTTTGACATACTTCGTGCCAGGTGGTGCGATGGTTCTCCGCAGGGAACGAGGATGTCGCTGATCGCACCGCGTGCGTCCGCCTTCACGATCTGTCTCCGGACCATTCCCATGGCAGCGCTGTCGGCGATCGTAGCGGTGTGTTCGCTGATCGCCCAAGTCCGCCGCCCAGAGCCGCCTATAGCGCGTACCGACCTGGTAGAACGCACCGATCTGGTCAATTGGGCGATCCAGTCTTCGGCGACCGTGAAGGAAACTGGCGACCTGATTTCACTCCCGGGCTACGATGCCCATACCTGGTATGCCGCGCGCGTGCCCACTACCGTACTCAATGCGCAGGTGAATGACGGAATCTTCCCCGACCCAACTTACGACCTCAACTTTCAGACACTACCCGGAGCCCTGTACGATTCCGGCGATAACTTTCTGATCGATCCGCCGCCACCAGACAATCCCTACATCGTTTCCTGGTGGTACCGCACGGAAGTGACCGTGCGGCGGCTTCCCAGCGGCCGCCTGTGGCTCAATTTCGATTCCATTAACTACCGCGCCAACATCTGGCTCAACGGCAAGTTAATCGCCGATTCCACTCAGGTGGCCGGCATGTACCGCGGCTTCGAATTCGATGTCACCGATTCCGTCGTGTCCGGCGTCAACGCACTGGCCGTGGAAGTCATCCCGCCGCAGACCTACGATCTCACGCTTACGTTCGTGGACTGGAATCCCATGCCGCCCGATAGCGACATGGGCATTGTGCAAAGCGCATACCTCCTCTCCACCGGGCCGGTGTCGCTACGCAATCCGCAAGTGGTCAGCGCGCTGAGCCCGGCCCTCGATCAGGCACAGCTCACGCTTTACGCCGATCTGACCAACGGCAGCCAGCAGGCGGTTCAGGGCACACTGCGGGGAACCATCGGTGATATTTCGTTTTCGAAAAGCGTCCAGCTCTCCGCCCACACCACCAGCCGGGTCTCGCTCACCCCGCAGGAATTCCCGCAGCTCATTCTGGCTAAGCCGCAACTCTGGTGGCCTGCAGGTCTCGGCCCGCAGACCCTTTACCAGATGCAGATGCAATTCGAAATCGATGGCGCCGTCTCCGACCGCGCGTCGGTGGACTTCGGCATTCGCCAGGTATCCTCCCAGCTTGACGACAACCAGCACCGCCTCTTTTTCATCAACGGAAAGCGGATTTTAGTTCGTGGCGCGGCCTGGACGCACGACATCATGCTGCGCCAGGATCCGGAACGCGAAGAATACGAGGTGCGCTACGCCCGCGATATGCACCTGAATGCCCTGCGGCTGGAAGGCAAGATGCTCGACAACCATCTCTACGACCTGGCCGACCGCTATGGTGTGTTGATCATGCCCGGCTGGTGCGTGGGCCCATTCGAAGACTGGGACCAGTGGACCGGCGACCAGTACACGGTCGCGCGCGAATCCATGCGCTACCAGTTGCGGCAGCTCCGCAATCATCCCAGCGTGTTCGTATTCCTTTACGGCAGCGATAACGCGCCGCCGCCGGCCGTCGAGCAGATGTATCTGCAGGTCATGGCCGAAGAGAATTGGCCCAATCCATATCTAAATTCCGCGGCGGATCATACCACCCCCGGCGCCGGCCCGAGCGGAGTGAAAATGACCGGGCCGTACGACTGGGTGGCGCCCAATTACTGGCTCACCGACACGAAACGCGGCGGCGCCTGGGGCTTTATCACCGAAACGAGCCCCGGTCCCGCCGTCCCCTTGGTCCCCAGCTTGCAGCAGATGATGGCTCCCGAGCATCTCTGGCCTGTCGGCGATCCCGTCTGGAATTTCCACGCCGGCTGCGGCGATTTCGCGCAGACCGACGACTTCACCACATCCCTGAACAATCGCTACGGACCCGCCAAAGACATCAACGACTACGCGATGAAGAGCCAGGTGATGACTTACGAGGCCGAGCGCGCCATGTTCGAGGCCTATGGCCGCAATAAGTACACCTCTACCGGCATTATCCAGTGGTTGATGAACACCGCATGGCCCGGCTTGATCTGGCACCTCTACGACTACTATCTCCGGCCCGGCGGCGGCTATTTCGGGACCATGAAAGCCCTGGGGCCGGTGCACGTGCAGTACTCCTACGACGATTCTTCGATTGTGGTGGTGAACTCGCTTTACCAGGACTTTTCCGGTTATAGCGTAACCGCAGAGGTCTATAACATGGACTTGACGCAAATGTTCGCCAAGACCGTGCCGGCGAATTTCCCCGAAGACAGCGCGACGCGCGTATTCTATCTGCCGCAGATCGATGGATTGTCACGCACCTATTTCGTGAGGCTGCTGTTAGACGATGCCGGCGGCAACGTCGTGAGTTCCAACTTCTACTGGCTTTCCACCCAGCCTGATGTCTTCGATTGGAACGCCCCGGACTTTCCTTACGCCCAGCTCCAGACTTATGCCGATCTCACCGCGCTGCAGAACCTGCCGGCCGCCCAGGTAAGCGTCAATTGGACCTCGGAAGCGGCGGATCCCGACCAGGTGGAGCATGTTACGGTGCGGAATCAGTCGCAGAACCTGGCCTTCTTCGTTCACCTCACGGTATTGAAAGGGAAAGGCGGCGGCGATGTCGCGCCGGTCTACTGGAGCGACAACTATTTCCCACTGATGACCGGTGAATCGCGGGTTTTGACCGCCAGCTATCCGCGTAAGCTGCTCGGCGGCAATGCCTCCTATATCCAAGTCGAGGGCTGGAACGTGGTCTCGAGCGCGGGGCAAAATCTAAGTAAGATCCCGTTTTGAAACGGCCAGTTCTTACAATGGGTCAATGGCCGCTTACGACGATTTTGCCTGGTTTTATCATCGCTACTGGAGCCGGGAGTTTCACGAGGCGGCGTTTCCGATCCTGGAGCGAATCTGGCTACCGCGGCTGACAGCCGGCGCGCGGATTCTGGACGTGTGCTGCGGAACAGGATGGCTGGCAGCCATGCTGACGCAGCGCGGCTATCGCGTGACCGGCATCGACGAATCGGCGAGCATGATCGCCTACGCTCGGGAAGCGGCGCCCTCGGCGGAATTTCACACCGGGCAAGCGTCAACCTTTCAATTGCCGCAAAGATCCGACGCCGCGGCTTCGACCTTCGACAGCCTGAACCACTTGATCGGAATCGAGCAACTGGAAGCGGTGTTCCGGCGGACGTCGGCGGCGCTTGAGCCGGGAGCACCCTTTGTCTTCGACATGCTGACGGAAACAGGGTACCGAACGCATTGGGGAGAGGGATTTGCGCTGGCGCGCGAAGACCACGCGCTGCTGATCACCGGCTCGCAATACGACACCCGGACGAGGGTAGCGCAGTGCAACGTGACGATGTTCCGGCTGGTGGAAGGCGCATGGCGGCGCGCCGACATGGTGGCACGCGAGCAGGCGTACGAGGCGGACGAAGTCGGACCGGCGCTGGAAGCGGCGGGATTCGGCGAGATCGTCTGCTACGACGCGCGAGACCTCGGCATGGCCGGCCAGTTGGGTGAAGGACGGACCTTCTACGTGGCTACGAAACGGCGGCGCGCACGCGCGCGTGGTTCCTCACCTGCGCCGACATCATGCGATCGGTAAGGCCCAAGTGATCCTTGAGCCAGCGCGAAAGAAATTCCAGAAAGTCGCCGGGAGCTGCGGTATCGCCGGCAATGAACCCGGCCCGCGAGCGCCTCATCTGTTTGCGGGCCGTGGAATGCTGCTTGCGGTGCCATTCGTATGACGGGCAGGACGCTGCTCTCATGAGCCGCTCCTCATGGGTGAAATGCTCTTCAATCACTCCGGCCAGCGATTCCATGGCAGCCAGCACGCCGCTTTTGTCCGCCCCCGAACTCACAGCGTGCTGGAGTTCGGCGGCGAGGCGAAAGATCTCCCGGTGCTCGGCATCAACTTCCGGCAGGAACACGCCGTTTCCTTTATTCCATTTGAAAGGCCGCATAGAGGCATTTTATCAACAACAGGGGCCTATTATCCGAAAACTCAACGCCGGGCAACGACAAGCTGACGCCGCGCCCCGAAGGTCAATCCGTCGAGCCGCCTTTCCAGGCGGCCATGCCGGCATTCGTGCCGGCATACCGGACAGCGGGAATGCCGGTTCGAACGCCGGCTCTGCCGGACCCGGCCTTCATTCTCTTTGGCAGGCACTCTCTCGAAGTTCGGGTCCTACTTCTATTCCGCGAAGGCGCGGCGGAGGCGCTCCCAGGTGGCGGCGAGATCTTCGGGGAGGACGCGGGTTTCCCCGACCACCGTCATAAAATTGGTGTCGCCGGTCCAGCGAGGCAGGGCGTGGAGATGCAGATGGCCGGCGATGCCGGCGCCGGCGCTCTTCCCCAGGTTCAGGCCAAGGTTCAAGCCGTCGGGATGGTAGACGTCACGGAGATGGCGCTCGGAGGTGCGCGCCAACAGGGTCATCTCGATCAGAGTCTCTTCCGGCAGTTCCAGCATGCTGGCGGCGTGCTGGTAAGGGACGATCATGATGTGGCCGCTGGTATAGGGGAAGCGGTTGAGGATCACAAAAGCACGGAGACCGCGGTAAACGATGAGTTGCTCGCGGTCATCGCCGGCGGCGGCGGCGCAGAAAACGCAGCCTGCGGCATCCCCCGCTGTCGTCACATACTGGTAGCGCCAGGGAGTCCAGAGATAATCCATCAGCCGTTGGGGACCTGTTCGGGAGCGGAGGGCTCGGGAACTGGAACCGCCGCACTGGCATTCACTACGTCTTTCAGTTCCTTGCTGGGCTTGAAATACGGGATCTTCTTGGCGGGCACTTCGACCCGGGCCCCGGTTTTCGGGTTACGACCGATACGGGGCTGGCGCTGGCGCGTCCGGAAGCTGCCGAAGCCGCGAATTTCGATTTTGTCACCGGTGCGCAAGGAACGGACGATACTGTCGAAGATCGCCTCCACGATGACCTCGGATTCTTTCCGTGTCATTTCCACTACCCTGGAGACTTCTTCAATCAGGTCGGCCTTCGTCATCACGTTCTCCTAGAAAGAGTTACAGGGCTCCCAGCCGGCCCGATTCTGGCCGGCAGGGGCGGGAAACCGCAGTATCGCGTGAATCGAGCCAATTTGCAAGCTATTCGTGGTTGCGGTCCTTGAGGCTCATGACCTCTTCGATAGTGGTGGTGGCGGCGGCAGCCTGGCGCTGATAGTCCTCCAGGCGGGTTTTCTCATCGTCGTCGGCCACGGCGCGGAGGCTCAAGCCGATCTTTTTTTCGGCCTCACTCATCTTTATGATCTTGAAATCGTACTCATCGCCAATGTTGATGGGCGGCTCTTCGGAGCCGCGCCGGCCGGAATATCCGGGGACCTCGGAAAAGTGGCAGAGGCCTTCCACACCTTCGGCGAGCTCCACAAATCCGCCGAAGCTCGCCAGGCGGCAGACACGGCCATGGACGGTATCGCCCACCTGGTGGTTCTGGAAATACGTCTCCCACGCGTCCGGCTGAAGCTGTTTGATGCCGAGCGAAAGACGGTGGGCGGCGGAATCGATATTGAGAATCACCGCCTGGACGATCTGTCCCTTTTTCAGCACCTCGGAGGGGTGCTTGACCCGCTTGGTCCAGGAGAGATCGGAAACGTGGACAAGGCCGTCAATTCCCTCTTCGATCTCGATGAAAGCGCCGAAATCGGTCATATTGCGGACGCGGCCTTCCACTACGGAGCCGACACTGTATCGACTGTCGATAGTGGTCCAGGGATTCGGCTCGAGCTGCTTCAAGCCGAGCGATATGCGCCGCTCACGAGGGTGCACATCAAGGATGACGGCTTCCACCTGATCGCCCGGTTTGACCACCTTGGAGGGATGCTTCATGCGGCGCGACCACGTCATCTCGCTGATGTGGATGAGGCCCTCAACGCCGGGTTCGAGCTCGACGAAGGCACCGTAGTCCGTGACGTTCACCACACGGCCGATGACGCGGCTATGCACGGGATAACGTTCAATGACGGTCTCCCACGGGTCGGGCTCGAGCTGCTTGATGCCGAGCGAAACGCGCTCCTTGGAGCGGTCGAATTTGAGCACCTTCACCGTGATTTCGTCGCCTACGTGCAGCAGTTCGGAAGGATGGGCAACGCGGCCATACGACATGTCGGTGACATGGAGGAGGCCGTCGATGCCGCCAAGATCGATGAAAGCACCGTAGTCGGTCAAGTTCTTGACCACGCCCGTGACCACGGCTCCATCGACCAGATGGTCGAGCGTGGCGCCCTTACGCGCGTTGATTTCCTCTTCCACTGCGGCTTTCCGCGAAACCACCACGTTGCCGCGGCGCCGGTTCAGTTTAATGACCTTAACCGGAATATCCTGGCCGATCAGCGAATCGAGATTATGAATCGGGCGCGGGTCGGCCTGCGAACCGGGCATGAAAGCCTTGATCCCGACATCCACCGCGAGGC
>DATJMP010000053.1:0-11108 GCA_035508655.1 Bryobacteraceae bacterium
AGCGGATTCCGGCCCACGCGGCGGTAGGGGAAGCGGTGGAACTGGTGAAGCGGGCGCGGAAGGGATCGGCGGCGGGGTTCGTGAATGCGGTGCTGAGAAAGGCTGGGGGCCGGGGGCCGGGGACCGGGGACCGGGGAGGGACGCTCAGGGATGGAGGGGTGCCGCCCGCATCGGGAACGGGGCTGGAAGGGGAAAACGCCTGCCCCACATCTGGCTCGGCCCCTTCGGGGCCTGCTTCGTGGCCGCGGGAGGTCGAGCTTTCGTGCCCGGAATGGCTGCTGGAACGGTGGGAACGGCAGTATGGGGAGGAGGCTGCGGTAGAGATTGCGCGCGCGGCGCTGCGGCCTCCGGAAAAGTATTTTCGCGGGGAACGGATGCAGGACATCGGGTCGCAGGCAATTGTGCCTTTGCTGCGGCTGGAGGCGGGGCAGACCTTTCTGGATGTGTGCGCGGCACCGGGGAACAAGACGGCGCAGGCGATGGAGGCGGGCGTGCGGGCGGTGGCGTGCGATGTGCATTTCCATCGCCTGGCGGCGATGGTTGGGGCCGGAGGCCAGGGGCCGGGGGCTGGGGATGGGGGCTCGCTCGAGTTGGTGGTCCTGGATGCGACGCGTCCACTGCCGTTTTCGAAGAAGTTCGATCGGATTCTGGTGGATGCACCGTGCTCGGGAACGGGGACGCTGGGGAGAAACCCGGAAATCAAGTGGAAACTGAAGCCGGAGGACCTGGCGGACCTGCACCAACGGCAGGTGGCGATTCTGCGGAATGCGCTGGAGGTACTGGCGCCGGGAGGGATTCTGGTGTATTCAACCTGCTCACTGGAAGAGGAGGAGAACGAGAGGGTGGTGGAAGCCGTCTCGGATCCGCGATTTTCGACTTCCGGACCATGTTTTCGGCGTCTGCCGGGACGCGATGCGGGGGATGGATTCTTCGCTGCTGTGCTAGAATCGAAAGTGCCCGCAAATGATTGAAATTGTTCCTTCAATCCTTTCCGCCGATTTCGCCCGACTGGCCGAAGAAATTGCCGCAGTGGAGCGGGGCGGGGCATCGATGCTGCACCTAGACGTGATGGATGGGCACTTTGTGCCCAACCTTACGATTGGGCCGCCGGTGGTGGAATCGGTGCGGAAAGTGACCCGGCTGCACCTGGATGTGCACCTGATGATCGAGAACCCGGAGCGGTACGTGGGCGATTTCGCCGGCGCGGGAGCGAACTCGATTTCGGTGCACTGGGAAGCCTGCCGCCACCTGGATGGGGTGCTGGCGATGATCCGGAAGGCGGGCGCCATGGCGGGGATCGTGCTGAACCCGGCGATGCCCGTGGAAGTTCTGCAGGACGTGCTGGCAGTGGCCGACTACGTGCTGCTGATGAGTGTCAATCCTGGATTCGGCGGGCAGAAGCTCATTCCGTACGTGCTGGAGAAGGTGCGCCGACTGGATAGTATGCGCCGCGAGAAGAGGTTAGCGCTGCCGATCGAGATCGACGGCGGCGTGCATCAGGAAAACCTGGCGGAAGTCGTGCGAGCCGGGTGTGATTGGATCGTCACAGGGTCGGGGATCTTTCACAGTCCCGACCCGGAAGCGACAATGCGGCAGATGCGCCGGATTGCGGCGGATGCGATGGCGATCCGGGTTTGAAGGGCATCTGCCTCTCGCGGCGGAGCGACCCTTGGGGAAAAGACTGGTTGAGCGGCCATGCCGCGTTACCGGAACGATGTCGGGTGATTGAGTTGACTATGCTTCGAGACCAACTGGCGCCGGCGGTTTTACCTGCCGGCCGAGTGCTTCGTTTTGCCGCCACGATCGCCGCGCTGGCTGCCCTGCTGACTTCCTGCGGCATCCGTCGCCACAAGTACGAAAATCCCATTGCCAAAGACACGCAGCAGCCGGACAAGGTGCTGTACGACGCAGCCATCAACGACATCGAGCACAGCCGATACGAGCGGGCGCGGCTGGAGCTGCAGACGATGATGAACACGTACGACAGCAGCGAATACCTGGCCAAGGCGAAGCTGGCGATTGCCGATAGCTGGTACCGCGAGGGCGGAGCGAACGGGATGGCGCAGGCGGAAGCCGAATACAAGGACTTCATCCTTTTCTATCCGCAGATGGAAGAAGCGGCCGAAGCGCAGGAAAAGATCTGCAAGATGCAGTACAACCAGATGGACAAGGCGGAGCGGGACAGCATGCACGCGCTGCGGGCGGAAGACGAGTGCCGTCAGATGCTGGTGCAGTTCCCCAACTCCAAGTTCGCGCCGGAAGCGCAGCAGCTACTGCGCAACGTGCAGGAAGTGCTGGCGGACAAGGAATTCCGCGTGGGGCTGTTCTATTACAAGAAAGGCAGCATGCCGTCGGCCGCCAACCGGTTGAAGGGCGTGGCGGAGCAGTTTCCGCTTTATAGCCAAGCAGACGAAGCGCTTTGGGACCTGGCCGATTCGTACCGGCGGATGGGCGACCGGTTCGAGAATCAGCAGGCGGATGCGTACGCGAAGCTGGTGAAAGACTACCCGCTGAGCTCGCACGCGGATGAGGCGAAGAATAAGCTGAAAGCAATGAACCGTCCGGTGCCGGAAGCGGACCCGGTAGCATATGCGCGCATGAAGTACGAGATCGACAACCGGTCAAGGCGCGGGCTGCTGGCGAAGGCGTGGGAGCCGTTCAGCGGGAAAGCGGACGTGCTGGATGCGGCGAAATCGGGCAGCCCGCAGATGACCGGATTCCGGCCGACGATCCCGGAAAGCGTGCCGGCAAGCGCGGCGCATCCGAACGGGCAGACGGGCGTGACGGACGTAGGAGCGCAGATCGCAACGGATACGAACGCGATCAACAACAATCCGGACGCGCGGTCAGCGGCGGCGCAGGGCGCGAACGGCGGCGGCAGTTCGGTTTCGGCGACGACACCGGCGCCGGCCCCGAAACCTTCGGCGATTACGCGGCAAGGCGTGGATATGAACTCGGCACCTGAAGCGGAGATCGCGAAGCTGCCGGGGATCAACAAGGCGATGGCGAAGCGGATCGTGCTGATGCGGCCGTATCTTTCGCTGAACGATCTGATCCGGACAGGGCTGTCGCAGAAGACGATCAGCAAGCTGAAGCCGGCGGAGCCGAAGAAGGAAAAGGAATCGGCCAAGCCGGCGACGGAGACTAAAGCGTCGACGAAATGAAGCGGACGCGGAGGAGAAAGTACCGCTCCCTTACGGTCCCACCCCAGCAAGCCAACGGCGGGTTTGCCGGGGACCCCGGGGTCGCGGCTCTGATAGGATCGCGGCGGCGGGGCGGACGCATCCTGCCGCCAGGGATGGCGTTATGAGCCGGATTCTGCTGGTGGATGACAGCCCGCACGCGCAGCGCATCGGCGAGCGGATCCTGAGCGAAGAAGGGTACGAAGTGGTCACGGTCAGCAACGCCGATTCGGCGTTGATCCGGCTGGAGGACGTCGACCCGGACCTGGTTCTAGCCGACACGGTGATGCCGGGGCGGACCGGCTACGAGCTTTGCCAGTATCTGAAGATGAGCCCCCGGCACCAGAGGGTCAGGGTGATTCTGACCGCCGGCGTGCTGGAGGACTTCGACGCGGAATTACTGAAGCGGGTTCAGGCGGACGCCACGCTGAAGAAGCCGTTCGAGGCTAGCGCGCTGCTGGCGGCGGTGAAGCCGCTGGCGGAAGCGGCGGAGAAGGAAAGAGATCAGGGATCAGGGGCCAGGGATCAGGGCGCGCAAGCTCCTCCCGCGGCCGCGGTCCCGTTCGTCGCGGTGGTGGATGCGGAACAGGTGCGGGCGGCAGTGACGCTGGCATTGGACGCGGCCATGGAAGCGATAGTGAGCGAGGTGACGGCGCGGGTGCTGACGGCGCTCGAGAGTATCTCGCCGGCGGCGAGCGCGGCGGTTGCGGCCTCGACCGCGGCGGCGCCGGCTGCATCCACGGGTTCGCAGGCGAAGCCGCCTGCCTCACAAAGCGGTCCCCTTCCGGAACCGGCGGCGCCCGCGCCTGGGGCACCGACGCCGGTGCTGGAAACGGTCCGGCGAGTCAATACGATTCGCGTTCGTCCAGCCTCGATTCTCGGTCTTGACCTGGATCCCGATTTTCCCGGTTCCGATTCCCGCTCCAACTCGAAATAGAATATGCCCGACAACAGCTTCGACGTAGTCTCGAAAATCGAAATTCCGGAAGTGCTGAATGCGGTTCAGCAGGCGCACAAAGAAATCCAGCAGCGCTACGACCTGAAGGACTCCAAGTCGAATATCGAGCTGAAGGAGAAGGAAAACAAGATCCTGCTCGCCAGCGCGGACGAATTCAAGCTCAAGGCGGTGGTGGACATTCTTGCGTCCAAACTGGTGAAGCGCCAGGTGCCCCTGAAGGGCCTGACGTTCGGCGAGATCATTCCCTCGGCCGGCTCGACGGTTCGGCAGGAGATCACGCTGCAGCAGGGGATCCCGACGGAGAAGGCGCGGGAGATCGTGAAAAGGATCAAGGACAGCAAGCTGAAGGTGCAGGCTTCGATCCAGGGCGATTTCGTGCGCGTTTCGGGGAAGGACCGCGACACGCTGCAAAACGTGATCAAGCTGCTGCGCGAATCCGATTTCGGAATCGACATGCAGTTCACGAATTACCGGACGAACTAAAATCTAACGCCGGGACGCGGAGACGCAGAGGAAGCGCGGAGAATGTGACTTTCTGCGCGCCTCCGTGGCTCTGCGCCACTGGTTTCCATGCCGCGATTGATTCTGGCGCACGACATAGATGGGCCGGCGGGAGTTTTGGAGGCGCTGCTGGAGGAGCCCGAGCACGGATCGCCGCATACCGCGGTGCTGCTGTGCCATCCGCATCCGCTGGGCGGCGGGACCATGCATAACAAAGTCGTGTACAGGATGGCGCGGGGGCTGCGGCGGGCGGGAGCGGTGGTGCTGCGCTTCAATTTTCGCGGCGTGGGACGGAGCCAGGGTGTTCACGGGAACCTGACGGGGGAGATCGAAGATGCGCGGGCGGCGCTGGAGTGGCTGCGCGGGCGGTATCCGGAACTGCCGATCGGGCTGACGGGATTTTCGTTCGGCGCACGAGTGATCACGCGGCTGGGATGTGGGCCCTTGGCAGGGCGGCATGACGCCTACGGCGTACAAGCGTCCTCCGGAGATGTGGCAGCGCGGTCGCACGGTGATACAGAAGAGGCGCGCTGGCTGCTGGCGGCCGGATTCGCGACGGTGATGGGACCGGCGGAATACCTGGAACGGTGCGGGCTGCCAAAAATCTTCATTCAAAGCACGCGAGACCAGTACGGTCCCAGAGGGGAATTCGAAAAGGCATACGCGGCGTGGGCGGAGCCGAAGCGGCTGGTATGGATCGAAGCGGAGGACCATTTCTTCGGCGGCGCGCTGGGTGAGTTTGAAGAGGCGGTGTTCGAGGCGGGACGGGAGCTTTCTGGGTAAGCGAACGCATAACCGGGGATGATCGGGCGACCGCTTCCTTACGGTCGCGGCTCGGTAACGGTCCTGTTATCCTGAACGGTTCATGGAAATCATCACGGGCAACGTCGGGTGGATCGAGGTGATCTGCGGGCCGATGTTTTCGGGGAAGAGCGAAGAGCTGATCCGGCGGCTGCGGCGGGCCATGATCGCGCGCAAACGGGTGGAAGTTTTCAAGCCCGCCATCGATAACCGGTACTCGGACGATGAAATCGTTTCGCACGGCGATTTGCGGATGAATTCGCAGGTGGTGACCGGAGCGGAGGAGATCACGGGGAGGATCGACTGGCGCAGCGAAGTGGTGGGGATCGACGAGGCCAACTTCATGGGCGAAAAGCTGGTGGAGGTGGCGCAGAGGCTGGCGGACAGCGGCAAGCAGGTGATCATCGCGGGGCTGGATACGGACTACCTGGGGCGGCCCTTTCCACCGATCCCGGATTTGCTGGCGCACGCGGAATCGATCACGAAGACGCTGGCCATCTGCGTGCGCTGCGGGAATCCGGCCAAGCACACGCAGCGGCTGCGAGGGTCGGAGGACCTGATCGTGGTGGGCGCGGCGGGAATGTACGAAGCGCGGTGCCGGCGGTGCTTCGAGCCCGGGATTCCGAAGCAGACCGAGATGGAATTCGTGAAGGCAAAGCGGGTGGAGAAGTAAATCCCCGGCTCCGGTTTGACGTATGTACATTATGTGCCTACACTGAAATTGTGGGCTTCGACTGGGACGAGGAAAACAAGGCTGGCGCGAATTTCCGTAAGCACGGCGTCCGCATTCCCGAAGCGATTCCAGTGTTTGACGATCCCTACGCGATTACGATTACGGATGACGAATCCGACCCTGAAGAGGAGCGATTCGTCACAATCGGCATAGGCGCAACAGGCCGGTTGCTGGTGGTCGCTTACACGTGGCGGGGAGAAAACATCCGCATCATTTCCGCACGGCCCGCCGAAGCCCACGAACGCGAGCAGTACGAGGCGAATCGATGAAAGAGCAATACGATTTCAGCAAAGGCAAGCGGGGTAGAGTGGCGCCGCCGGAGGTCGAGCCGGAGGGTAAGGCACGAATTACGATCCGGCTGGACCAGGATATTGTGGATCGCTTCCTGCGGATGGCGGAGGAATCGGGCGGCGCGGCCGGTTATCAAACGCTGATCAATGCTGCATTGCGGGAGTACCTCGACGGAAAGGCACCCAGGTTCGAGGACACGCTGCGGCGCATCATTCGTGAGGAGTTGAGATCGAACGCGGCTTGAGGCGTTAGAGCGTTTGTCGGCGAGATCCGAATGACGCGTGGTTCGCTTACCCCCGGATTGCCCACTGGAGCATCTCGGAGAGTTTGGCGGTTTTGCCCTGGACCAGGATGCCGATGCGGAAGATGCGGGCGGCGGCCCAGGTGACGGCGGCGGTCCAGACCAGCACGCCGGTCAATCCGGCCCAGGGCTGCCAGGCGGGGACGCCGCCGGGGAGGGCCTGGCGCATGATCATGACCAGCGGGGTGAAGGGCGGCAGCAGGGAAAAGACCGTGGCAAAAGCGCCCTGCGGGGCCTGCATGATGGGCATGAGCAGGAGCAGCGGAATCAGGGTGGGGCCCATGACGATCATGGCGAGGTGCTGGGCGTCATTGGGGCTGGCGCAGGCGGAGCCGACGGCGATGCCGAGCGAGCAGACGACCAGCATGTCGGCCACGAGGTAGATGAAAAACCACGGCAGCAGGCCCCAGGGCGCGAGGCCGAGCATGGCGAAGCTCTGCAGCGCGAAGACGGCGGCGACCCAGTAGAAGACGGAGCCCACGAGGGTGAGCGCGACCGCCGCGGCCACTTTTCCCATCATGAGCTCAAAGGGGCTGGTGGAGGCGAGCAGCATTTCGAAGACGCGCTGCTGCTTGTCGTCGGCCACGGCGCCGAGCATGGGGCCGGCGGACATGAGCACCATCATGGCGAGCATCATCATGAGGATGAACGGAATGGCGATTTCGACCTCGCTGCGCTTGTGGGCGGCGCGAATTTCGCCGGTGCGGGGATCGCGGGAGAGAAGGCTCATGGACTGGACGGATGCGGGGGCCAGGAGGGTGGTGAAGCGGGCCGGGTCGACGCCGAGACGGGCGAGGCGGGCGCGGCGCAGACCGTCGTTGAGCGGACCGGAGAGCCAATCCCGGGTTTCATCGATGCCGCCGGCGTTGGAGTAGTAATCGACGCGGGTGGAAGGCGGAATTTTTTCCGTGCCGGCGGGGGGCGGCGGCGCGTCCAGGACATCGCGGCCGATTTCGAGGAAGGCGAACAGTTCGTGGCGGCGGACGCGGGCGGAGAGCGCGAGGCGCTGGACATCGGGATCGCCCGCGGCAACAGGGACGGTATCGAGAATATAGCGCGGGGTGAGCTGGCGGCCGGTGAGCTTGTCGAACATCTGGCGGGAGTTCTTCTCGGCGGCCGCGGCGATTACTTGGGACGCGGCGAGGCCGGTGCGGTCGAGCAGGGCGATGCGGCGCTCGGCGATATCGGGCTTGGCCTTGTTGACGGCGAGGGCGATGAAGCCGCTGCCGAACAGAAGCGGCGCGACGACCAGTCCGATGAGGAAGGGCTTGGAACGGATGGCGGCGAGGAAATCGCGCCTGGCAACGAGGAAGATTCTATACATGGCGGGCTCCTGCGGCAGCCTGGGCAGATGCCGCGGCGGCGGAAGATTGCGAGGCCAGCGGATCAGCGGCTTCCGGGCCGGCGATGCGGACGAAGATGTCTTCGAGAGACGGCTTGACGATGGCGAAGCTGGAGACGCGAGTGCGGGCGGCCAGGGCTTGCAGAACCTCTTGCGGGTCGGCGTGGCGGGCGATTCGGACCTCCTGGATGCGGCCGTGATCGCGCACCTTTTCGACGTGAGGAAGGGCGGCGAGAACGGCGGCGCCGTCTTCGGCATCCACGCGGATGGTGTCATCGCCGAACTGCCGCTGGATGGATTCGAGCGAGCCATCGAGGACTTTGCGGCCGCGGAAGATCATGAAAATGGAATCGCACATGCGCTCGGCGGCGTGCATGTCGTGAGTGCTGAGGATGACGGTGGTGCCGCGGCGGCGAAGATCGAGGATGGCGGAGCGGATGGAATCGGCGCTGACGGGATCGAGGCCGGTGAGGGGCTCATCAAGGATGAGGAGGCGGGGCTGGGGCACGACGGCGGCGATGAACTGCACCTTCTGGCTCATACCTTTGCTGAGCGTTTCGAGGCGGTGGGTGGCGCAATGGGCGAGATCGAGGCGCTCGAGCCAGGAATTGATCTCGGCGGTGATCCGCCGCCCGCCACGAAGTTCGGCGTGGAATTCGAGGAGCGGGCGGACGGCCATGCGGCGGTAGAGGCCGCGCTCTTCGGGCAGATAGCCGATGCCGGAGCGGACGGAGGGAGGATCGCCGAAGACGCTGATGGCGCCGCGATCCGGGTAGATGATGTTGACGATCATCCGCATGGTGGTGGTTTTGCCCGAGCCGTTGGGACCGATGAAGCCATAGACGGCGCCTTCGGGAACGGAGAGCGAAACGTCATCCACCGCGGCGGCGCCACCAAAGGTCTTGGTGACGTTGCGGAGCTGGATGGCATCCATGGGGAGGATCGTAGCACGCGGCGAGAGCGCGGGCGATCAGGGGTTCGAGCGGGGGCGGTGAAGAGAGGGCGCGAGCGAGGGCCGGAAGAATGCCGGCTGGGAAGCCGGCATGGCCGGCCTGGAGGCCGGCTCTACGGGTTCCAGCGGGCGGTGAAGATGTTGAATTCGTACGGGCTCTTGGCCTCGCGATCGGAGGCGAAGACCAGCGTTTTGCCATCGGGCGAGAACTCGGGGAACGAGGTGAATCCGCCGTAGTTGGTGACCTGCTCGAGGCCGCTACCATCGAGATTCATGAGATAGAGCTCGAACTTGCGGGTGTCGCAGGCGTGGCGGTTGGAGGAGAAGAGAACCTTCTTGCCATCGGGCGTGAAGGTGGGGGCGAAGCTGGCGCAGCCGAAATCGGTGACGGTTTTGGCATTGGAGCCATCGGCATCAGCCACTACGATCTCCATCTTCATGGGCGCGGTGAGGTGATCGGCGAGGAGGGATTTGTAGCGGACGGTCTCCTCGGTGGTCTTCGGATAATTGGCGCGCCAGACGAGCTTCTTGCCATCGCGGGAGAGGACGGCGCCGCCATCGTATCCCGTTTTGTGCGTGATCTGGCGCTTGGCGGAGCCATCGGTGCGCATGGTCCAGAGGTCGAGATCGCCGGAAGCGACGGAGGTGTAGACGATGGTGCCAGTCTTCCAGTTGATGGTGGCTTCGGCATCGTAGCCAGGCGCTTCGGTGAGGCGCTTTTCGATTTTGCCGGCATCGGTGGCGAGGAAGATATCATAGCCGGCGAAGACGCCCCAGACGTAACCCTTGCTGCGGTCGGGCGGAACGGGGCAGGCGTCGCCGGCGAGGTGAGTGGAGGCGTAGACGATGTGGCGGTTGTCGCCGAGGAAGTACCCGCAGGTGGTGCGGCCCTTGCCGGTAGAGACGCGATGCACCCCGGAGCCATCGGCATTCATGATGAACATCTGGTCGCACTCATAGGGATCACGAGTGCTCTGGAAGATGAGGCGCTTGCCGTCGGGACTCCAATAAGCTTCGGCGTTCTGGCCGCCGTGAGTGAGCTGACGGAGATCGGTAAGGTACTGCGGCTGGGCAAAGGCGAGAGTCGAGAGGGCGGCGAGGAGAAGGAGGCGAGCGAAAGAATGCCGGCTCGAAAGCCGGCATGGCCGGCCTGGAGGCCGGCTCCACGGAGAGGGAATGCGGCGTATCATTTCGAGGCGGTCCCGGTGTGCGGCTTGCCCCAGAAGATGAAGGTGCCGCGATCGGTGGCGGTGACGATATCGATGGCGCCATCCTTGTTCAGGTCTACGGCGAGGATTTCGGAGCCGGCGCCGGAGCGGTTGTGGATGAGCTCCGGCTCGAAGCGCGCTCCGCCGGGTGCGCTCTTATCGCGCACGGTGCGATACCAGTAGAGGACGGGCGGGCCGTAAGGATCAGCATCGTACCAATCGTCCTGATGCGACCAGTAGCGCTTGCCGACGATGAAATCCGGAATGCCGTCGCCATCGACATCGGCGAAGGTGGCGCCGTGGGGCTCGGAGAAGGTAACGCCGCCGGGATTCTTGTAGGAGTAATCGCCGGAGATGACGTGCTCGACGAAGGAGATCTTGCCGGCCGCATCGCGCTTCTGCTCGTACCAGGCGAGGCCGAAGCCGTGGGCCTGAAGGGATGTGACGACGTCGTTGAGGCCGTCGCCGTTGACGTCATAGACGGCCATCAGCGCGCCGCCGACTCCGCAGCAGCGGCTCCAGGTGCCGAAGACCTGCGGATGGTACGTCCACAGCTCCTGCTTGCTGCCGGCGGGCGGCTGCTCCCACCAGCCGTAAGCGTTGAGGATGTCGGGGCGGCCGTCGCCGTTGATGTCGCCGACGCCGATCCCGTGGCCTGTGACCATCCCGGGTTCGGAAATGGTGTGAACGATCCATGGGTCGGTGGGATGGGCGGGATCGGGCTTGGCGTAGCGCAGACAGCCATCGGCCACGTAAATGAGCTCGGCTTTGCCGTCGCCATCGATGTCCTGCAGGGCGATGATTTCGTTATTGATGCGCGGCACGACCTCGTATTTATC
>DATJMP010000054.1:0-26197 GCA_035508655.1 Bryobacteraceae bacterium
GCCGATCGCCATCGCCTGCCCCAGCCCCTTGCTGGCGCCCGTCACGAGGGCTTTCTGTCCCGCCAGCACGCGGTCGACTCGCGGCGGCGGCGCATCATTCGGCGGTGTGTAGTTCGATTCGGGCATGAGCGGTGATCCTTGCGTACAGGTTGGTTATTCGTGGAGATTCTAGCATAGGAAGGAGCCGCGCGACGTCAGTTTATCGCGTGCCGCTCGCATTACTGCGCGGGTTCTTGGATCGTAAGCACGCGGTCCACGCCGATGGAGCGCAGCGTCTCCACCCGCCCGCTCGGCCAGCGGATCTGGATCTCCTTCGCCTGCTCATATGGTCCGAGGCCGAAGCGCACCAGCGGCTCGCTGGACGACGCGTAGCCCACCGCCGTGGTGGCGTGGTTGTATTCCTGGACGCCGGTCGGCAGCGTCAGCCGCACGCGCGCGCCCAGGCCATCGCGGTTGCTCTTGGTCCCCACCAGCCGCAGGGCCAGCCAGTGGCCGGGCACCGGACTGAGGTTGCGATAGAGCTTCGCATAGCCGCCGATGGCCGATACCACCACATCCACCCGGCCGTCGTTATCGAAATCGGCGAAGGCAGCGCCGTGATGGAGCGCCGGAATCTGGAAGTCGGGCCCGGCCACGGAAGAGACGTCGTCGAACCAGCGGTTCCCCTGGTTGCGCATCACGTGCGGCGGCAGCGGCGCGACGGTGCGCCCGCGCGGTCCGGAGCCGGGGAAATGCGATGCAGCATAGAACAGGTCTTTATGGCCGTCGTTGTCGAAATCGAACATTCCCATACCCCACGCGGTCAGCTCGTGCGTGGCCGCGGCCAGGCCGGAATTTTCGGTTTCGTCGCTGAAAAATTTCGGGGGGCCGAGATTGCGGTAGACGGGAAAGCTGTCGAAGTACATACCGTCCAGCGCGATATCCTCGAACCCGTCGTCGTCGAAATCGCGGAAATCCGCGCCCATGCCGGCGATGGCGTTGCCGTGAAAGGCATAGGCTACGCCCTTTTCCAGTGCCACCTCGCGGAATTTTCCGTTGCCCAGGTTTTCGAACAGGAAATTCGGCACCGAGTCGTTGGAGACGAAGATATCGGGCAGGCCGTCGCCGTTGAAATCGCCGAAAGCCACGCCCATCGCCTTGCCCAGGCTCTGCGCAATGCCCGAGCTCGCCGAAACATCCGTGAAGGTGCCGTCATGATTGTTGTGGAAGAGGCGGTTGGGCAGAGCCGGGTAGACGCGCGGATGGCAGTAGAACGGCGCACCACCTTCCACCCAGCAATGATCCTTCTCCGGGGCCCACGCCACATAGCTGGAGACGAAGAGATCGAGATAGCCGTCGTTATCGTAATCGAACCAGCCGGAGGAGACCGACCACATCGGCCCATATTTGGCGTCGGGCTTAGCCAGCCCGCTCTTTTCCGTTACGTCCTCAAACGTGCCGTTGCCGCGATTGCGATAGAGCGTGTTCTTCTTCAGGCCGCTGACGAACAGGTCGACGAAGCCGTCGTTATCGTAATCCGCCGCGGCCACGCCCATGTCATAACCTCCGCCGGCCAGCCCGGCCTGTTCCGTTACATCCGTGAACGTGCCGTTGCAGTTGTTGCGGTAGAGGCGGTTGGAATATTGCGGCCCGGTCTTCACGCCGGAAGGCAGCTCCCCTCCGTTGGTGAAGAAAATGTCCATGCAGCCATCGTTGTTGTAGTCGAATGCGGCCACGCCGCCCAGCATTAGCTCGGGCTGATAGAAACGGCCCGTGGCGCCGTTTTGGAGGGTGAAATTGATGCCCGCGCGCGGCGCGGCATCCTGGAACTGAATGGCGGGAAACAGCTCGAGGTCGGCGGTCGTGTCGTCACCCGCGTTTCCGGCGTGCAGAGGCTTGACGCGGCTGGCCAGCAGTTCGTGTGCGGCTTTCACTTCGTAATCGGCGCCGGCTTCGAGACCCGCGAAGGTGTAGGTGCCATCCGCCGGCGTGATGCACAGGACAGGCTTGGCGCCGGGTTTGGCCAGCGAGACGACGGCGCCATCCACCGGTTGGCCGCGATAATCCGTGACGCGGCCGTGCACGGCGGCCGTTCCGGCCTTGGACCCCTGCGCCACCAGCACGCTCGAAACCAGCGCCGCCGCGCCCAGCAGCAGCCCGCCCGTTACCCGCCTGTATTTCATGAAGCCGTACAACCCTGATGCCGTTCAGGCCTCCGGCCGCGGGTCATCCGCGGGCGGAGTGCCGAAACTACTTCGACGAATCCAGCGGGTAAAACTCGTACGTGTATTTCCACTGCATTTCCTGGCCGGGGTCGATGTTGAGATCGATGTAGGCTTCGGGGCACGTGCAGGTGCGGATCGACCAGATCATCATGCGGGAAAGCGGATGGTCGCCGGTGATGTGCGCGCCTGCGCCCGCCTTGCGGTTCTCCACGCGGATATCGTAATCGGAAGGCGAAGCGCCATAGCCTTGAATCATCGAGGAGGCCGTGTCACCGTTGCCCAGCGCCTTGATGTAGTTGACGTCGTGGCCGTTCGCCTCGAAGCTCGGAGCCGCGGCCACAGCCGGCCCTCTTCCCCGCCCTCCGCCCAGTTTCGGCTCGAAGGCGAATTTGATGCTGGTATCCGGCCCGATGGACTGGTGGTCGATGACGAAAAAATTGTGGTCGTAGACGTTCCCTTCGATCTTCTTTTGGCCGATGTTCTTCAGGCTGTGCACGAGCTCCATTTTCGGCTGCCCCGGCACCAGCCTCACGGTTTTGCTGTAGAGGTAACCGTAGCCGGAAGCCGGGTCCCGCACTTCCTGCGTCATCGTAACCTCGCCGCCCTTCTTTTTGACCGTCCACTTCCCGGCATCGGCGATGGTATAGATCTCGTAGTGGTCGTAGCGCGATTCCTCCGGCTTGCGCAGAACCCCGACGCCGATCTTCACGAACGTCCCACCCGTCTTTGCGTCGGCATATCCCAGCGGCGCAAACTCTTCTACCGGTCCGCTCACTGCGCTCGCGGGCCCCGCCAGCACCGTGGTCTTGAAGTCCACATCCTTGATGCTGGGATCGAACTTCTCAAAAAAGGGCGCGAAATACAGGTGCCCCTGCGCTTCCAGACTGGTGATGATGCCCGACCAGTCGAATCGCGTGCCGCGATAGAAGCCCTTCTTCAGATCCGGAGTGCTCACCTGCGCGGTGATTTTGCCGTTGGTGAGGCGCAGTTCCGGATAGTCCGCGCCGGCGAGCAACCCGCAGGTCACGCCCGCCGCCGCCACGAACATCCAAATTTGCCGTTTCATGCTGTCCTACGTCAACGCCAGTTCTGCTATTGGGTCCGGTCGGGCAGGCCAAACGAGTAGACCGCGCCCTCGCCGGTCCCGACAATGTACTGCTTGCCGTTCACGGCGTAGCTCATCGGCCCGCTGGCATTGGCTCCGCCCAGGTTCACATGCCAGAGCAACTCGCCGGTGTGCGCATCGAGCGCGACGAAATCGCCATCCATGCCGCCGCCGAAGACCAGGTCGCCGCCGGTCGAAAGTACGCCGTTTTCGGTGAAGCCCACCATTTTAAACTGCCACTTCCTCTCGCCGGTAGCCGGGTCCAGGGCGAAGATTGCGCCGTAGCCTTCGTCTTCCGAACGGAAGCCGGCGCCCAAGCGCGCCGAAGAGCCGGCGGGCGGAGGCGGAGTTCCGGGAGGCGGCGTGCTGCCCGAATACCGCTTACGCGGCGTCCAGGGGCCCGCATCGTACTTCGGCGAATAGGCCGAATAGTTCGCCCAGACGGAAAGATAGAACAACCCCGTGCGCGGGCTGAAGGAGGGCGGATACCAGTTCGTTCCGCCTTGCGTGCCGGGCTCGACAAACACGCGGCCCTGCGGCTTCGGCCACATGCCGGGCGCTTTGATCGGCCGTCCGTTTTCGTCGATGCCCACTTCCCAGTTCTGCTTGACGAACGCCTTGGCCATCAGGAACTTCCCGTCGGTCCGGTCAAGCACGTAGAAGTGGCCGTTGCGGTTGGCCCACATCATCACCTTGCGCGGCTGGCCCTTCCACTGCATATCGGCCAGCACCGGAACCTGGGTGGAATCCCAATCGTACTCGTCGCCGGGCGTGAACTGGAAATACCACTTCAGCTTGCCGGTATCGGCGTCGAGGGCGATCACGGAATCGGAGTACAGGTTGTCAGCGGGTAGCCGCGTATCGCCATTCCAGCCGGGATTCGGATTGCCAATGCCCCAGAACGTCAGGTTGGTTTCGGGATCGTAGCTGCCGGCGTTCCAAATGGGGTTGCCGGCGTGCTTCCAGGAATCGCCCACCCAGCTCTTGGCGGCGGGATCGTCGGCCGATTGCGGCGCGGTCCAGGTGCGCCACACTTCCTTGCCGGTCTTGGCATCATAGGCCGCCACCCAGCAGTTGGAGCCCATTTCGTTGGTCGCCGGTCCCAGAATCACCTTGTCTTTCACCACCAACGGCGGCACGTTGTACTGGTAGCCCTTCTGCCAATCGGCCATTACGGTGTCCCACTCGACGACGCCGGTCTTGGCGTCGATCGCGATCAGGTGGCAATCGATGGTCGCCCAGTAAACCGAATTGCCGGAGATGCCCACGCCTTTGTTCGTTTCGTAGGCGTTGTAATAGGCCTTGGGATCGAGTGCGTGACGCACGGTCCAGAAGGTTCTGCCGGTCACCGCATCGATGGCCGAAACCTCCACGGCGTTACCGGCATAGAGCACACCGTCCACAACGATAGGCGTAACCTCGAGCTTGATCTGGCTGGGCTTCAAGATGTGGGGGTGGTACACCCACTTCAATTCCAGATCGCGCACATTGGCGCTGGTGATCTGGTTGAGCGGGCTGTAGCGGGTTCCGGAATAATTGCCGGAGTAAGTCAGCCAGTTCTGCGGCTCGCGTTCGGGATGAAGAAGGCGTTCGGACGTCACCTGGGCCGCGAGCGGCATGGTTATGAGAACCAGGGACACGAACAAACGATTACGCATGACCTGAAGCATTCCTTTCACAGCATCGGGATAACTGGTGGACCATTATATACCGCACGCCCATCCAGCCTGGCCGCGCGGCCAGGACGACAATCGGGCCGCGCATGGGAGGGGTACACAACGGGGAATTCCGGCGGAGTTAAATGTCCTTCAGCAGCTCGTCCATCACGGTCTGCACGGCGGCGTAGGGATCCGGACCGCTGTGCTCGATCGAGTACAGGCCCTTGTATCCCATTTCTTTAGAGATCGCGATGGCATCGGCGAAGTTCCAGCGGTCCGGAGCGTAGTGGCAGTGGCTGCTGCCCGAAGTCAGTTTGTACATCACGCGCAGGGCCGCGTGGCGCGATTCCTCGTCAGGGAAGTTGCCGATATCCGGATTGGCGTATCCGCCGGCTGCCTTGAGCACTTCGACCACCGTCTCCCAGGTAGGCTGAGGCGGGCGCGGCGGCATGGGCGCGGCATTCGCCTGCTGTCCCTGCGGTCCTCGTCCCCGGCCCCCGCCGCCGCCGCGGTTTTCCATGGTGATGAAGACCTTCTTCGTTTTGCCGTATGCCACCATCGCTTTCATGGTTTCGATGGCAGCCTGCTTCACATCCGGCGCCAGCGTGCCCTGGTTGATCATGACGCGCGGGCAGCCCAGGATCACCGCATGATCGATCCACTGCTTGGTCAGGTCGATGGTTTCCAGCCGGACCATCGGATCGGTCGCCGAGATGTTCAACGGCCCGAATTCCACGTTGATCTGGTTCATCTGCGACTTGGCCTTCTTCAGCCGCTCGCGGAATTCCTGCAGGTAGGGTGTTTCCGTGGAAGCGAAATGCGAGTGCTGCAATTCGACGTGATGAACGCCGTAATGCTCGGCGATCATGTCGGCGTAATCTAAAATGTCGAGTGTGCGCTTGGAATCGTCCGGATGCGCCGCGCTCTTCAGAATCGGATTGAAATCCAGGCTCATCACCGAAATACGATCGCGCTTGGCCTGGTCCGCCTGGCCCCACGCGCGCGATGAACCGGCAATCGCCGCTGCCGCCGCTCCCATCAGAAAATGTCGTCTATTGGTCATAGTTCCCCCTCCAGCTCCTGCTTGCAAATCCAGGTAGTTGAGAGTATATACCAAATCGGCAGGTGAGACCGCCGCGCGGAGGGACCCGGATCGGGGACACGCGGATCGGGGCCGCGACGTTTTCAATGCCGGTCCGGTTTGTGATCTAATGTTCCGGATGACGCCCATCAGCCGCAGACTGTTCCTGGGTGCGGCCGCGGCCACCGCGGCTCGCGCGAAAAGAAAGGCCTACACCTTCGAGCCTGCCGACGACGGCATGACGCTCAAGGCTCCGGATGGCAACATAGTTTTCAGTTATCTTACCCGCAAGCCCGTCGGCGTCCCCTTGGCCGGCAATAACGCCTGCTGCTTTCACCCCGTGAATACCCTCTCCGGTGAACGTGTGACCGACATCGCACCGTCCGATCACCGCGACCACCGCGGCATGTTTTTCGCCTGGCAGAGCATGGATTTCCAGCGCAAAAACGGCCTGCTGCGCGGCGATTTCTGGGGCTGGGGGCACTTCGCTCCCACCAAGGGCCGGGTGATCGTCAATCGCGACCTGCGCCTGGTGAAAGCCGATTCGCACTCGGCCGTAGTCGCCGTCCGGAACGACTGGACCATCGACGGCGAAAAGGTGATGGACGAGGCAACCACGGCTCACGCCCACGAAGACGGCCACTCGCGCATCATGGATATGCAGTTCCGCGTGACCTCCGACGGCGACATGACGATCAATCAGGTGGCCTTCACTGGCTTCATGGTGCGCTGCCGCAAGGACGGCCAAGGGCTCTTCTGCGATAAGAACGGCAAGGTAACGTATCCCGATTCCGACCCGCTGAAGCCGGAAAGCGATTGGCCGCCGGCGGATTGGTACAGCTATACGATCACTACGGAAGGCGGGAAGACGGTCTCCGCCGCGGTGGTCGACCACCCGAGCAATCCGCGCTCGCCCTGGCACTCGCCGCGCAAGCTGTGCATGCTGGATCCCTGTATCTCCGCCACCGGGCCGGTCCACGTTCCCGCCAACAAACCACTCACGCTGCGGTACCGCGCCATCTTCGCGGATGGCGAACTTTCCGCTGATTACTTGAATAAGCTATCGTCGGAGTTCCGTTCGAAGCAGGCGTAAGAGGGGCCGTCCGACCATAAAACCTAAGATCGGTCTTCGACGATCGCCACCGCGCGCACGGGAGCGGCCGTCGTGTTCACCCACTTCACCGGAAACAGCGACAGCTTGAACCCATGCGGCGGCAACTGGTCCAGGTTCGTCATGTTTTCCAGGTGGTAATACTCGCGCGTAATCATCACGCGGTGGGCTTCCCAGAATTTCTTGCGCTCGAACATGGCCCACACCGGCGGGTCGAAGGTGATGGCGTCGATGCCGGCCATCTTTACACCCTGATCCAGCATCCAGTGCGTGGCCTCGCCGGTCATGCCGACCTGGTCCGTCCCATAGCAGTCGGAGTTTTGCAGCTTGCCGGCGCCGGTGTGAATGAGCACAATGTCGAGCGGCTTCAATTTGTATTCGATCTTATCCAGGGCCGCCTTGAAATCGTCGACCGTGATGCCGGCGCCTTTGGGCAGATGGCGAAAGTCGAGGCACACGCCGTCGCCGTAACAGTATTCCAGCGGGATGCCCTCCGGTCCCGGCGCGTTGTCGCGCAGGTGCCGCAGCGAATCCATGTGCGTACCGATGTGGTCGCCGAGCACGATCATATAGCTCGCGGTCAGCCAGTCCACGCCGTACTGCGCCGCGCCGATGCGCTGCGCGAACTGCTGCCAGGTCTCGTACATCGCCATGGAAGGACGCACCACGCGCGGAAACGCCTGCATGTCGTTGTGAACCGGCATGCTCAAATCGATCAGTCGTTGCCCCATTCCTCTCCTCTCTATGTCTCTCCGGGTTTTTGAATTCTAACATCGACGTACCTGAGCGGCAAATCGCGAGACCGATGCCCTTCTGCCGGGCCGCAAGCGTGAGCAGTCCCCCGCAACTCCCGCCCGCGGCCGATTCCGAGCCGCGACCACTAGGGAGCGATCCCCGCAACCTTCGAGTACCGCTCGCCTACGGTCATTCCCGCTGTTGCGGTGACGCGCCAACCCCGGTATATACTCTAAAAATGCTCGCGAGGGGAGCGGAGCCGCCTCTGGTGGAAGCCGCCCGAAACTGGGTTCTCGAAAATTACCCGTACAACAGCTATCACCTGCTGAACTCGCTCGAATGGCTGGACCGCATCGCGCCCGGCTCGCGCGAAGCAGTGCGCCTGGCGACCTTGACGCACGACATGGAGCGCGCATTCCCCGGGCCCGATCAGCCCAGGCTGAAATCGCTGGTGGATGCCGAATATCACGCGCTGCACTCAGCGCGCAGCGCCCGCATCGTCGGCCAGTGGCTGCGCCTGTCAGGCGCGCCCGAACCGCTGGTCGCGGATGTCGAGGCGCTGATCCGCGTCCATGAGGACGGCGGCTGGCCGGAGGCCAACATGGTGCAGGCCGCCGACAGCCTCAGTTTTCTCGAGTGCAATATCGGCCTCTTCCTGGGCCGCGTGCGCGAAGGAAAATGGGCGCTGGCGGACGTGCGCCTGAAGTTTCAGTATTCGTACGACCGCATCCAGGTGCCGCACGCGCGCGAGTTAGCAGAGCCCATGCTCCGCGTCGCGCTTGATCGCCTTTCCGCCCTGGAAGCCGAACTCTCCCAGCCGCAATCGCCCGGAAGCGCGCCGGCCGCGGACCGCGTAAACGAAATAAGGATGGCCTAGATGCCGGACCGCAACAAGATCATCGATCAGTTCTTTGGCGATGCTGCCACGCCCATCGGGTGGGCCGATGAGGCCGAAAAGCGCCTACATTTCTGGCACGATGACCTGCATTGCCCGCAGCCGATTCGGCTGAAGGCGCCGTTGTGGGCCGGAACCATTACCCATTGGTCGCTGCACGAGGAGCCGCACAAAGGCCATTGGGGCTGGCCGGAAGTTTATACGCGCACCAGGGAAGCGTCGCGTCCGTCCAATGGCACCATCAGCGGCCTCATCACCGATTCCGGCGGGGCGCTGTCGCATCCGGCCGTGGTTTCGCGAGAGTTCGGTATCCCAGCCGTGGTGGGAACAGGTGTGGACCCGCAGAAAATCCAAACCGGCCAACGCGTCCGCGTCAACGGCGCAGCCGGTCTGGTTGAGATTCTGGCGTCATGATGCCGGCTTTCGCCAGCCCGATTCTCAAGTTCGCCGATCTGCCCGCCGGCGCCGCTTCGATTGCGGGCGGGAAAGGCGCCAGCCTCGGCCGCATGAGCGGCGCCGGATTTCCCGTGCCGCCCGGTTTCGTGGTCTGCGTGCAGGCGTTCGAGGCGTTCCTGGACGAGCACGGCACGCGCGACCTGTTCGCGCGCCTGACCGCAAATTTGGATGTCCGCGACGACCGCGCCCTGGAAGACACTTCCCGTCAGCTCTGCTCCGCCATCCTCACCAACCCGCTGCCCACCTATATCCAGATTTCAATTCGCCAATCTTACGAAGCGCTCGGCGCCGGAATCCCCGTCGCCGTCCGCTCCAGCGCGGTCGCCGAAGACAGTGAAGCGGCCAGCTTCGCCGGCCAGCAGGAAACGTTTCTCAATGTGCGGGGCGCCGCCGCCGTCACCGAGCACGTCCGCGAATGCTGGGCGTCCTTCTTCTCTCCGCGCGCTCTTTTCTACCGCGCGCAGAAAGGCTCCCTGTCCGATACGCGCATGGCCGTGGTGGTGCAGGAGATGGCCTGCGCGGAAAAGAGCGGCGTCCTGTTCACCATCGACCCCGTCTCGAAGCTTCGCGACCGCCTGGTGGTGGAAGCCGTCTTCGGCCTTGGGGAAGGCATCGTTTCCGGCCTGCTCACGCCCGATCATTACGTGATCGACCGCGCAACCGGCGCTCTCCTCGACGAGTTCATCGCCATCCAAACCAGCGCCATCGTGCACGACTCCGAAAGGGGGGGCATCCAGACCGTAGAATTGAGCGAGGAGCAGGGCGGCGTGCGCGTGCTGAGCGCGCCACAACTGGAATCCTTGCGCGCGATGGGCGTACAGCTGGAGGAATTCTTCGGAAAGCCTCAGGATGTGGAATGGTGCATCCGGCGCGACGAATTGTTGCTTCTGCAGAGCCGCCCCATCACCACCATGTGAGTCTGCCGGAGGCCCGATTTTGCACTTTTTCGATTACGCCAGCCCCGCCAGCCTGGATGACGTTCTGCGCCTGCTCGACCAGCACGGCAGCGACGCCAAAATCCTGGCCGGCGGGACCGACCTGATCGTGCGCATGCGCGCGGGCCGCATGTTGCCTCGCGTGGTCATCGATCTGAAGCGCGTCTCGTCTCTCCGCTCCGATATCGTAGAAATCGACTCCTGCCTGCGCATTGGCGCGCGCGCCGTGATGGCGGACGTGATTGCGGATACCCGCATCCAGCGCCTCTTCCCCGCCCTGGCGGAAGCCGCCGGCGTCGTCGGCTCGGTGCAGATCCGCAACCGCGCCACGCTGGCGGGCAATATCTGCAACGCCTCTCCCGCGGCCGATACGGCGCCCGCGCTCCTCGTCTACGACGCCATCGCCAATCTCGCCGGCCTTCACGGACCGCGGCGCGTACCACTTTGCGCCTTCTTCACCGGTCCCGGCCGAACGGTTTTGCAACGCGCGGAAATCGTGGAATCCATCGATCTTCCATTGGCCGCGGCCGCTTCCGGCGCGGCATTCGGCCGGCTCACACGGCGGCGCGGCGTCGATCTCGCTACCGTCAATCTCTGTTGCCTTGTGAAACCTTCCGGCGAAGTTCGGTTCGCTTACGGCGCGGTCGGGCCCCGCCCGTTCCTGGTGCAGGATGCGAGCGGCGTTCTCGCCAATCCGGAGGCCACTGCCGCCGAGCGCGACGCCCGTCTGCGCGAGCTCATTTCCGCCGCTTCGCCGATTTCCGACCTGCGCGGCGGCCGTGACTACCGTATGGCCATGCTGCTGGTCATGAGCCGGCGCGCTCTCGTGGCCGCACTCAAACATTTATGAAGATTCCCGTCACTTTGCGCGTCAACGGCCTTACGCACTCGCTCGAAGTGCCGGCCCATCACACGCTTCTTGATATGCTGCGGGGACCGCTCGGGCTCACAGGCACGAAGGAATGCTGCGCGGAAGGCGAGTGCGGCGCGTGTACCGTGCTGCTCAACGGCCGCGCCGTCAACGCCTGCCTGGTCCTGGCGCCGGAAGCCGATGGCGCGGAAGTGACCACCATCGAGGGCCTCGCGTCCGAGGGGCGTCTCGATCAACTGCAAAGCGCGTTCCTGGAACAGGGCGCCGTGCAGTGCGGCTTCTGTATTCCCGGCATGATCATGGCGGCCAAATATCTGCTGGCCATGAATCCACATCCAACCGAAGCCGAAATCAAAGTCGGCCTGGCCGGCAATCTATGCCGCTGCGGCGGCTATAGCCGCATCGTCGCGGCCGTTACCGCGGCGAGCGGACGAGAGCCAAGCCATGACTGATCCGCGCTGGATCGGCCGTTCCACTCAACGCGCCGGCGGAACCGCGCGCGTGACCGGCGCGCAGCGCTACATTGCCGATCTCTCGCTCGAAAATGCGCTGCACGTTAAGCTGGTCTCGCTCGATTGCGCGCACGCGCGCATCCGCTCGATCGACACCGGCGCCGCGGAAGAAGTGGACGGGGTGCGCTGCATCTTCACCGCGGCCGATCTCCCGCGGCCCGTTCCGCGCTTCGGCCCGACGTACGCCGACCGGCCGGTCATCGCCGACGGCGAAACCCGTTTCTTTGGCGAGCCGGTGGCGGCGGTGGTTGCCGAAACCGAAGATGCGGCCGAACTCGCGGCGTCGCTTGTCCGCGTGGACGCCGAAGAGCTGCCCGCCATTCTCAGCATCGATGCCGCGCTCGATCCCGCCGCGCCGCTGGTGCAGGACCCCGCCATCCGCCGCGAGAAACGCTACGCCCACACCAACATCCTCGACGAGTGGCACTTCGGCTGGGGCGACGCCGCACACGCCGAGGCCGCCTGCGTGATCGAAAACGATTACACCTTCCCGATGGTCACGCACTTCGCCATCGAGCCGCACGCCTTTCTGGCCGCGCCCGACGCGAACGGCGTCACGGTCTGGAGCCCGATCCAACATCCCTTCGTGTTGCAGCGCGTGGTCGCCGACTCGCTGGGCTGGCCGGTAGCCAAGGTGCGCATCGTCGCACCCGATCCCGGCGGCGGCTTCGGCGGCAAGGGCTGGCCGAAGTTCGAGCCGCTCATGGCCTTTCTCGCCCTGCGCACCGGCCGGCCCGTGCGCCTGGTTCTGACGCTCGAACAGACCTTTCAGGCCGCGCGCCGCACCTCGGCGCGCGTTCACATTCGCAGCGGATTCGACCCCGAAGGCCGCATCGTCTTTCAGGACATCAACTCCGATTTCATGATCGGAGCCTATGCCGATGTCGGCCCGCGCGTGGTCAGCAAGGCGAGCTATGCCGCCTGCGGCCCTTACCTCACACCACACGCGCGCGTCACCGCGCGGGCGGTCCTCTCCCACACCACGCCCAGCACCGCATTCCGCGGCTTCGGCACGCCGCAGGCTTCGTGGGCCGTGGAATCGCAATTGAACGAAGCCGCGGCACGGCTTGGCCTCGACCGCGTTGAAATCCGCCGCCGCAATCTGCCCGCCAAAGGCGAAGCCTTCATCCCCAACGATACGCCGTCCGATGGCGAATGGGCGCAGGCGCTGGCAAAGGCCGCCGAGGCAATCGGCTGGGACAGGCCGCTGCCCGCCGGCCGCGGCCGCGGCGTCTCCTTCGGCCTGAAGAGCTCTTCTACCGCCTCTGCTTCCTTCGTGCTCGCGCGCCTGCACCATGATGGCAGCGCTTCAGTCCTCTCCGGCACTTCGGATATGGGGCAGGGCGCGCGCACCGTGCTCGCGCAGATCGCTGCCGAAGAGCTCGGCATGCCGCCGGACCGCATCGCCGTGGTCATGGGCGATACTTCCGTCGTCCCGTTCGATTCCTCCACTTCCGCCAGCCGCTCCACGGTCTTCATGGGCAACGCACTGGTAAAAGCCTGCCGCGATATCAGGCGGCAGCTCGCCCGCATGGCCGCCGAACTGTTGGGCGCTGCGGAAGACGCCGTTTCGGTCGAGCCCGGCCGCGTCTCGGTGAACGGCCGGGAGCTCACCTATCCCGAACTATTGAAAGCCTACTTCGGCCCGCCGCGCGGCGAGGTGATCGGCGTGGGTGAAGAGCGCAATCGCTTTATCGCCGATCATCCGCTCGGCGGCAAACCGGCCTTCTGGGAGCTGATGTGCGCCGCCGCGGAAGTCGAGGTCGACTCCGAAACCGGCATGCCGCAGATTCACAAAATCGTGCTCGTGAGCGACATCGGTAAGGCTCTCAATCCGGCGCAGGTGGAGGCGCAGGACGAAGGCGCCGCCGTGATGGGCATCGGCCACACGCTGATGGAGCAGCTCATCCTGGATGATCACGGCCGCATCCGCAATCTGGGCTCGATCGATTACCGCGTTCCCACCGTGGAAGATGCCGCGCTCGAGCTGCACTCCATCCTGATCGAAAACGGCGACGGTCCCGGCCCCTACGGCGCCAAGGGTGCGGGCGAAGGCGGCATCCTCGCCATCGCGGCGGCCATCGGCTCGGCCATCAACCAGGCCGCCGGCATCTCCCTCCGCGATCTGCCGCTCACCCCGGAGCGCATTTGGGAGGCCATCCTGGAAAAAGAAGTCCACGCCGCCTTGTAGGACAGCCCTTCCGGGCTGTCGGGCCGGGCTTCTGCCCGGCATGCGGGCCGAAGGCCCGCCTTCAACCGGTGATCCCGCCCCTGCACTCGCCCAAACCGATCCGCCGGAACCCGCTCCCCTCGCACCAGCCCCGCAAGATCACTTCGTCACCGTCCTCCAGGAAACGCCGCGTCTCCCCGCCGGGCAGTTGCACCGGCTCCGCGCCGCCCCACGCCAGCTCCAGAAGGCATCCCCGGCTCGTCTGGTTCGGCCCCGAAACAGTTCCGCTGCCGATCAAATCTCCAGGCCGGATGTTGCAGCCGTTCGAGGTATGGTGCGCCACCATCTGCGCCAGCGTCCAATACATGCTCTGGAAATTTCCGCGGCTCAGGCGCACCGGTTCCTCCATCCGCCCCGAGCGCAGCCACACTTCGAGCGTGATGTCGTACGCCGCGTCCGGCCCTCCGGCCAGGTGTGGGAGCGGCGCCGGGTCGCTTTCCTGCCGGGGCGCCGGCGCGCGCCGGAATGGCTCGAGCGCCTCCGCCGTCACCACGAACGGTGAAATCGACGTGGCGAAATTCTTGGCCAGAAAAGGACCCAGCGGCTGGTATTCCCAGCTCTGGATATCGCGCGCGGACCAGTCGTTCAGCAGGCAGACGCCGGCGATGTGATCGAGGGCGGCGGCGATGGGGATCGGCTCACCGAGAGCGTTGCCCGGTCCCAAAATCGCGCCCACTTCCAGCTCGTAATCCAGCCGCCGCGTGGGTGCGAAAACCGGCGCGGCGCCCGGCCGCGCGACGATCTGCCCGCACGGCCGCCGCACCGCCGTTCCGCTCGGCACAATCGAAGACGCACGCCCGTGATACGCCACCGGCAGCCACTTGTAATTCGGAAGCAGCGGATTGTCCGGCCGGAACATGCTGCCCACGTTGGTGGCATGGTGAATCGAGGCATAGAAATCGGTGTAATCGCCGATCTCGCACGGCAGCAGAAGTTCGGCATCGGCCATGGGCGTGAGATCACTTCGATCAGCCGGCCTTGCGCCCGCCGCCAGAAAATCGCTGATCGCCCCCCGCAGCTCGACACGCCGGTCCCTCGGCATCGCAAAGATCTGTGCCAGCGAATCCACTCCGAAACGCGCCAGGTCGAGCAACCGGTCGCCAATCGCCACCCCCGGCGCCGCGCGCGTCTGCCCTTTGCGCCGGAAGGTCACGTACGGAAGATTCTGAATCGGAAAATCCGCGCCGGGAAGATTGGCCGATTCGACCCAGCTTTCGAGCGCCGGATCGTGCGTGCGATCCATCACGGCAGCAGTTCCAGTTCTCGAAGCTCGCTCACCGGCTCTTCGAAGGAGCAGGAGCCGAAGCTGTGCGCAAACTCGCGGCGCGCGCAGCGGATCTGCTCGGTGCCAAGACGGTGGCCGCGCCAGTCCAGCCCGTCATCGGCAAACTCGATCGCGGCCGCATCGGTCTCTTCCAGAACGCCGGTGACGCCGGCTTCGTCCATGCCGTACCACGCGAACGCCGCCGCGGTGAAGACGTTCAGAAACCCGTGCATGTACGCACGCTCGCTCTCGGGCGTATACGTCAGCGGGCGGATGGAGCGGATGGGGTGATGCAAACCGGCAGTGGCCTTGAACGGCAGCCGCCGCGCCGCGGCGCGGCACAGGAACGAGGCCACCTGCGCGGTGGAGGGAATCAGCGCCGCCGCCACTCCACCTGTGCGGTATTTCACATAAGTTCCCGCAATCTGTTCCACCGGAGCTTCGCAATAAGTTGGAAGTGAGAGTGGCCGTACCAGTCCGGTTTCGAGCGTCTCCACTTGCGGCGGCAACGGACCCGGCTCGCGGTCCACCAGCAGCGTGATGCGCCAACCCGGTCCCGGCGTTACTTCCCCCAGCTTACCCGCGGGCAGCACCAGCCGGTTTAGAATCCACGCTTCCGGCGACGCGCGGAAGCAGCGGTACCGTTCCAACACGATGGCCATGGGCAGTGAGGCGGGAGGGTAAAGCCCGGCGTAATCGATGAGATTCGACAGCAGCGCGCGAAGCGAGGCCGCGATGCGCACCATGCGTCTATTCTATCGGAGACAGACCGGCGGTGGCATCGCCGCGCAACCGGGTATGATGGCGGGGTGAATTGGCGCCGTGTGGCCTTCGTCGTGATCCTCGGCTACGCCGCGTTCCTGCGCCTTTATGCCCTGGCGACCGCGCCTCCGGGCCTGTATCGCGACGAGGCCATGAACGGCAACAACGCCCTCGAAGCGCTGGAGACGCACCGCTTTGCCGTGTTCTATCCGGAAAACAACGGCCGCGAGGGTCTGTATATCGATGTCGCGGCGGCCTCCGTCGCATGGTTCGGAAACGAACCATGGGCGCTGCGCCTCCCGGCTGCGATCTTCGGCGTGCTGACAGTCGCCGGCGTGTACCTGCTGGGGGCGGAATGCTTCGGCGCCTGGACCGGTCTGGCCGCGGCCTTCTTCCTGGCCACGAGTTTCTGGCACATGAATTTTTCGCGGCTGGCGTTTCGTGTGATCGCCGCGCCGTGTTTCCTCGCGTGGTCCGTTTATCTCCTGCTGGCCGGAATCCGCCGTGCCAGGTGGGGGCTGGTGGCGGCGGCCGGCGTAATTTACGGCCTCGGCTTCTACACCTATATCGCTTACCGCGCGACACCGTTGCTCCTGGCTTTCCTTTTGCGGCGTGCCGACGCCCGCACGCGGCGGATTTTCTGCTGGGTGGCCGCCGCCTTCACCGCGCCGCTCGCGCTCGATTTCATCCGCCATCGCGGGAACTTCTGGGAGCGTGCGGGCGTCGTTTCTGTGTTCCACAATCAGCATCCAGCGCTGGAGCTGCTGCTCAACACGTGGCGCACGGCGCGCATGTTTTTCAGCCGCGGCGATCTCAACTGGCGCCACAATATCGCTTACCGCGCGGAGCTCTATTGGCCCGTGGCGGCGCTCTTCGCCGTCGGTGTGCTCATCGCCGCGTTCCGGATTTATCGCGACCGCAAGGCCACAGCCCTCTACGCCCTGCCGCTCGCATGGCTCGCCGTGGCTGCGCTTCCGGTGGTCATCTCCGACGACGTTCTGCCCCACGCCCTGCGCTCGTTGCTGATGACCCCTGCGGTATTCCTGCTGGCGGCCGTCGGGGCACGTGGATTGTACGAGCTTCTCGCCCGGCGCCTGCCGGCGCGCGTCCTCCATTGTGCCGCCGTGCTGATCGTTCTCTGGCTGGCGTGGGAGCCCTACCATTCCTATTTCGGCGTGTGGGCGCGCAACCCCAGCGTTCCAGCCGCCTTCGATGCCGGCGCCACCGATCTGGCGCGGCGCATCCGCCAGACCCCAGGCGACAAAATCGTCTTCGTGCCCGAGGCAGACGATACAGCCGCGGCCCCGGTGATGTTTCTGACCGGAAGCTACACCGCCCACGGGCGGCGCAGGCAGCACATCCGCTACGTTCCCGCGGCTGCGTGCCCGCCCGAAGCCGCGTTTTGCATGGTGGCTGACGCGACGCGTTATCATAAATAACCGTATGTCCCGCTTGATTCTAGGTCTGGCAGTCATATTCCCGCTCTGCGCGCAGGTGAAAATCACGCAGCAGGGCCAGCAAAAGGTATCGGTTGAAATCGATGGCAAGCCGTTCACCGATTTTTACGTCGGGCCCGAAACCTCAAAACCCTATCTGAGTCCTCTCCGCACCGCCTCTGGCATTCTGGTCACCCGGCAGTATCCGATGGCCGAAGTGGCCGGGGAATCGCGCGACCATCCACACCACCGCGGTCTCTGGTTCACCCACGGAGACGTCGACGGGTACGATTTCTGGGCCAATGAGGATTCGGAGAAAGGCGAGGGCAAGGGTAAGGGCAAAGTGGTGCTGGTGAAAATCAACAAGATCTCCAGCGGCCGTCACAGCGGGTTCATCGATTCGACCTTCGAGTGGCAGATCCCCGGCGGCCACACCATCCTCACCGAGACCCGCCGCATGACCTTTTATTCGGACCCGGCCCTCCGCATGCTGGATTTCGACAGCACCCTTTCACCGGAAGAAGATGTGACCTTCGGCGACACCAAGGAAGGCATGTTCGCCATCCGCGTGGCCGACGCCATGGATGAGGCTCACGGCGGCAAGCTCGTGAACGCGCAGAACAAGAGCGGCGAGAAGAACGTGTGGGGCAAGCGCTCCGAGTGGTGCGACTACTCCGGAAAAATCGATGGCCAGGAGGTGGGCATCGCCATCTTCGACAACCCTGCCAACCCCCGCCCGCCCACGTACTGGCACGCGCGCGCCTACGGCCTGTTCGCCGCCCAGGTCTTCGGCTTGCACGATTTCGAGAACGACAAATCACGCGACGGCAGCTTGACCATCCACGTCGGCCAGCCTCTGCGCTTCCGCTATCGCGTCGTGATCCATCCCGGCGACGTCTACGCGGCCCACATTCGCGAAATGTACGAGTCGTACAAGAACACCAAAGAGAAATAGTCCTTCACCGCCGCGGTTCCCGCGCAGCCCGAATCCGAGCTGCGACCGTGAGGGAGCGGTTCCCTCTGGATGCGGGCTAGCTCGCCATGTCCAGCACTTCGAAATGAAACCGGTCCGGCGGCAAGTGACACGTTGCGGCCGGAACCAGGTGCGACCATTTCTGGTAAGCGGTGTACGCAACGCTTGAATTCAGGTAGAACAGAAACTGGTTGGAGAAGCAGTCGATTGGCGGCGGCTGTCGAAAAGTCAGCCGCAGACCGACGGCCCGCTCCAGCGCCACACCCCGGGCGGCGACGTCTTTTTCCATCAGTAGATTAACGAAACTGGCCCGGCTGGCGTGCGGCCACAGGTCCGGATGCAGCAACTGGCGCAGCGTGGCTTCGGATTCGAACGTGATTTCGCACTGGCGAATCCATTCCAGCACGGAATCGCCCCAGGACCAGTGGGACAGCAGCTTCTTATAGTGCTCGATCAGTTGCAGCGCCAGGTCCAACCGCCGCTGCTCCACAACGTCCGGCTCCTCGCCGCTGACAGGCAGCATCTCGTCCGCTTCGTCGAGAATCACCTCTGCAAGATTGCCGGCGTTCTCCGGCGCAAATTCAGATGCATGAACCAGCAGCGGGGGGAGTTCATGCGTCTTAGTGCCCGGAATATCAATGTATTTTCGGTCCCTCATTTGGTGCCCCCTGCGCAATCCGGCGGCCTCTTCCACTCCTTTAGACGCCCTTTAAGGCCCGCCGTGTTCCATAAGTATTAGCACAACCGCTGCCAGTGTGAGCGAATCAATTTTCATATCGGACCGATGCTCGCAGCTTATCGAAGGCTTAGCAAACCGTGCCGTCTGCTGCTAACGGCGGACTCGCGCGAGAGCTCGCCTGCGAACGCATATTTCGCTTGGAAATCCGGGCCGCAATCATCGGCGAACGCCGGCACACCAGGCTGAAGCCGCCCCCGCAACACGCCACTTTGTTGCGGGCGAGCTCGCCCCGTCCGCAACACCCCACACCACGAGTAGCACGTTGCAGGCCGCCAGCCCCGCTACAATGACAGGCATGCCCATCGACCTCCGAAGGCTTACCCAATTCGATACGCCCACCATTTGCAATACCATCGAGCTGTTTGAAGTCCGCCCGCGCTCGGAAGGATACATGGACGGCCGCATTCGCGCCTGCTTCCCGGAGATGCCGCCGGTGGCCGGATACGCTTCCACCGCGACCATCCGCTGCGCCGCACCGCGCCGGGAGGGCGATGTCTATGCCGCGCTCGACGAGCAGGTGGCGCGCTTTACCGATCTTCCGGGGGCGCCCGTCGTAGTCTTCCAGGACCTGGACGACCCTGCTATCGCGGCTACCTTTGGCGAGCTCATGTGCTCCAGCTACCAGGCATTTGGCGCAGCGGGGTTGGTGACGAGCGGAGCGGCGCGGGATCTCGACCAGGTGCGGCGCCTGGGCTTTGCAGCTTTCAGTAATGGGACCATCTGCTCGCACGGCTACAGCCACATCGTGGATGTGCACCAGCCGGTGCGCGTGGGCGGCGTGGTGATCCATCCCGGCGATCTGCTGCACGCCGATGCCAATGGGGTGACCACCATTCCTCTGACCATTGCCGCCGAAATCGCCGACGCCGCCGCCGAATATGCCGCCGCGGAATCCATTCTTCTCGACTACTTGCGCGGTGGGGCGCCCGAGGTGAAAACCTTCGGAGAAGCTCGCCGGGCCATGATGGACGCCATCGCCGCGCTGGGGCGCCGGGTCCGGACGAAGGCCGTCGGCGCGTAGCACGGCGGACCAGCGGGGCAGACCCGCGGCATTTCCGATCGGGTCTGCCCCACGCGCGGCTTACTTCGCGTGATGATGGGTGCGGCAGCAGGATCCGCTCTTGCAGCAGGACCCGCCGGGGCAGCAACCCGTCTTCGCACCAGCAAACGACACGCCGATCGACATCACCAGAACGGCTGCCAGGCTCAGCAGCCCGGCCATAGTCTTCTTCATATCAAACTCCTTGAAAAATTGACCCGAAACGTCTGCCCGCGTCCGGCACGACTCGCGCAAGGGCGGTGTGCCGGCCGAAGGCCGTAGAGGCCGGACAAGCCCGGCCAGCCGCATGCTATAGCCTGGTCTGGAGTCTAAATGCGGAGGATGCCGAGGCGCACAAACAATGCCGTGGCGGGAACGTGCGCCACGGCCGGCGAAATGAAGGGTTCGGAAGGCCGAGGCTCGAAAACACCTGGAACAGGCGCAGGCGCCGCCTGGCCAACGAGCGACGCGGTCTTGCCCTTCTCCAACATCTGCGAAGGGCAATCCTGCCGGGCGACCGGAGGCTGGTGTCTCGGGCAGCATGCGTGCGCCGGCGTGAAGCAGGCAAGTGCGGGGCACAGAGCCACCACGCTCACCAGCAAAACCACCATCGCGATGCTCGCGATTGCCCGCATAGAAATTCCATTTTAAGGAGTCTCGACTCCGAAATCAAGCGCGGCGGGCCACGAATGCAGCCTCCGCTCGCTGCGCCTCACGGCGCCACCCGCCTGGGCGCCCAGTCAAACCAGCCGCCCTGCACTTCGATAACGATAGCGCCATCCGGCCGGGTGGCAGGCTCTCCAGCGGCACTTGCCTGCTGAACGTGTTACGATGAAATTTCAGCCCCTTCCTGAGGTTTTCGTGGCAAAAATCACGCGTAAAGAGTTGAAGACTGACAAGTTCGCTCTGGAAGTCGAACAGACAGTCACGTTTTTCGAAGAGCACCAGCAAGAGCTCCTCCGCTATGGAGCGATCGCACTGGCCGTAATCCTGCTCCTGGTCGGTTACGTCATCTATTCCCGGCATCAGCAGGCGCGGCGCGAACTGGCGCTCTACCAGGCGATCCAGATTGAGGAGGCGCCGGTGGGCCCGCCTACTCCGGGCGCTACCAACACCAACTTTCCCACCCAGGCGGCCAAAGACCAGGTTGCGATGAAGGCCTTCTCCGATGTCGTGACTGCTTATCCGCATTCTTCTGAAGGCGAAATCGCGCAATACTACGTCGCCTCCATCTACGCGGACCAGGGCAGATTCGCCGAAGCCGAACGGAATTTCAAACAGGTGGCCGATAACGGCGGCGACCAGTATGGTTCTCTGGCCAAGCTGTCACTGGCCCAGATCTACTTCGCCGACGGCCGTGCCAGCCAGGGCGAGGCAGTGTTGCGCGATCTCATGGAGCATCCGACGATCTTCGTCTCCAAAGACCAGGCCACCATCGCCTTGGCCCATTACCTGGAGCACGCCAAACCGGCTGAAGCGCGCAAGCTCATTGCGCCGTTGCGCTCGGTGCCCGGACCGGTCGGCCAGGCCGCGATGACGATCGATACCGAGTTGCCGCCGCAATAGCGCACACCGCGATGCTTGGCCGGCTGCGGTTTCCCGTAGAACAAAGCCGGGGAAGGGTTTACCCGGAGCCGAACCACCCCTACCGCAACTCTTTCCAGCGCGACCGCGATCGCATCGTCCACTCCCGCGCCTTTCGGCGGCTCGAGGCCAAAACCCAGGTCTTCACCCCCGGCCTCTCGGACCATTTTCGCAATCGTTTGACCCATACCATCGAGGTGGCGCAGATTGCCCGAACGGCTGCCGCGGTGCTGCAACTGGATGAAACTCTAACCGAAGCGTTGGCGCTCGCCCACGATATCGGTCACCCTCCCTTCGCTCACGCCGGCGAGGAAGAGCTTGACCGGCAGATGCAGGCCTTCGGCGAGCACTTCGAGCATAATTTGCACGCGCTCCGCATCGTCGAGAAATTCGAGCAACGTTACGCTCGTTTCCCCGGCTTGAACCTCAGTTTTGAGGTCCGCGAGGGCATCGTCAAACACTCGCGCGACTTCGCCCCCGGCGAGGTTCCGGAGCTGGAGCCTTACCTTCCCGGCTTGCGCCCGCCGCTCGAAGCGCAGTTGATCGACCTGGCCGACGAGGTAGCCTACAATACGGCCGATCTGGACGACGCCTTCTCCGCCGGAATTCTGGATGCCGAGGAGATCGCTGCCGCGGTGCCTCGTTTCGCCGAACTTGCCGCCGCTGCCGCCCTGCAGTTTCCGGACGCCAGTCCCCGCGAGCGCTTTCACGAATGCCTCCGGCAGTTGCTCGATGGTCTGGTCTCGGGCCTGATCGAAGGTACAGTCGCGTGCGCGCGCGAAACCGGCGTCAACAGTGTGTCGGACGTGCGCGCTTATCCAGTCCGCATCGTCGCCTTCACCGAAGAAGCCGCCGCGACCAGCCGGGAGCTCAAACGCTTCCTGTATGCGAAGGTCTACTCCTCACCGGAGCTGACTGCGGAACGCTGCCGCTCTATGGCGATGGTGGAGGAGCTGTTTCACTATTTCGCGGCGGACCCCGGCCGCCTGCCCGAGCCATACCGGTCCCAGGCCCTCTCTCAGCCCCACTACCGCGTCGTCTGCGATTACCTCGCAGGCATGACCGATGTCTTTCTGCGGCGCATTCACGAGCAGACACTGGGCCCGCGCACCTGAGCGCAGCCTTACGTGGAATCCACTGGCCGGGATCACCCGTTTCGTTCTCTATACTGAAAGAATGAGTTGCGTGATTTGCGAGGTGCGGCGGCCCCGCAGGTTCTGCCCGGGCGTGCGCGGCGATATCTGCACCCTATGCTGCGGTACCGAACGCGAAGTGACTGTGGACTGCCCGCTGGACTGCGAGTACCTGCAGGAAGCGCGCCGCCACGAAAAGCCCGCGCCGGTGGATGAAAAGGACATCCCCAGCCGCGATATCACCGTCTCGGAGAAATTCCTCGCCGAGCATGAGCCGCTGCTGGCGTTCCTGTCGCAAGCCATCGCGCGAGCCGCGTTGGAGACGCCCGGCGCCGTCGATTTCGACGTGCGTGAGGCCCTGGACGGCCTGGTGCGCACGTATCGCACTCTCGCGAGCGGCGTCTATTACGAGAGCCTGCCGGCCAATCCATTGGCAGCCAATATTTTCCGGATCACGCAGGAGGCGGCGGCCGATTACCGCCGGCGCGAAACCCGGGAGACCGGCATTTCCAGAACGCGCGACACGGATGTTCTCGGCTTGCTGGTATTTCTGCAGCGGATCGAGTGCGACCGGAACAACGGCCGGCGCCGCGGGCGCGCGTTTGTCGATCTGCTGTACCGGGCTTACGCCGGCATGGAAGAGCCATCCGCGCCCCCAGCCTCGTCCCTCATTCTTCCCTGAGCGGGCGCCAGGTGCGTCTGCTCGATGAGGCAGCCCCGCTTCTTGCCGGTGCTGACCACCTGCGCGGTAAACTTGCGCGCGCCGTTGACCAGGAGACCTACCGGCCGGTCCACCGAATAATCGAAAGTCAGCAGATGCCCTTCGCCCATGGCGAGCAGGTCGCGGACGGCCAGCGTGGGCCCGTCCAGCCGAGCCTCCAGAGTCAGCATCGCTCCGCGCAACAGGCGGAGCACGCGAGCCTGTTCCGCATAGCTGGCATGCGTCTTGCGCATCGACCATTGCTGGTCGAATTTCTGCCGCATCATCTTGATCACGATGGAGGGCATGGCAATGTTCATCATCCCCACCGTGTCGCCGATACGCACCTCGATTCCCACCGTGACCACTGCTTCGTTCGGCGCGAGGACGTTGAGCAGTTGCGGCTCCGTCTCCATCGATTCAATCGTGAAATCCACTTCCGTCACCGCCTTCCACGATTCGCGTAGATCGTGAAGGATGATGCGGAATAAACCGTCCAGCAGCTTCTGCTCGATCTCGGTGATGTCGCGGTCGAGCGCCGGCGAGGATTTGCCGGTTCCTCCCAGCAGCATCTCCACGATGGGAAAGACCAGGGAAGGATTGAGCTCCAGCACGCCGTTGCCGTCGTAAGGGCTCAGGCCGAGCGAGACCATGCATGTCGGGGAAGGCAGGCCGTCGAGGAACTCGGCATAAGAGAGCTGTTCTACGCTCACCAGGTTCGCGGTCAGGTACGATCGCAGATAAGCCGAAAGGCTGGACACGAGGTTGCGGACAAATGTGTCGTGCAGCAGGTGGATGGCCCGAACCTGCGACTTCGGAATCCGGTCCGGCCGGCGGAAGTCGAAGCGGGCGGCGGGGGCATCCCGCTTGTTTTCCTGTTTGCGGAAAACCGCATCGATCTCCTGCTGCGTCAGTTGACGGTTCACCGGACGGCTCTCACCCTCCTATCGGCAAAGGCGCGGCAGAACTTTACTGGCTCCGTGGGCCTGGGTCAGATTCCCGCCCTAATGAAAACCCATTTCTGCACCGATGAATAGAGTGTAAGGAGATGTATGGGAACGGATGTCTTGGTGGTCGACGATTCTGCGGCCATTCGCAAAATCCTACAGCGCGTCCTGCGCCAGACTGGTATGGCCATCGGCGCCGTTCATGAAGCCGGCAATGGGCTGGAAGCGCTGGAGAAGCTGAAATCCCTGAAGCCGGGGCTGGTGCTCACCGATATCAACATGCCGGCCATGGATGGCCTCCAGCTGCTGGCCGCCCTGAAGGCCTCGGAGGAATGGCGCCACATCCCTGTCATGATGATTACCACCGAAGGCGGCGAGAGCAAAGTGGGGGAAGCCGTCCGGCTGGGTGCGGCCGGTTATGTCCGGAAGCCATTTACCGCGGACCAGATCAAGGAGAAACTGGCGGGCATTCTGGCCCCGGTGTTGCCGATATGAATCTGCACGAGATGCTGGCCGAATCCATCACCGCCGCCTGCCGGGAGGTTTTTTCCGCGATGCTGGGAGTCGAAATCGAGCGCGGGCAGGCGGACCTGGAAAACACGGCTCCGGACGCCAACGATGGCGTGGTTTCGCTGGTAGGGCTGGCGGGAAGCTGGACCGGCACCGGCAGCGTGGCCTGCTCGCCCGCGGTTGCCTGCCGCATCTGTTCCCACTTCTTGCTCACGGAGTTCGACGCGGTGAATGAAGAGGTGCTGGATGCCGTGGCGGAGTTGACCAACATTATTATCGGCAGCGTGAAGACGGACCTGGAGCAGCAGTTGGGTCCCCTCGGCATCAGTATCCCAACGGTCATCTACGGGCGTAACTTCAAAACGCGGAGCATGGGAGCGCAGTGGACTACGGTCCGGTTCAATTGGGATGGCGCGGAACTGTTGGTGCGGATGGCGTTGGCTCCCACTCAACCGTCCTCGCACGCTCGAACCTACACGGCCGTTCATGCCTGGCCGCCGGAACTATGACCCGAGCCTTCCGCGCAATCCGTCACGGAAATCGATGCCGGCCCGCTCATCCAGCCTGCGTGAATTCGGGTGGCCCACCCTCTGCCGTGGACGGTGCAGGCGGGCTCTCCACGGCCGAGCTTTCTGCGTGCGGCTCGGCGGCAGCCGCAGCCCCGGAAACCGTTGACTGAGCCGCCGGCCGCAGCGCCCGCCACATGGCAGCCTGTGCCGGGAAGAACAGGAGCCAGCACCACGTCTTGGCCAGGACGGCTGCCTGCCGGAACAGAAACAGGGCAATCACCGCCGGCACGGAAGCAGGGGCGGACATGCGCGAAATACCCGCGGCCAGTCCCATCGCCAGCGCCAGCACCAGCCATAAAACGGCATACAGCGCCAGCGTCTTCGCCGGATGGCGCCAGATCAGGCGAAACGCATCCGCCAGCGCGCGTAGCGATTGACGCCTTCCTTCGACCGCCATCGCGATAGCCGCGTAATCGAAGGCCAGGTTGACCACCCCCAGCCCGGCTATCACCACGGCATCGCGAAACCACCCCCAGTAGACCAGCGGCGTGGCCATCGAGCCTCCGCCCCACACCTTGGCCCCGATCCCGCCCAGCGCGCCACCGGCCGCGAATGGAATGATGGCGCAGATACCGCTCCACACCGCCAGCCGTAGCAGCCGCCAGAAATGTTTGCCGCAGCCACCGGAAAACGACGTGCCTCCCGCGCAGAGCACTTCCAGCGCACCGCCCACCAGGAACAGCCAGACCACGGCGAGCAGCGCGAGCACAAGCAGAATGGTGAAGAGCATCGGCATTGCCGCGATGCT
>DATJMP010000055.1:0-4043 GCA_035508655.1 Bryobacteraceae bacterium
CCCCGGAAAAGTCCGCTTCAGCGCCTCCTGCCCGTTGCGGCTTCCACTACCAACAGGACCGGCATCTCCTCCTGCCTCCACTCCCCTTCGGGACTTTTACCTCCCTCCGGATCAAAGCGTTCTGCAGGATTCGCTACCCGTCTGCCCGCCTTCCGATTCCGCCCGATCTCCGTTCGCTCCCCGCCGCCAATTCTCTATCGCTAGGTGCTGGGCGGCGGATCATCGTTCCCGGTCCGCTACGTTCTCGGAGGCTTGCTGTTCCTCAAACCTCTTGGAACCTTCCTCAATATGCGCCTGCCGGCACCAATCGTCAACGGTTTTTGTGCCGGAACAGCCGCTTTTCCTCAAATTCTTTCTGCCGTGTTTCCATCAGGTTACATTCCAATGACGGTGCAAAGCCTGTGGATAAAACGGGAGCCGCGATGTCTGTTCTACTGCAACGCGAGGATCATGCCCTGGTCGGTGGCCATCCACAGGTGGACGGGGTCGGCGGCGGCGAAAATCACGCGATTGGCAACGGCACGGTAATCCACCGGCATTTCGGTCCACGTCGTCAGGTCCGGAGCCTGGCCTTTCAGCACCATGATCTTGCCCGGCACCACGTTTCGCACCTTGCCCAGCGCCTGCGCACCGGCCAGGTAAGCTGCGCCGCCCGATGTCAGCCAGATATCGGAAATCGCCATTTGCGGATCGTGATAAACCGTCGCGCTCTTGCCCGTGCCGAGGTCGATCTTGTAAACCTCGGCCGGATAGCGGAACGAATTGGAGAATTCGGTCAGCCCGAGGCCGGTGCCGTTCGGCTGGACACGCACACGCGTGATCTCGCCGAATGTAGAGGAAGAGTTCGCTTTCCAGGTCTTGCCGCCGTCGTTTGTTCCCAGCGAGTAGGAAAGATGAGGGAAATCGCGGCGCTTGGTGGCGGCCTCCGGGTCCACCCAATCGGGCAAGCGCCCCTCCCGCTGTGGCGGCATGTTCCAGCCGGTCACGATGCCGAAGCGCGGAGTGACGAAAGTGATCCAAGTGTAGGCGCTGTACTCGGGGTCGCCGGGCGGTTCGGAGGCCGCCGCCACCGGCTGCCAATGCTGGCCGCCGTCTTCCGTCTGAAATAGCTTTTTCTTAATGCCCGCCGCGAACCCCGTCGTTTCGCTGGTGAAATAGACACGGAAGATCTCCTCCGGCAGCTTCCCGACCTTTTTCCACGTTTTGCCAACCTCGGTGGTCTGCCACAACCCTTTGCTGGTGACCATCCAGCCCAGGCTTTCATTCAGGAAAAACAGCGAAACCGGCTCCTCTTCCAGACGCCCAACCTGCCAGGTCTTGCCGCCATCGGAGGTAGTCACCATCGCCGGCTTTTCGTGATTGCCTTCCACGATCACACCCACGGCCAGGCCGCGCTCGACGGAAGGAAACTGCAGGTCGACGATCTGGAAATACGACTTTTCCTGGTCGTAGAAATAGCGCATCTGCCATTTGGGACCGGCGTCGGCGGCGCTTATCGCCACCGCGGCCGCCAGGCAACAGGCGATCGCACGAAGATAAGCAAATCCCATATTCATCCTATTGCTTCATCGGAATCGGCCCGGAGGAAAGCACCAGCTCAGCGTGGTTGGCGGATTCCAATGCTTCGGGCGCCATGCGTGCCAGTACCAGCACACATCCTACCTGCTCGCCGACCGTGGTCAGTAGCTCCATCTCTCCACCGGTGTACTGGTGAGGCGAGCGATGCTGCACGTTGATCACGCCCACCACACGGTTGCGGGCAATCACAGGAGCCGAAAGGAACGCCTCGTAGGTGTCCTCTTCCAGCTCACCGAAATTCTTGAAACGAGGGTCTTTATAGGCTTCGCGGGAGATGGCCAGAAGGCGCCGCTCGCGCGCCACCCAGCCGGTCAGTCCTTCGTTGGAGCGCATGCGCAATTTGCCGATCGTGGAGGGATGCGGCTTATTGGAGGCGCACAGCACCAGGTCCTCGCCATCCAGCAGGTACACGAGGCAGGCATCGCAGGCGGTAAATTCCACCACCAGCGAAACTACCCCCCGCAGAACCTCCTGCAGGCTCATATCCCGTACCATGAAGCGGCTGATTTTCTGAAACAAGCGCAGTTGCTGTTCGGTGCTTTCGAGGCGCTGTTCCAGATCTTTGGTCTTCGGCACGCCTTTATTATATGCGCGCCTCAGGGCCGCGCATTCCCTTACAATTGTAAGTTGCCATCCGAGACGCCCCATGCCAGTTTCCGCCGACAGCCCCCTCGCCGAATGGAACGCGCCGGAGTGCCCGTTCGCGGTTGCCTACGTTCCTCGCGTGCTGGATGATATCCGGCTGGCCGTAGTAGATGCATTCTTTTCGCTGCCGCGCGGCGGGGCGGAAATCGGCGGCCTCCTGCTAGGCGGGTACGAAGGAGACCGCCTCACTATCACGGACTGGCAGGCGTTGGAATGCGACCACGCCTTCGGCCCCTCCTTCACGCTTTCCGATGCCGACCGGAGCCGGATGGCGGGAATGATCGCAGCAGCGAAGAATCCAGGCTCGCGGGCCGTGGGCTGGTACCACTCGCACACACGCAGCGAGATCTTCCTCTCCGAAGCCGACCGGGAAATCCACAGCCGGTTCTTTCCCGAACCCTGGCAGGTGGCGCTGATCCTGCGGCCTCACACCTTCAATCCCACCCGCGCCGGTTTCTTCTTCCGCGCCAAGGACGGAGCCATACGCGCGGATGCGAGTTGCCTGGAATTCGTGCTCGATGCGTTGCCCGCCCGCCCGCTGCCAAGCCGCGAAGCGGCAGCGCCCGAGTTGCGGGCAGCCCAAGCGCGCGCCGCCGTAGCCGCGGCCGGTGCCGGCGGTCCGGTGATTGATGTGTCGCAGGTAGTGGAGGAGCCACCTGTCCCGCTGCCCGTCAAGATTGTCGAACCGGCAGAGCCGATCAAAGTTGCGGAACCGGCGCCACCCGTTAAGGATGTAGAACCGGCGCCGCGGCGGGTAGCTGAGCCGCCGCCGCCCAGCTTTCTCACCGCGCAGAAGCCTTCCCACCGGGCGCCGTGGTTGGCGATTACCGGGGTGCTCATCGGCACCGCTGCCGGCGTGGGTACATTCCAGACGCGCGAGATCTGGCTGCCGGTCGTTACCGGCTGGTTCCACCCGCCCGGTCCTATTGCCCAGGCTTCGGTCGGCCTGCGTACGCTGGACCGCGATGGCCAGCTACAGATCCTCTGGGACCCTAGCGCCACCGATGTCCGCAGCGGGCGGGACGGCATTCTGCTTATTACAGACGGCACGCAATCGCGTGTCATTCCGCTGGATGCCGCAGACCTCCGAGCGGGCTTAATCACCTACGCCCGGCAGTCGGGGCAGGTGGACGTCACGCTCACGCTCGATCAGCCGAACGGCCGCAAGGTAATCGAAGCGGCGACGTTCGTGGGCAAAGCTCCCGCGGCGCCGCCCCCGTCAGCCGCTACCGATCCCCCTGCTCCACCGCCCGCGGACGCGGCAGGGAACCAGGATGATCGCGGCAAAGACCATGACCAACTGGCGCGGGAGAACGCGCATTTGAGAGCGACCGTTGCCGCTCAGGCCGAAAGGATCCGCCAGCTCGAAAACTCCCTGGCCGTTGAGAAGCGCCTGCTGGAGCAGCACAGCCGGATGCAGAACCAGGCTACTTTCGGAGGGAGGTAGAAGCCGGGCGCGCTCGCAAGCTGATTCAGGGAGGGCCGCATCCTCAGCGCAGGAGAGCTACCACTGAAACTGGCTTCGCCGGCAACCAGAGGCGTCGAATTATACGCCCCAGCAGTAGTCTTCGACAGCGCGCTCGATGGAAGTGTCCTGCTCTGTGAGGCGCATCAGCTCCAGGCGCAGAGCGTCTACAAGGGCGAGCCAACTCGCTTCGATGACGTTGTCGGAAACGCCGACCGTGGACCAGCTCTTGCGGTGATCGGACCACTCGATCAGCACGCGCACGTTGGCGGCAGTGCCCTTGCGCGAATCGAGGACGCGGACTTTGTAATCGGTGAGGCGCACGTCCGAGATCTGCGGGTAGAGCCTGGTGAGG
>DATJMP010000056.1:0-26070 GCA_035508655.1 Bryobacteraceae bacterium
CGAAGTCCTGGTGGTCGACGTGCACGACCGCTTCGGGACCTATGGCCTGTGCGGCGCCGTCATTTTCCGCAGCACGGAGACTGCGCTGGCGGTGGATACGTTCCTGCTGAGCTGCCGCGCCCTCGGCCGCGGCGTGGAGCACCGGATGGTAGCGCGGCTTGGCGAGATCGCGCTCGAACGGGGGCTGACGCGCGTCGAAATCCCATTTGTCCCCGGCCCGCGCAACCGGCCGGCGGAGTTGTTCCTGGAGTCGATCAGCCTCTTGCCTGCCGGTTTTCTGGGCGCCGAGGCCGCGGCGACAGTACGGTACCGGGTGGCGAAGACTTCCGGAACCCAACAGGCGAGCTTCCCTCGCCCCGGGCAGGCCAGGAGGCCTACCCCACTGGATTACGTCCGCATCGCCACGCACTTGCGCACACCCGCGGCCATCCTGGAACACATTCGAAGTGTCTCGGCGAAGCCTCCCGCCGCTTCCCCGGCCGAGCCCCGTAGCGATCTCGAGCGGCAGCTCTGCCGGCTCTGGGCGGATCTGCTGAACGTACCGGCGGTCGGGCCGGACGACAGCTTCTTCGCCTTGGGTGGCCATTCGCTGCTGGCCGTGCAACTGCTCTCGCGCGTCCGCCAGGTTTTCGGCATCGAAGTTTCGCTGGACGTCGTCTACACCGGCGAATTCACCGTGGCGGAGCTTGCCAGGGCCATCGAGCTGAAGGAAATCGCGCAGGCAGGGGCCGGTTACCAGGACCTGCTGGCGGAGCTGGAGCAAATGTCGGAAGACGAGGTGCGCGCGCTGCTGGCCGCGGAGCGGGATGCAATCTGACCGCTCCACGGGGCATGGCATCCTCGTCGCCACGGCTCGAATGGGAGCCCTGGGCGCGAGCGGGCGGCCTTCGATTCGAATCCAATCTCACGAACGGAGCGTCGGCCGATGCGCATCCTGCTGACTGCCACGGCCTCCTACGCTCCTCCGCGCGGCGGCGCCACGCGCAGCAATCTCGTCTGGCTGAATGCGCTGGCGCGCGCCGGGCACGTCTGCCGCATCGTCTGCGGGCCGTCCGCGCCCGCGGCCGAGCTTGAAGTTCACCCTTCCATCACGCTGCTGCCGGTTGTCGATCCGGCGCGCCGGGTGGAAACGCTGCGGCGCGAAATCCGCGATCTCCAGCCCGATTGGGTGCTGGTCTCATCCGAAGATCTTGGCCATGGCCTGCTGCGCGAAGCCGACCGCTCGGCGGCCGGCCGCGTGGTTTATCTGGCCCATACACCGCAATTCTTCCCCTTCGGCGCTGCCAGTTGGAATCCCGATCCGCAGGCCGCCGCGCTGGTGGCGCGCGCCGCCGGCATTGTCGCCATCGGCCGCCACATGGCGGATTGGATCAGCCGGGAACTTGGGCGGCCGGCCGCCGTCATCCATCCGCCCATCTACGGCTCCGGCCCATTCGCCAACCTGGCCGAGTTCGACCGCGGCTCGATCACAATGGTGAACCCGTGCGCGGTGAAGGGCATCGATATTTTTCTGCGCCTCGCCGGGCGCATGCCCGCGCTCGATTTTGCCGCGGTGCCTGGTTGGGGCACGACGGCCGCAGACCGTGCCGCACTGGCCCGGCTTCCCAACATCCGCCTGCTGCCCAACGCCCGCTCCATCGACGATCTGCTGGCAGGCACCCGTGTCCTGCTGATGCCTTCGCTCTGGCATGAAGGATTCGGCCTCACCGTGATGGAAGCCATGCTGCGCGGCATTCCCGCGGTGGCCAGCAGCGCGGGAGGCCTGCCCGAAGCCAAGCGCGGCACCGGCTACGTCATCCCCGTGCAGCCCATCGAGCGCTACCTGGCTGAGTTCGACGAGCAGGCGATGCCGCGTCCGGTGGTTCCGGAGAATCCGATCGAGCCCTGGGTCGAAGCCATCCGAACGCTGCTCGGCGACCGCGCCGCCTACGAGCGGGAGTCTGCCGCATCCCGGGCGGCCGCGCTACCATTCGTCCAGGGGCTGGATGCGGGCGAGTTCGAGCGCTACCTCGCCGGCCTCCAGCCAGCCGGATCGGCGGGTCGCGGCGCCAGCCCGACGGTCGAATCGCTTTCGCCGGAGAGGCGCGCGCTGCTGCTCGAACGGCTGCGGCGGAGGACGAAGGCCTAGATGCGTATTTTGTTAGCGCAAAATTCGCTCTATTATCCCGCGCACGGCGGCGGCGATAAGTCCAACCGCCTGCTGCTGGAAGCACTGGCGGCGCGCGGCCACGAATGCCGCGCGGTGGCGCGCATCAGCTCCTTCGGCACACTCGAGCAGCAGCAGTACCGGGCGGAACTGGACGCCCGCGGCGTGGTGTATGAAGCTGCGGCCGGGGTAGTGCATTTTACGCGCCTGGGAGTAGATGTTCGCGTGGTCACCAGCGCGAACCTGCGGGCGTATTGCGCCGCACAGAGCCGGGAATTTCAGCCGGACATCATCCTCGCGTCCACTGACGATCCCACGCAGGCTCTGCTGGAAGAAGCGATCGCAGCGCCCTCCGCGCGCGTCGTCTACCTGGCTCGCGCCACGCTCGCGCTTCCCTTCGGCCCCGACTGCGCCTTTCCCAGCGAATCCAAAACCGCGCGCATCCACGCCTGCGCCCGTGTGGTCGGCGTCAGCCAATACGTGGCCGATTACTGCCGCCGCCATGCCGGGCTGGATGCCGTGCACGTGCCCATCTCGCTGATGGAGCCTGAGGTCTGGCCGGACCAGGGCCGCTTCGACAATCAGCTCGTGGTCATGACAAATCCGTGCGCGGTAAAAGGCATCGACATTTTCCTGGCGCTGGCGGACCAGTTTCCTGAAACCGCCTTCGCCGCCGTGACCGGCTGGGGCACCAACGCCCGCGACCGCGCCGCGCTCCAGGCCCGGCCCAACGTACGCCTCCTCGAACCGGTGGACGAAATCGACCTGTTGTTCGCTCGCACGCGCGTGCTGCTGGTGCCTTCGCTCTGGGCGGAGGCGCGCTCCCGCATCGTGATGGAAGCCATGCTGCGCGGCGTGCCGGTGCTGGCGGCGGACGTGGGCGGAATTCCGGAGGCCAAGCTCGGCGTACCGTACCTGCTGCCGGTGAACCGCATCAAAAACTACCGGCCGGATGTGGATGAGCAGATGGTGCCGGTGGCGGAAGTCCCGCCGCAGGAAATCGGCCCGTGGCGAGAGGCGCTGCGGCGGCTGCTGGGGGACCGCGCCCATTACGAAGAAATCGCGGCCGCCTCACGCCACGCTGCCCTGGCTTACGCCCGCACCCTGACCGTGGAGCCGTTGGAAAGGCTGCTCGAAACCTGCCTGGACGAAACGGAGCCGGAATCGCCAGAGAGCAGTGCTCCTGGCCCGTCATTAGCGCTCCCCAACGGCCGCGGCTCCGAAACCGGCTCTGGCGCGGCGGCAACTTTAGCCGCCCTCTCTCCGGAAAAACGCGAGTTGCTTGGCCTGCGGCTGCGCAGGCGGGCCAACGCGTCGTCATGGTTTCCGGGAATCGATCGCACACCCGCGCCGCGCCTGTTCTGGTTTCCCCATGCCGGCGGGGGAACGCTCGCCGGACTGACGCTGGATGTGCCGCACATCCCCGTGCGCCTCCCCGGGCGCGAATCACGGCTTCTGGAGACTCCATTCGAGCGCATGCAACCGCTGGTGGCGGCGCTCGCCGCGGCCCTGGAACCGTACGCCGCAGCGCCGTTCGCATTCTTCGGCCACTCCATGGGCGCCGTGGTCGCGTTCGAGTTGGCGCGAACGCTCAGGCGGCGCGGCCTGCCTCTGCCGCACATCCTCATCGCTTCGTCCGCGCGCGCACCGCAGTTCCGCCGCGGCCATGTTCCGCCGCCGCCGGCCTCCGACCGCGAATTGCTGGAACAACTCGATATTGCCCCGGAACTGGCCGCCGCGGTGCTGCCGGCGCTGCGCGCGGACACCAACCTCTACAGCCATTACTCCTACCGTGACGAGCCTCCGCTCGAATGCCCGATCCGCGCCTATGGCGGCAGCACCGATTCCCATATCCTGCGGGTGCATCTGGAAGGCTGGCGCGAGGAAACGGCCGCATCGTTCGCCGTCCGGCTTTTCTCCGGTGGCCATTTCTACTGGCGTGACAGCGGAGCCGAGTTCCGCCAGGCCCTGGAGGCCGACCTCGAATGAACCCCGGCGAAATCCACGTCTGGCGCGTACCGTTGGACGATGAGCAACTGCTCGAGCCCACCGCCGGCGAAGCGGCTCGCGCGGCACGCTTTGCCACGCCGGAACTGCAGCGCCGCTACCTGCGTTCGCACGCCGCCTTGCGCGCCATACTCGGCGGCATGACGGATGCCCGCCTGGATTTCGCCGTCACGGAAATGGGCAAGCCGTTCCTGCCCACCGTGCCGCACCTGAAATTCAACCTGTCGCACTCGCACGAAATGGCGCTGGTGGGTGTGGCGCTGGAAGTGGAAATCGGAGTGGATGTGGAGTGGATCCGCCCCATGCCCGAATATCAGTCTTTGGCCCAGCGTTTCTTTCCTCCCTCTCAGGCCGCGGAAGTAGCGAACCAGCCCGATTTTTTCCGCCGCTGGACGCGCATCGAGGCGGCACTGAAGGCGCGCGGCGTGGGCATCTATGCCGCCGGAACGGAACTGGCCGGCGAATGGACCATCGAGGAGTTGGATGCCGCCCCCGGCTACGCTGCCGCCGCGGCCGCCCCGTGTGAGGGCATGCGCGTGGTGCTGCACGACTTTCCGGATGGGGGCCGGGAGCAAGAGGCCGGGGACCAGGGAGCGAACTGGTGAGGGGACCGGACGCTCAAGCCTGTCGGCTCAAACAGCGTACCTCGGCGACTTTCAGTGGAGCCTGGATGCCCCGGCCCCCGGTCCCTGGCCCCCGGCCCCCGAATCTGTGACCTCACGCTGAACGGAGCAATGATGATGATGAAGCTGACGGTGCTGGATGGATACTGTTTGAACCCGGGCGATCTTTCCTGGGATGGGATGCGGCGGTTCGGCGAGTTGACGGTCTTCGACCGCACCCGCGCCGAAGAGGCGGCTGAACGAGCCGCCGGCGCGGAAATCGTTTTCACCAACAAAACCCCGCTCACCGCCGCGGTGCTGGAGCAGTTGCCCGCGCTGCGCTATATCGGCGTGCTGGCCACGGGCTATAACATCGTGGACGTCGCGGCCGCCCGTAAGCGCGGCATCGTGGTCACCAATATTCCGACTTACGGCACCGCCTCCGTAGCGCAAATGGTGTTCGCCCTGCTCCTGGAGCATTGCCACAATGTGCGGCTCCACGCCGAGGCCGTCCGCGCCGGCGAATGGTCGCGGAACCCCGATTGGTGCTTCTGGAAAGCCCCGCTCGCCGAGTTGGCGGGCAAAACGATGGGCATCGTCGGCTTCGGGCGCATCGGACGGCAGGTGGGCCGCATCGCCGACGCAATGGGCATGCGCGTCCTCGCCAGCGACACCTATCAGAGCAATACGCCGGATTGGCCCGGTTTCCGCTGGGCTGAGGCCGACGAACTGCTGCGCGAGTCCGACGTCGTCAGCCTGCACGCGCCTCTGTTTCCCGAAACCCGCGGCATGATCAACGCGCGCACGCTGGCGTTGATGAAGCCCACCGCCATCCTCATCAACACCTCGCGCGGACCGCTGATTGTGGATCAGGACCTGGCGGATGCGCTGAACGCCGGGAGGCTGGCGGGCGCCGGCCTGGACGTGCTTTCCATCGAACCGCCCGCCGCCGACAATCCGCTTCTTTCCGCCCGCAACTGCCTGGTGACCCCGCACATCGCGTGGGCGACGCACGAAGCGCGCTCGCGGCTGATGGACCTGGCCGTGGAAAATGTGGCCGCGTTCTTGGCGGGGAAGCCTGTAAACGTGGTAAGTTGATAGCAAAATTGGCGCCAAATTATTCGGCTGAAGGAGTTCCCATGGATCGACGGCAATTCTTGATGGGTTCGGCGGCGGCTCTGGGCGCCGCTTCTTCCGCGTTCGGCGCGGCGAGCGACCGGGTGCGCGTGGCGTGCATCGGCATCGGCGGCCGCGGCCGGGACCATATCAAAGGCTACAGCAACCTGGAAAACGTGGAGATCGCGGCGATCTGCGACGTCGATGATTCGCACATCGCCAACGGCCTGAAGCAGATCGAAGGCCTCGGCAAGCCCAAGCCGCAAACCTACAAGGACGTCCGCAAGCTGCTCGAAGACAAGACCATCGACGCGATTTCCATTTCCACGCCCAACCACTGGCACACGCTCATCACCATCTGGGGCTGCCAGGCGGGCAAGGACGTGTACGTGGAAAAGCCGTGCGCGCACAATATGTTCGAGGCGAAGCAGATCGTGGCGGCGGCGCGTAAGTACAACCGCATGGTCCAGCAGGGCAGCCAGATCCGCTCCTCGGTTGCGGTGCAGGAGGCGGTGCAGAAAATGCGTGAGGGGCTCATCGGCGATGTGTACCTGGCGCGCGGTTTGTGCTTCAAGTGGCGCGACACGATTGGCCGCGCCCAGCCGGAGCCTGTGCCCGCCGGTGTGGATTATGACCTGTGGACCGGCCCTTCGCCGATGCACCAGTTCACCAGGAACCGCTTCCATTACAACTGGCACTGGTTCTGGGACACCGGCAACGGCGACCTTGGCAACCAGGGCATCCATGAGGTGGATATCGCGCGCTGGGGCCTGGGCGTACGCTACCCGGTGAAGGTGAGCGCCATCGGCGGCCATTTCATGTTCGATGACGACCAGGAAACACCCAACACGCTCAACTGCGCGTACGAATTCGACGGCATGGGCAAACGCAAGATGATGGAATTCGAGGTGCGCCACTGGATGTCGAACGGCGAGGCCACCATCCGCGAGAAGGGCGGCAACGCCATCGGCAACCTGTTCTACGGCTCCAAGGGCTACCTGGACGTGGACAGCTATTCGTCCTACAAGACCTGGCTGGGCACCAAGCTGCCGAAGAGCGGGTTTCAGGAAGAGCCCGGGCCGCAGGCTAACCAGGGCGGCGATCACTACCTGAACTTCATCGAGGCGGTGAAGAGCCGCAAGCGGGAATCGCTGCACGCCGAGATCGAAGAGGGCGCGATTTCCACCACGCTGGTGCACCTGGCCAACATTTCATACCGCCTGGGCCGCACCCTGCACTTCGACGAAGCCACCTATTCGGTGAAAGGCGACGCCGAAGCCAACCGCATGTTCACGCGCGAATACCGCAAACCGTTCGTCGTGCCGGAGAAAGTCTAGCGGTTCCCCGTAGGGGCCGCATACATGCGGCCCGTCCCTCCAGCCACAACGCTGGCCCGAGGTAACAAATCGAGTGGGGCAAGCGTTTCCGCCTGCCAACCCGCCTATCGAAGCGATTCCGAGGGCACATGCAGTTCCACAAGCGTGCCCTCCGCGACTTCGATCTCTTCGAGCGGTTTAAAGACGCCGTTCTCGTAACGGGCGCTGACGATAATCGCATCGGGCGCCTCCGCGTTCAGCAGGTTCCGTGCGTCCTCCACGAAGGATGCCGGAACCGCAACCGCGAAGCTTCCTATGCCCATCTGCGGAAAATTGGCGGCGCCGGGATGCGGGTCGCCGACCCGCGCCGGAATGTTAGCTGCTTCCAGCGAGGATTGCACCTGCCATGCCGCCTCGGCGGTATCGTACCTTTCGACTCTCACGAACGGGTCCTCTCCGGCGGAAACCGCATCCGCTACCGGCTTTCTTTCCAGCCCGCGGCGGAGCATTTCCTGGTCGTAGCAGGAGCGGGCCACTTCCGTCAGTTCGTCGCGGTCGAGCGCCTGCAGTTCGTCATCCGGCATTCTCCGGTAGGAGGCCTTTATTTCTTCGGGGGTAATTTTCATTGCGGTACCTCCCGCGGGCCAAGCCTGAGTGGCCCTGCGGTTTCGCACTTACATTATGGCTACCGGCGGCGCGGGCTCGTTCGGATCTCCGGCGTTGGCCAGCGGCACGCGGATCAGCATGAGCGCGATCAGCGCGATCACGAATACGCCGGCCAGGTAACTCGGGTGGGCGAACGCCTGCGGCAGCGGGTAATCCAGGAAGTTGAAGGTCGCGGTCACCAGCCCGGCCAGCGCTTCGCCCGCAATCATGCCGGAAGCGATCAGTATGCCAACGTTTTCGATGCGCGCACTTTGCGCTTCGTTGTAGCCGCCGCGGCGGCGCGCCGAATCGGTCATCCAGCGGATCAGGCCGCCCACGAAAATCGCGCCGGTAGTAGCGAAGGGCAGGTACATGCCGATGGCCACCAGCATGGGGCTTTTCACCTTAAACATGATCATGGCGATGCCCATCATGATGCCCGCTACCACCAGCGGCCACGCCATCTCGCCGCCCACGATGCCCTGTGCCAATGATGCCATCAGGCCCGCCTGCGGCGCGGGAATTTTGGGATCGCCGAAACCTGTGCCGCCGGTATTGATGTTGCCCTCGTACAGAATCATGAGCGGGAAATACATCACCACGCTCGCCACCACCACCGCGATCAGTTCGGCGATCTGGATGGTACGGGGCGTGCCGCCGAGGATGTAGCCGACTTTGAAGTCCTGCAGCATCTCGCCCGCCACGGCAGACGAAACGCAGACCACGGCCGCTACCCCCAGCACCGCCAGTACGCCGCTCATGCCCTTCGCGCCCAGCGAGATCATGAGCAGCGCCGCGATCACCAGTGTGGAAAGCGTCAGCCCGGAGACCGGGTTGTTCGAAGAGCCGATCACGCCCACCAGGTACCCCGAGACCGTAGCGAAGAAGAAGCCGACGATCAGCATGATGATCGCCGCCGCAATGCCGCCGCTGACCAGCCCGGAGAGGTAGATGTACAGCACTGCCATCACCGCGAACGTCACGCCAATCAGCCCGAAAATGGTCTTGGAATTCAGGTAGCGCTGCGTGCGGCCCACGGTTTCGGCCGCCGGCGCCACGCCGCGAATTTCGGAAACCGCGCGGCCCAGCCCGGTCAGCAGGCTCTTGCGCATGCGGAACAGCGTGTAGCAGGTCCCCACCATCATGCCGCCCACCGCCACCGGCCGCACGATGTACTTCCAAACGTTGTTGGCCATGCCCAGCCAGCTTTGGTCGGCGTTCGCGCCGGCCGGTACGTAGGCCTGCAACTGCGGCCCGAGGAAGAAGATGAGCAGCGGAATCAGCAGCCCCCATGCCAGCACGCTGCCCGAGAAGTTCAGCGCGGCCAGTTCCGGCCCGATGATGTAGCCGACGCCGATGAGCGCCGTGCTCACGCTGGGCGCGGCGCAGGTGGAGACGCCGCCGGCGCCGAGCACCTGGTTAGTATCCGCACCGCCCAGCCTCAGCCTGCTCTGCCCCAGATTGCCGACAGGGAAGAAGAAATTGCGGTCGGTGGCGAACAGGTTGAACGCCCCGCCCAGATAGACCAGGGCGCCGAAGCCGATGTTATAGAACAGATACTTCGCAGCGCGCGCCCCCGCCTGGCCGGCCTTATGAATCTCCGAGGCCGCCACTGACTCCGGGTACGGCAACTCCGGATCCTCCACCAGCACCCGCTGAATCAGCGAGATAAACAGCACGCCCAGCACCGAGCCCACTAGCAGCAGCGCGGTGGTCTTCAGATAATTGGGATCGGCGGCCAGGGCGCGCAGCCGCGCCCATGAGCTGAGATTCTTGGAAATGGCGGGCGGCGCCCAGACGTGCGCCAGGTAAAAGGCGGGTAGCGTGAACACGGCGCCGGCGGCCACCGATTCGCCGATCGACCCGGCCGTTCGCGCGATGTTCTCTTCCAGAATCGTGCCCTTTCCCAGCCGGAGCACCGCCATGCCGATCACCGCGGCGGGATAGGTTGCGGCGATGGTCTGCCCGGCGCGAAGGCCGAGATAGGCGTTGGCGGCGCCGAGCACCGCGCACATGATCAAGCCCACCAGCAGAGCGCGCCAGGTGAACTCCTTCATCTTCATGTCTTCCGGCACGAAGGGCTGATGGCGGCGGGGTTTGGTTTCGGGAGGCGTCATAAAGTCACCTAATACGTTACCGCGGCTCGAAGGAACAGGCTGTGTGGGGCGGCTCAGGAGAGCCGCGCGCGCACCTTTTCGCTGAGCGCCTTGCCGTCCACGGTCTTGCCCTTCAGGTGTGCCTGCGCCGCCTTCATCACCACGCCCATCTGTTTGAGCGAAGTGACGCCGGTTTCGGCCAGCGCCGCGGCGATGGCGGCCTCGATTTCCGCCTCGCTCGCGCCGGCGGGCAGGTACGCCTCGATCAGGGTGCGCTCAGCCTCTTCCTTCTGCGCCTGCTCGGTGCGCCCGGCCTTGTGAAACATCTCCGCCGCATCCGTGCGCTGCTTGATCAGCGACTTGAGGATCTGCATCTCGGCGGCATCGTCGAGGGGCTTGGGCGAATCGACTTTCGCCTTCATGAGGGCAGCCTTGATCATGCGAAGCGCGCTGAGGCGGGCCTCGTCCCGGCCCTTCATGGCCGCAACCATATCCTGCTGCACCTGATCGATGAGGGGCATGATGCCTGATATTATAGCGGCCTAGTACTTCGACCGAGCGACTCGCTTGCCATCTCGCGGCTCCGTTCCGAGCCGCGACTGAAAGGAGCGGTCCAGTCCGGGTAACGAACGGAATCAAGCGGTCGAGGACCTTGCGCAGCCCCTACATTCCGCAACTACTCCTGCCGCAGCGCCGTCATCGCGTCGCTGTGCGCGGCGCGCAGCGCCGGATACAGCGCCGCCAGAATCGCGACGCCCGCCACCACGGCGCTCGCCACCAGCAGGGTCGAAGGATCGTCCGGCGCGACCCCGTAAAGCTCGCCTTTGAGCGCGCCGCGGGCGGCGTAGGCCAGCGCCCAGCCGGGCAAGAAAGCGAGCGCGACGCGCACCCCGGCCTGGCGCAGCACCTGCAAAGCCAAGTCAACCGGCCGCGCGCCCATGGCCACGCGCACGCCGAATTCGCGCGCCCGCCGCGCCACCGCGAACAGCGTCACACCGAACAGCCCGGCCGCGGCCAACAGGAGCGCGGTCAATGCCAGGCTGCCGGTGACTTCCGCTCCCATCTCCTCGTGCATGCGGGCGTTGTGCAGAAACTGGCTGAGGCTTTGGCAATCAAGCAGGATGAAGTCCGCTCGCCGCGCCAGCGGCCGCAACGCTTGTACCAGCGCCGCCGGATCGCGGCGGGAAGCGATGAAAAACGTCGCGTCCGACGGCGGCCGCTGCGCATAAGCAAAATACAGGTACGGCTGGATCTTCTCGTGCAGATCGTTCGTCGGCCCGTCCTCGACCACGCCGATGATCTGGTGATCGCGCCCGTCCACTTTGACCCATTGCCCGATCGGATTTCGGCCGGCCAGAAACCGGCGCACAAACGCCGCGTTCACCATCACTACCCGCGTGGCGTCCGGCCCGTCGCCTGCGCCGAAGCCACGGCCGCTGAGGATGCGCGCTCCAGTCACGGCGAAATACGACGGGCTGACCTGGTTATAGAAAAACGAATATTTCGGCTGGTTCGGCATCTCGACATCGATCGTCGCCCCGCCACCCGAGCCGCTCAGCATTGCCCGGCGCGCCCACGTCACGCCGGTCACGCCCGGCATAGCGCCGATCTGCCCGGCCATCGCTGCGGCTTGCGCGGCGCGGTCCTTTGCACGTTCCCAGAATCCCTGGACCAGCACTACAGCGCGATCCGTATCCATGGCCGGACGAATCGCGGAGACATTTTGAAGCGTCCGGATCAGCAGCCCGGCGGTGGCGGCTCCGCCGGTGGCCAACGCCATCTGCGCCACAACCAGCCCTCCCAGCCATCGCGACGCCCGCGGCGCCCGCACGCCTCCGAGCGCCGGCGCGAAACTGCGCTTCCAGCCGTCCGCCAGCGGCACCAGCGCCCCTGCGAGTGCCACCGGAACCAGCGCCGCGCAGGCGAAAGCGAACGTGCGCAGGTCCATCCGAACGCCATAGTCGATGAATTTTTCGCTGCCGTAAAACAGCGCCGGAGCCAGGCCGATGAGCCAACGGGCCAACATCAGCCCGGCGATCAGTCCGAAGCCACCGAGTACCGCCGTTTCCGCCACCTGCTGACGCGCCAACTGCCGCCGCCCCGCTCCCAGAGCCAGCCGGATGGCGATCTCGGTCCGCCGCGCCTCGTTCTCAACCAGCCGCAGGTTGGCCAGATTGGCTCCCGCAATCAGCATCAACAGACCGACCACGGCCAGCAGCACGGCATCAGCCGCCAGATTGCTTTTCACGAAAGGCTCCACCGACGATTTCCGACCGGGCGCAGGGGCGAGGCCTTCCGCTTCCACCTGGCGCAAAATCGTGTCTACCTCAGCCTGTGCGGCTTCAAGCGAAACGCCTGGCCGCAACCGCCCGAGCGGCTCGAAATCGGCGTAGCGGAGGTCGTTCGGTCCCGCGTACTGGAGCGAGCCGAAGAAAGTCTCGTGCGGCACGAACAGATCCACCACCAGCCCGCGGTAGGGCCCTCCGACGCCCGGCGGCAGCACGCCGACTATGCGCAGCATCGCCCTGCCTACCGGCAGCACGCGGCCAACCACGGCCGGATCGCTACCCAGACCTGACCGCCAGTAATGATCGGTGATCACCACCGTGCCATCGCTGCCGTGCCCGGCGTGGAAAACATCGCCGCGGCCGGCTCGTATGCCCAGCAGGTCGAAGTAATTGTCGGAAACGCCGGCGGTGATGGGGAAATCGTCGCGATCGGGTAGGCGGACGCGTGGCCCCTGCCGGTCCTCCACCAGGATGTCCGTGAAACTGCGACTGCGCGAGACCAGCGCCTGATATTCGATCCAACTGAGGTCATCCAGCCGCTGCTCACGCGTCTGCGCCCAAATCCGCGCCAGGCTGCGCGGATCGCGCAGCGGTATATCCCGGAACTCATACGCATCAAGCACGCTGAACGCGGCCGTGCTGAATCCAATGGCTAGACTGATCGAGGCAATGGCCAGAGCACCGATACCCGGTTTCCGCGATAGCGCGCGAAACGCCAGGCGCAGGTCTCGCACGACGGGTTCCGCAACCCGCGACGCGCGCCGGAAATCCATGCCGCCGACTCATGCAATCGCTGTGCCGCAGCTAAATCTCTGAAAACATGTCGTCGATATCCGACTCAACTGTCCGGAATCGAAACGATTGCCGCGAAACGCGACGCGGGTGATCAAAGGCCGGGACCAGAGGCAGGGGATCGATGCGCGGCGCGGCACGAAGCGCGCGACGCTTGTTCCTCAGGTAATTACCTTCTCCGGACCGCGCGTGCACTCACACCGAGGGCGCGAGGCCCGTCGCGCCGACCCCTGGTCCCTAGCCCCCGGCCCCTGTTGCTACTTCGCCTGCGCCCGGAACGCGATGCCCAACTCCCGCAACTGCCGCTCCGGCACCGTCGCGGGAGCGTCGCTCATGAGGTCCGCGCCGCGCGCGGTCTTGGGGAACGGGATGACGTCGCGAATCGAGCTTTCGCCCGCCAGGATCATGACGATGCGGTCCAGACCCAGCGCGATGCCGCCATGCGGCGGCGCGCCGTATTCGAGCGCGTCCAGCAGATAGCCGAAACGGCGGTGGGCTTCGTCGTCACTGAAGCCGAGCGCGGCGAAGACTTTCGTCTGCACGTCGCGCCGGTGGATACGGATCGAGCCCGAAGCCAGCTCCATCCCGTTCAGCACCAGGTCATAGGACTTGGCGCGGCAATGCGCCGGGTCGGTGGTCAGCTTCTCCAGGTCCTCATCGTGCACCGAAGTAAACGGGTGGTGCGCCGCCGTCCAGCGGTTCTCCTCCTCGTCCCACTCGAACATCGGGAAATCCACTACCCACAGGAATTGCAGGTTCTTCGGGTCCAGCAGCTTGTGCCGGTCGTTGAATTTCTGTGCGCAGTAGAGGCGCAATTGCCCGCACGCCTGATACACCGTTTGCTCAGGACGATGGCCCTTGGGCTCCCCCGGCCATGCGGCCAGAATCAGGAGGTCGTTTTCGCCCGCGCCGGTGCGTTGGCGAATCTGCGCCATCTGCGCCGGGAAGTCGCGCTCCAGGCGCTTCACGTCGTCGTAAACGCGCAGCCCGCGCTCTTGCCCGAACGCCTTGATTTCGTCCCGCTCCTTCCGGCTTGGCGTGCCGGTGCCGGGAACGATGATGGCTTCGAGCGGCATTCCGCCCGCCGCCAGGTCCGGCAGCAGATCTTCCACCGGATACATGGGCGGCACGCGGCGGTCCGGTTTGTCGCTGCCATAGCTGCGCATCGCCTGGTCATAGGTGATGCGCTCGAAGGGCGTGGGCACGTCGAATCCGGCCACTTCGCAGATACGCTTCACCAGCGGCTCCACCGCTTCGAACACGCGCTCCTGCTGCGGAAACGACATCTCGATATCGATCTGCGTGAATTCCGCCTGGCGGTCGGCGCGGAAATCCTCGTCGCGAAAGCAGCGCACAATCTGGAAATACTTGTCGTAGCCGCTCACCATGAGGATCTGCTTGAAGATCTGCGGCGATTGCGGCAGCGCATAGAACGTTCCCGGCTGCACCCGGCACGGCACCAGGTAATCGCGCGCGCCCTCCGGGGTGGAGCGCGTCAGGAACGGCGTCTCGATTTCAAGAAAACCCTGCGAATTCATCAGCTCGCGGATGGCGAAGGCGATCTTCGAGCGCAGCATGATGTTGCGCTGCATGCGCGGGCGGCGCAGGTCGACGTACCGGTATTTCAGGCGCGCATCTTCGCTCACGTCCACCTGGTCTTCCATCGGGAACGGCGGCGTGCGCGATTCGTTCAGGATCCAGACCTTGGAGGCCACCAGTTCGATCTCGCCCGTGGCGAGGTTCGGATTCGTCGCGCCCGCGCCGCGAGGCGCCACTTTGCCTTCCACCGCGATCACATATTCCGGCCGGATCTCTTCGGCGCGGCTGTGCACCGCGGCATCCACATCCTCATGGAACACCACCTGGGTGATGCCGTCGCGGTCGCGCAGATCGACGAAAATCACACCGCCGTGGTCGCGGCGGCGGTGCACCCAGCCCATCAGCACGGCAGTTTTGCCTTCATCGGCGGCGCGCAACTCCCCACACATGTGAGTGCGTCGAAGCTCGCCCAGAAAATCCAGTTGAACGGTTTCCATAAATCAGCTCTCAGCCTTCGGCCCTCAGCTTTCAGCTCACTTCCTCGGATTCGGCCCGTAGCGCCGGCCTCCAGGCCGGCCATGCCGGCTTTCGAGCCGGCATTCCCCGGGGCGGCAGCCGACTGAATCCTCCAGGCCGCGCCGCCTCACCGGCACGCCCCGTCGCCGGCTCCGATGCGCGCGGCAATTTCCTCGCGCGCCACGCTCTGTTGCTCGCCGGTGGACATATTTTTCAGCGCGTAGCGGCCCTCGGCCAGTTCGCTGTCGCCCAGAATCAGCGTAAAACGCGCCCCCAGCTTGTTGGCCAGCTCCATGGTGCGCTTCAGCCTGCCCTCGGCCAATTCCACCGCCGCTCCGCCGCCGCGCAATTCACGCGCCAGCACGGCTGCGTGGCGCAGCGCCGGTTCCCCCATCGGCGCGATCAGCAGATCCAGCGCGGGCGCCGGTTGATCGCCCTCGACCGACATGACCAATCGGTCTTCGCCGATGGAGAATCCGATTCCCGGCGCCGGCACCTTCGATCCCAGTGCTTCCGCCAGCCCGTCGTAGCGGCCGCCGCCCAGGACGGAATTCTGCGCGCCCAGCGCGCCGTGCACCACCTCGAAGGTCGTGCGCATGTAATAGTCAAGACCGCGCACCAGCCGCGGCCGCACTTCGTATGCGATGCCCCGGTCTTCCAGGTATCGCCGCACCGCCGCGAAATGGGCGCGGCAGGCATCGCACAGGCAATCCGTAATGTGCGGCAGCGCTTCGATGATCGGCTGGTCGGCTTCCACCTTGCAATCCAGCACGCGCAGCGGATTGGTCTCGGCGCGCCGTTGGCAATCGCCGCACATGCGCGGCGCTACCGCCTTCAATTCCTGCCGCAGTCGCTCCACATATTGTGGCCGGCAGTTGGCGTCGCCCACCGAATTGATGAGCAACTGAAAATCGGAGAGGCCGACGCCGCGCAGGATCTCCACCACCATTTCGATGACTTCGGCATCCACCGCCGGAGATTCCGAGCCGATAGCCTCCGCACCGATCTGGTAAAACTGCCGGTACCGGCCCTTCTGCGGCCGCTCGCGCCGGAACATCGGGCCCATGTAGTAGAGTTTCTGCACGCCCGGGCGCTGGTCGAGCCGGTGCTCAATGTACGCGCGGATCACCGACGCCGTGTTCTCCGGCCGCAGCGTGAGCGACGTGTCATCGCGGTCGGTGAAGGTGTACATCTCCTTGGTGACGATATCCGTCTCTTCGCCGACGCCGCGCGCGAATAGCTGTGTTTCCTCCAGAATGGGCGTGCGGATCTCGTGGTAATTGTAGGCGCGAAAAATGCGGCGGGCGGCATCTTCCACGCGGTTCCACGTCGCGGTAGAGGGGGGCAGTAAGTCTCTGGTTCCTTTGACGGCTCTAATCAAGGTGTCAGGAAAGAACTATGCTAGCATTTTCTGCCGCGGGGCAGGTTGGAAACTCCCTCCTGGGCCCGTCTTATTGACCCGGCTCTTCCGGCCCGGCCTGCGCTTCTGCTTCTGCTTCTGCTTCTACTTCTGCTTCCGCAGGGAACTCCACGTCGCCGGTCTCCTTGGGGGCGTTCTTGCGCGCCAAGCGCTTGGCCTCCTTATCGCGCCGCTTTTCCGCGCGCATCAATTCTTTCTGTCTTTTCTGAAACGAAGTGCGGGAACGACCGGGCATATCATCCTCCTAAATAAACACGCGCGGCAACCCGGTCCGGGCCGCCGCGCGGGTCGAGTCTAAAAAAATCTTACCAGCGATTCTGGCGCCGCTGCCCGCCGCCTTCGCGGCGGAACCCACCGTCCATGCGGCCGCCTTGCGGCTTGGGACGGGCTTCGTTGACATTCAGTGTGCGGCCATCCAATTGCGCCCCGTTGAGGGCGCCGATGGCCTGCTCTGCCTGCTCGGTATCGCTCATTTCCACAAACGCGAATCCACGCGAACGGCCGGTTTCGCGGTCGGTCACGACCTGGACGCGGTCCACCGGGCCGTAGGGTTCAAACAGCGACCGGACGGCGGATTCAGTGGCTCCGAAGTCGAGGTTGCCGACAAAAATATTCTTCAAAAACGTTTTCTCCTTACTGATTTTGATGAGCAGCTAGACGAGGCAGGTTGAAAATCGGCCAGGTACTTGCGGACAATCAAAAGCATTTCCAGTATAGCAAAACGGGGGCCGGGGACCAGGGGCCAGGGGCCAGGGCATCAGAACTCCAGTGGAAAAGTGGGCCGGAGCACGGCACTTCAGGGTTATTGCCAACAGGTTTGCAGCGTCAATCCGCGAACCGCGGACTCTCGCTCCCCGGCTCCTGGCCCCCGGTCTTTGGGCCCCTATAGTTTCGCCGCCACCGATTTCGCCTGCAGAAACAGCAGCAGGTAGTCCGGACCGCCGGCTTTGGAATCGGTTCCGGACATGTTGAAGCCGCCGAACGGGTGCGCGCCCACCATCGCGCCCGTGCACTTGCGGTTGAAATACAGGTTGCCCACGTGGAATCGCTCGCGGGCTTCGCGCAGATGCTCCGGGTTGTTCGAATAGACCGCGCCCGTCAGGCCGTACTCGGAATCGTTCGCCAACTCCAGCGCGTGGCGGAAATCGCGCGCTTTGGTGACGGCCAGCACAGGTCCGAAAATTTCTTCCTGGAAAATGCGCGCCCTGGAATCGACGTCCGCAATGATGGTCGGCGCCACGAAGTAGCCGCCCTGCCGCGCTTCCCCGCCCGCCACCATCCGCCCTTCCTGCTTGCCGGTTTCGATATAGCGCAGGATGCTCTTCATCGCCCCGGCGCTGATCACCGGGCCCATGTAATTCGACGGATCGTCCGCCGGACCCATTTTGATGTTCTTCGCTTTGGCCGCCAGCTTGTCCACGAATTCGTCGTAAACCTGCGCATCCACAATCGCCCGCGAGCACGCCGAGCACTTCTGCCCCTGGTAGCCGAATGCGGACGCCAGCACGCCGTCCACGGCCTGATCCACATCGGCATCGCCATCCACGACGATGGCGTCCTTGCCGCCCATTTCCGCTACCACGCGCTTGATCCAGACCTGGCCGGGGTGGTGCCGGGCCGCCAGTTCGTTGATGCGCAGTCCGACGTCGCGCGATCCGGTGAAGGAAACAAAGCGCGTCTTGGGATGCTCCACCAGCGTATCGCCCACTTCCCCGCCGCTGCCCACCAGTAGCGTGAAGGCCGATTCCGGAAAGCCGGCATCCCGCAGCACGCCCGCGAACTGCGCCGCGATGGTGGGCGTTTCGCTCGAAGGCTTCATTACCACCGTGTTGCCGGTCACCAGCGCCGCTACCGTCATGCCGGTCAGAATCGCCAGGGGGAAATTCCACGGCGGAATGATTACGCCCACGCCCAGCGGAATGTAGATCATCTCGTCCCGTTCGCCGGGTAGCTGATGGACCGCCTGCGGCCCCGCCAGCCGCATCATCTCGCGCGCGTAATACTCGCAGAAATCAACGGCTTCGGAAACGTCGGCCTCGGCTTCCGGCCACGTCTTACCGGATTCGTAAACCAGCCATGCGTCGAATTCGAATTTGCGCGCCCGCAGAATGCGCGCCGCTTCCAGCAGCATTCGTACGCGCTCCCCCGCCGGCGTGCGGCTCCATTCGGGGAAAAAGGCGTATGCATTTTCGATTGCCCGCGCCGCCAGCTCGCGGTTCGCCTTATGATGAATCCCCACCACCTCGTCCGGGCTCGAAGGATTCACCGAGACCAGTTTGTCCCCGGTGGCGATCGTCTCGCGGCCCAGCCGGAGCGGATATTCACGGCCGAAAGCGGCCCGCACCTTGGCCAGCGCGGCCTCCATGGCGCGGCGGTTTTCCGGCAGCGAAAAGTCGGCGTACGGCTCGTTACGGAACTCGGTAAGCGTTGCGGTAGCCATCAGTTCCATGGTACCGCCGGGCGCCAGGTGGGGCAGGCGCCGCCAATCCGCGACCAATTCAACACAGGGCGCAGAGGCACAAAGAAAACCGTGTGCAGAAGCCAGGAGTCGGAAGGCCGCGGCGGACGATGCCGGCCGTCAGCCGGCATTCTGACTTCTGTCTCCTGACTTCTTTTCCTTTGTCCGCGCCAGGGGGCGAACCACCTACCCTTGCACCAGCCTGCGCCCGCGCTCGAACAGTTCGGCCGCGTCCTCCACCAGTTGCCGGCCCCGCTCGAACATCTCCCGCCCCGCCTCGATCAGGTTCTTGCTGCTATCGCCGAGCGCGTCGCGGCTCTTATCGCCGATCATCTGGCGCGTGTCCCTTCCGCTCGAAGGCGTATATAAAATCGCGATCGTCGCACCGATAATAGCCCCGGTCAGAAACCACGCCAGCCGGTTAGAACCTTCGTCTTGTCTCTCTTCCATTGAATCCATTGAGCTTCCGGGCCTCCTCCACATTCTGCGATATCCTTGAGGCATGGCGCAAGATCCCGAACTCCCGGACGAGCAACCGGATAAAGATCCTCTCGACACCTCCCACGACCTCGATATGGTTCCGCTTTACTTTTCGCAGACCATCGAGGCGGAATCGGAGGCGGAAGTACTGCGCGGCGTGTTGGAGAGCAATGGAATTCCAAGTTCCATCAGCGATCCGCCGATTTACCCGAACCTCGGAATTCTGATCTACGTGCCGCGCGGCCGCGTGGAAGAGGCCCTGCGCGTGATCGAAGAGCACCGGGAGGGCGGTCCTGAAGCCGCTGCGGAAGCCGAAGCGGAATCGGAAAAGTAAAGCTCACCACGGAGACACGGAGGCATAGAGAGCCGCAGAGATTTTCTCTGTGCCTCCGTGGTGAATTCTGAAGCTCTGACGCTATACAGGATCCGGCTCGGGCGGCGATGGTTCTGGCTCGGGGTTGGGTATGGGTTCCGGCGGTTCCTCGGAATCTCCGGTCAAGCCGGCTTCGGCTTGCGGAGGTGTGGGCTCTGGTGCCCCGGCTAAACCGCTTTCGGCTTGATGGGGTGGAGGCTCGGGGCCGGCGGCCGAGCCGCTTCTGGTTTGTTGCGGCGGGGGCTCGGGTTCCGGGCGCGGAAACACGGAACGCGCCGTGACCGCGGGAATCCCGTTATCGCTCAAGGTCAACTCGCATTCGCAGCAGTCGCTGCAGCACTGACACTTATCGCACAAGTGATTGCTGCACGTATCCTTGGTGCAGCGCACGCAGATCCGCGTCGATTCCTCGCCACAAATGCTGCAAAAGAATGCCATGGTTGTCTACTTTTTCTTCCGGGCAGCGGTAGGCACGGCGGTCACAGCGGAGCGGCAGCGCTGCGCCTCCTCGTCCATCACCTTCAAATCCTGCTCGCGCTCGCTCGCCAGGTTCACCACGTAGTTTTGCACGCGGTCACGGTTCAAGCCGTTTTCCGCCGCCAGGCGCGTCAGCGCCTGCGCCTCCGCCGGGCTCTGGTACTTGCGCATCGCCTCTTCAACTGATGGCAACATCGTATCCACGCCCTGGATTCGAAACAGCAGCACCAGAGCCGCCGAGAGCCTGTCCGGATTGGCCGCCAGCGCTTTCGCCTCGGCCTCCATCGCCCGCACCTGCTGCCGGCTGGAGTCGAGCTGTGCCGCGTACGTTTCCGACGCGCCTTTTCTGACCCACGCCTGTCCGTCGATTTTGGCCAGTACGGCGCCCAGGCGTCCCGCGTGCGAGCTGATCTCCGTAAAGACCGGCGCGATTTCCCAGCTGGTCTCGAATCCGGCGGGCTGTGATGAGGTACCCGGCTGGCCCGCTGTCGGCCGGGTGGGGTTGGGATCGGCGGACTGCGCACCGAGCAGGCCCCCGCACAACAACATCGCTACCCCCCGCAAGGCAAACGAAAGCATCGCTCTTTCAATCTATCATGGCGCAACCGTGTCGCCCGGTGTTGCGCGGGGACGATGGAGATTTGTGTTCCGTCAATCGGTTGGCGAGCCACAAAACGGCCGGTTTAATTGCCGGGCGAAGGTGGTGCTCCCGGCGTGGGCGGAGCGCCAGGGGTTGTCCCGCCGCCCTTACCCTTATCACCCTGCGCGCCCCCGCTGCTGCCGCCGCCCGCAGGCACGCTCACGGGACCGCCGCCGGAACTCCGAGGCATGCCGTAGATCGTGTTCCGCGTGGACTGCAGTATGCTTCGCACCAGATCGTCGTGATTGGACTGCCTGGCCAGCAGCGGCACGCCACGGAAAACAATGATCGATTCGCCCGGATGCAGCAGCACCGGGTTTCCCAGAGCCGTCAGGTTGCGCACGCCCACCAAGCCTTCGTCCACGCTCACAAACGTGGTGCCGTCGTCGTCCTGCACCACCACGTCGAACACGGTGCCCCGCACCGAAATCACCGCCGTCGGACTGGTGACGTTATTGGGATTGGGCACACCCGGCGCATGCTGGATAAATACCTTCACACGTCCCAGCCATACGTTCAGCAGGTGCTCCCAACTCCCCGGCGTCTCGCGGAAAATCACCTTGGAATTCGGATAGACCTCGAAGGTACTTTTGTCGGAGAGCACTTCCAGCTTGGCGAAGCCGTCCGGGCCGGTGACGATCATCTGCTGCGCCCTGACGATGCTGCCGACACTCAGAATCTGCGGCAACCCGGAGTTCATCAGCGAGACTTGTCCCACCTGGTAGGTAACTCTGGCCGAGGAGTCCTGCGCGCCGAGAGGGCCGCCGCATACCACCGTCGCAGCCGTGATCACCAGGATGCCAGCGGTCCGCATGAGCGAAGTGAGCCGGAACATACGTCTAGCTAGACCTAAACTCTAGCACTAAACCTGCATCGCAACCAGGGGTCCGCGATTAATTTTTGCTCACAAACCCGTGTATATCAAGAGTTTTCACAAAACTGCCGATGATAAAAATAGTCCAAATTAGGGTAAAATGGGACTCAGTTGTGTGTCATAAACGGACATTCCGCCAGGCTATCTTGCTGTTGGCGGCCGTAACGGCTGCAGCCCAGAGTACCCCGGATTGGCGGAAGGTCGGCGGCCCGGCGGTGGAATTATCCCTGGCGTCGCCGGCGACGGGTCCCGTAGATCAGGTGTGGTTTACGGCGTCGGGCGCGCTCGTGGTCCGCACTCATTCCGGCAAGTTTTTTCAAACACAAGACTTCGACACCTGGACACCGGTGGCCGATGTCTCCGACGCTGCCCCTCCCGCCATTGCCCCGGCGGTCCGGATTCCGGAGGCTGGAGCGTCTGTCGTGGATCCCCCCGGAAGTACCAGCCGGATCTACGCCCTGGGCCGCCACCTGTATCGCTCCGAAGACAACGGCCGCACCTGGGAAAATTTGACGGCCTATAAATCGGGTGACGTGATTGGCGGCGGTCAGCGCAGCCTGGCGGTTTCCCCCACGGATCCGGACCAGCTTGTCGTAGCCAACAACTTCGGGGTGTGGCGGTCGATGGACGGCGGCACTTCGTGGGCCGGTCTCAACCAGTCGCTGCCGAATCTGCCGGTCAGCCGCATCCTCACGATTGCCTCGGGTTCCGCGGGCACGCGCATCGCCGCGGCGGGCCTCGGTGCTCTGGAACTGCCGCCCGGCGCTTCGTTCTGGCAGCCGGCGGACGCCGTTGCCGCGGATCCGGAAGCGGTCCTCCGCAAGCGCTTCGCCCCCGTAGTCGGCGCCCCACTCACCGCCGTTGCCCAGACGGGCCGCACCGTTTATGCCGGCTCTGCCGATGGCCGCATCTGGTACTCCATCGATGATGGTGAAACATTCCGCGAAACCCCGCTGCCGGCCGGCGCCGGTCCGGTGGAGCGGATCTTCGTCGATCCGGTGGAGCCGCGCGTGGCTCTGGCCGCTCTCGGCGGCAATGGCCCGCACGTGCTGCGCACCACCCAGTACGGCAATTTCTGGGACGTGCTCGACGGCAACCTGCCGGAAGCGCCGGCATATGCCGTGACGGCCGACCGCACCGCGGGCGCGATCTATGTCGCCACGGCCAAAGGTGTTTACATCGGCCGCGCCGACCTGGAAAACGCCAGCACACCATCCGTCTCCTGGGCCGATCTCACGACCAGCCTGCCCTCCGCCCCCGCCACCGACGTCCGCCTCGATCCCGCCGGTTTGCAATTGGACATTGCGCTCGATGGCTACGGTATTTACGCGGCCGCTGCACCGCACCGCCTCGGCTCCCTCCGGCTGGTGAATGGCGGCGATTTCAGCGTGCGCCCGGCGGCTCCCGGATCGCTCGTCGGGGTGGTGGGCGGCCGCGTAGATTCGGCCACCGGCGCCGGCTTGGCCTACCCGGTCCTTTCAGCCTCGGACAGCCAGTCGCAGCTTCAGGTGCCTTTCGACGCACAAGGGCCGAATGTATCGCTTGCGCTCCGCACGGCGGCTGGAACCATCACCCGCGATCTTCCCATTCTGCCTGTCTCCCCCACGATCGTGGTCGGCCAGGACGGCGTGGCTATGCTTTGGGATGCCGGCACCGGCCTGCCGGTCGATTTTCAGAATCCCGCACATGCCGGAGGGCGGATCCAGGTCTGGGCCACCGGTCTCGGCCGCGTGCGTCCGGATTGGCCCGCCGGCCTTCCCGCTCCAAGCGAAAACCCGCCGGAAGTCGCGGCGGAGGTAAACGCGTCGCTTGACGGCACTCCCCTCGAAGTTACCCGCGCCACCCTTGTTCCCGGCTACGTCGGCTTCTATCTTGTTGAGATTCAGTTGCCTCTCGCCGTGAATACCGGCTTTTCCGCGCTTTCCATTTCCGCCGGTGGACAGGAAAGCAATCGTGTGCAATTGCCCCTTGAGCCGTAATATCCACTTACCAACACTGGCAGGTTGATAGAAACCTCGCTATCTGAGATAAGGGTAGTTAGAAGAGGGCGGATTTCAAATTACAACCCCGAACCGTCCGTACCCGCGAGCAGCCTGCCTGGGATCCGTCTTTTTCTTAAGGGACGAGATATGGCAGAAACGATATTATCCTCTCTACTCAGCATGTTGGACACGCGCAGCGTCGGTACAATTGCGCAGTCTCTCGGGGCATCGGAGCAATCGGTCATGCAGGGCTCGAAATTCTCGATTGCAAGCCTGCTTGCCGGTTTGGCTTCTAAGTCCCAGGACACGGGCCTGTTGCGACATATGCTGGATCTTGCTCCATCAGGAGATATGACCCTCAACCAAGTCGCTACGGCGGCTTCGGATTCAAACTCACCTTTGATGACAAGCGGCAAACGGATCCTTTCCGGTCTCTTCGGGGACTCAGAAGATAAGGTTATCCACGCCGTGGGCAACTCTTCGGGCTTGCACGCCGGCACAGCCTCCAGCCTGTTGGCATTAGCGGCGCCAATGGTGATGGGCTTTCTGGGCAAGCGTGTGCGCTCAGAGGGCATGAGTATGGGCGACCTCGGCAATACCCTGCGCAAGGAGAGCGGCACGATACAAAGCGCTCTGCCTGCGGGTCTGGCCGAGGAATTCTGGCCCACCGCTGGCAGGACGGCTTCTCCGGTCGTAGCCCAGACGGTCCAGGCAGAACGCTCATCCACCAGTTGGCTACCACTACTGGCCTTGTTGCTTTTGATCCCGTTCTTCTTCTGGCTGTTCCATCACGGACACAACCCGGCAGTTCCGCAGGTTTCCCGCGTCATCCAGACGGCGCCCGTTGGCAGCGCCAATCGAATGGCCAACGAGGCTAACCGGTCGGTCACCTCGCCGGACGCTGTCCAGCGCGCCTTGGGCAACGTCAACTTGAGGTTCAACACGGGATCGGCCAAGCTGCTGCCGACATCGGAAACGCAGCTTAATCGAATCGCAGCCACGCTGAAGGCGAACTCGGACGTCAACATGAAGCTCTCCGGTTACACCGACAACGTTGGCAGCGCAAACAACAATCTTCAGCTCTCCCAGCAACGGGCGAATAATGTGATGGCCGAGCTGGTCCATAAGGGCGTTTCCTCGAATCGCCTTACTGCAACGGGCTACGGCGATCAGAACCCGATCGCCAGTAACTCCACGGCCACCGGCCGGGCAATGAACCGCCGCGTTTCCGTGAGCGTTGCGCAGCCTTAGCTTACTTACTAGGGCCGCAAATGGAGAATGAAAATGACTTACGAAAAAATTGTCACGCTTTACGACACCGCCGGGCACGCCGCGGACGCCAGGCGCAGCCTGGAGGCCGCGGGTTTCGCGCCCAGCGACATCAGCACTCTTACTACAAACGCGCTGGGAGGGAGCGGCGAAAAACTGAGTGAACCCGGAATCTGGCATCGCCTCTTCGGACGTTCGATCGAGCCTCACGAGGCCGCTGTCTACGGCCGCGTCGTCGGATCCGGCGGCGCTGTCCTGACGATTCGTGTCCCCGAATCGGACGTACCCAGGGCGTTGGGCATTCTCAACTCCCACCGGGCCGTGGATGTGCAGCATCGGGCCGTTCAGGAAGGGCTGCTCTCTTCTTCTGCTTCCTCCATCCCCGCCACTGCTCCTCCGAAGTCCACGATGGCTCCCGCTGCCAGAGCCGCGGCCGGCGAAGAAGTTCTGCGCCTGGCCGAGGAGCAGCTCGAGGTCGGAAAGCGGCTGGTGCAGGAAGGGACCACGCGGATTCGCCGCTTTGTGGTGGAAACGCCGGTGGAACAGCAGATCACTTTGCACGAAGAACATGCACGGGTGATTCGCCGGGCCGTCTCCGACCTTGGCACCACGGGGAACATCGACTGGACCGATAAGACCATCGAGATAAACGAAATGGTCGAGGAACCAGTCGTCACCAAGTCCGCTCACATCGCGGAAGAAGTCGTCATCCAGAAGGAATCCACCGACCAGGTGAAGACTCTGAAGGATAAAGTGCGCCGCCAGCAGGTGGAAGTGGAGCGCACCGGCACCAAGGAGAGCCTGGCCAAAAAGTGACATATGGCGAGGTTGCCCGCCCGGTTACAACTCCGGGAGGGCAGCCCCTTCCGGACGACCGGTAAAAGGCAGCCTGGACACAAAACCGGGTTGATGCAAAATACCTAATCTGCGATAAGAGAAGTGGAGGGTGTTGGAACCGGCCGGGGGGTCGCAGAAGTGAGAAGCGAACCTGACCCGCCAACGCCTTCTTAAGGAGGGAGGGTATGACTCCTGGC
>DATJMP010000057.1:0-24916 GCA_035508655.1 Bryobacteraceae bacterium
CAGAAAATGTCCAAATCCCTGGGAAATTACTTCACACTGCGGGATGTTGTAGCCAAAGGACATGCGCCGGAAGCCATCCGCTACCTGCTGGCATCGGTGCCGTACCGCAAGCAGCTCAATTTCACCTTTGACGGGCTGAAATCCGCCGCCACCGCGATCGAGCGGCTGCGCAATTTCAAGCTGCGGCTGGAAACGGACCATTATCCGGAAGGCTTGAACGACGCCATGGCCGCGCGCACGGAGCAGGCAGCGGCGGGATTCCGGGACAGCCTGAACGATGACCTGAATACGGCTGAGGCGCTGGGCGCTGTCTTCGAATACGTAAGGGACGCCAACAGCGCCATGGATAGCGGCGAATTTCGCGCCGGGAACGTCGGCGCGGGGCTCGATCTGCTCCGGCAGTTCGACGCCATTTTCGATGTACTGGCGCCGACGGCGCAGACCAACGCCATCGCCGATTCGGAGGTGGAATCGCTGGTGGCCGAACGGACCGCCGCCAAGAAGGCACGCAATTTCGCGCGCGCGGACCAGATCCGCGAACAGTTGCTGGAGCAGAGCATTATTCTGGAAGACACCAAGAGCGGGGTTCGCTGGAAACGGAAGTAATCGGAGCCGCGAGCGCAGGCGAACGGTTACTAGCCGGAACCGGAATCGGACTCGGAGCAATTGAAGCATACATGAAGATCCAAACCCAGGCGGTGCATGCGGGCGACCGCAAGAAAAGGGGGCCGGAAGTTCCGGTCACCACTCCCATCCACACGGCGTCGAGCTACTTTTATGATTCCATGGCGCAGCTCGACAGGATTTTCGCCCGGGAGGAACAGGGCTACTGCTATGCGCGGTACGACAATCCTACTTCGGCGGCGCTGGAGGAGCTGCTGACGGCTCTTGAAGGCGGGCACGGCGCGCTGGCCTGCGCCACCGGAATGGTCGCGCTGCACACGGCGCTGATGGCCGCGCTGGCGGACCGGCGCAAATCGGTAGTGGCGTCGAACTCGCTCTACGGAGCGACGGTGGGCCTGCTGATGAAGGTGCTGGAGCCCTCCGGCGTGGATGTTCGCTTTGTGGATACCTGCGACCTGGATGCCTTGCGGGCGGCCGTGGCGGAAGCCAAACCCGGCTGTGTGCTGATGGAATCGGTGTCGAATCCTCTGCTGCGCGTCGGCGCGATCGACCGGATTGCCGAGATCGCGCGCGGGGCGGGCGCCGCGCTGGTGGTGGACAACACCTTCGCCACTCCCATGATCGTGCGGCCGCTCGCACTGGGCGCGCACTTCAGCGTGCACAGCGTCACCAAGTACCTGGCCGGCCACGGCGACGTGCTGGGCGGGGCCGTAATCACCGACGGCGAGCACTTCGATAATCTGCGCGCGCTTTCCCGGACCATCGGGCCGGTGCTCGGTCCGTTCGAGTGTTACCTGACGATGCGCGGCATCAAAACCTTCCCGCTGCGCATGGAGCGGCAGTGTGCCAACGCCTGCCGCGTGGCGCAATGGCTGGCCGGGCATCCGCGCGTGGAGCGCGTCTATTTCACCGGCGATCCGGCCCACCCGGACGCCGCCGTCATTCGCCGCTTGTTTCCGCCGAACCTGTATGGCGCGATGGTGAGCTTCGAGGTGAAGGGTGCCGGGCGGGACGAGATCTTCCGTTTTATGGACGGGCTGGAGATGATTGTCCGCGCCACCTCGCTGGGAGACGTGCACAGCATGATGCTGTACCCGGTGATGAGTTCCCACCGCGAAGTCGCGCCCAAACATCGTGAGCGGATGGGCATCCGCGACAACCTGGTGCGGCTCTCGGTCGGCATCGAGGCCGTGGAAGACGTCATCGCCGACCTGGAGCAGGCGCTGGAGAAGTAAGGGCTGGTCAGCTCGAAAGTCATGCCGGGCGGGAACATCGCTCAGCATGATTTTTGGCGGAGCGTTGCCGGTTTGCTTAGCCCTGCAGGCACCGCTACCTTGAAAGCCATTCACGCCGTCTGGAATCAGGTTCGCGATCGCGCGCGCATACCGGCTTCGGAGGAACCTTCGCTCGACTAATACTAACTGGGTCGATCAGCAGGCCAGCCAGACTTATGGCGGACTTTCGACGTAATTGGGACTTTGGTTGTGGCTTGGATAGTACTTCTAGGACTTGGGATCCAGAACGTCTCTTAGGCCAAAACTGTAGTTACTGCTCGATGTATCCCTGAGTAATTGCTTTGCTCACCAGCAGAGCCACATTGTTCGCGTCGAATTTCTGGAGAAGGTGGCTGCGGTGAGTCAGCGCGGTCTTGAATGCGATTTTCAAGTCGCGCGCGATTTCTTTGGTGGTTTTTCCCGCGGCAAGTTGTCGCAGGACCTGCAATTCCCGTTCGGTGACCCGCGGTTCCCGGATCGCCTGCATGGCCTCGAACCCCGGACGTCCCACGATGCCGCCCAGCACGAACGCCGTGTAGGAATGCAGCGCGCCCTTGTATTTCTCGAACGCCGCCCGTTGTCTCTGCGCCATGGTCGCAACCATCATGGCGCCATCGGACGCGCTCATGTTAATGCTCCGGTCCTGTACGTGAAGGCAAAAGTCGTCAAACTCGCGCGCCGTTTCGGCGTATGCGTCGCGTTTGGCCACAAGGTCGGCTCGCAGTTTGGCACCGATGGCCTGTTCGGCGCCGTCTGTTGCCTTCGCTACACCTACACCGTTATTGCCCTCGTTAGACACGCCAAACTCCTGCCGCGGGAAAAAAGTCTTCTGAGTTTAATTCCCTAACAGTATACCCTGAACACTTCTAAAAGCCACACTGGAAAGGGTGATGGCAGGCCCTAGGTGTTCCTAAGAGTACTTAACGTTTGTCTGAGCAAATGAGGGTCAGCTGCTACTCCTGCTGCTTTCGATTCACTTACACCCGAGGTGTCTGGTCCGGCCGGTACAGATATCGGATAAGCTTGAGATGGCGAAGGCGTCCGGTCTGCCGCGGAAGCTGCCGGAAAACCCAACATCGACATTGCCCCTAGCGTGGTTACTTGATGCATGTGACCGGGCACAACATGATCGCGATTGGAGCCTCGGCGGGAGGGGTGTCCGCTTTGCAGCGCTTGGTCAGCGGGTTGCCTGCGGATCTGGCGGCATCGTTGTTCGTCACCTTGCATACCCTGCCGTGGCAAAAAAGCAACCTCGACTCGATCCTTACACACGCGGGTCCGCTGCCCGCAGTATTTCCCTGCAATGATGAGCCGATTCTGCCCGGCCGGATATACGTGGCTCCGCCTGATCACCACATCATCGTGGAGGATAGCCGCGTCCAGCTTTGGAAGGGGCCGAAGGAAAACCGGCAGCGGCCGTCCATCAATACCATGCTGCGTTCGGTGGCGGCGGAGCACCGGGATCGCGCCGTGGGGGTGATCCTGAGCGGATCCCTGGACGACGGAAGTGCCGGGCTGTGGTGGATCAAGCGTTATGGTGGGATTACAATCGTCCAGGACCCGTCCGAAGCGGCCTACCCGGGTATGGCGCAGAACGCCATGCAGTATGTCGATGTGGACTATGTGGTTCGCCTGTCGGAAATGGGGTCATTGCTGGCCGCTCTGGCCGGAGAGCCATTCGAATTGGAATAAAGCAAAAGAGCGGGCAGGCGTGCAGTTCCAGAAACTGCCTTGGCAAAGGCGAGTCTCCAATCTTCGATCCGCAGCTTCGGCCTACTCGACTTCCGAGGCGTACAATGAGGTACCGGTGACGGTTGCGCTTCCACCCGATCATCCTGAAATCTCATTTCCAGGGTTCATTGTCTCTCCGCGGTTGAAAGAGAATCATGAAAAAAACGGCTAACCCCCGGGCTGCTCAGAAAGCCAAGGCCGACCCCGTCCCCCGGGGCCCACTGCCACAGCAGCCGTTTACAGTAGTCGGTTTCGGCGCTTCCGCCGGAGGGTTGGAGGCATTCACCGAAGTGCTGCACCACCTGCCGCCCGATCTTGGAATGGCCTTGGTCTTCATTCAGCACCTCGACCCCAGGCATGGAAGCATTCTGACCGATCTTCTGTCGCGCTCAACCTCGATGCCGGTTCACCAGGTGACGGACGGCATGACGGTGGAACCGAATCACGTCTATGTGATTCCGCCCAATGCCAACCTCGTAGTCAGCGACGGGGCTCTCCATCTGGAGGCTCGTCAGGCCGGGCCCAATATGCCGATCGACGGTTTTTTCCGATCGCTGGCCGAAAGCCACGGCGGCAAGGCCATCGGAGTGGTTCTCTCCGGTACGGCTTCCGACGGCACCCTCGGTCTGATGGCCATCAAGGCGGCCGGCGGCATTACCATGGCGCAAGACCCAGAATCGGCCAGGTACGACGGTATGCCGCGCAACGCCATTAATTCCGGCTGTGTGGATTTCGTTTTGCTGCCGGAGGCTGTCGCGCAAGAAATCGTAGATCTGCGGCAGCATCCCTATCTCCGCCACCCAGTTCCCGAAGACGCCGCCCCGGCCACGGACGACCAGGCCATGAAGGAGATCTTCAACCAGCTCAAGTCCACCACCGGCGTAGATTTCAGCCTGTACAAGCCAGGCACCATCCGGCGGCGCGTGCTCCGCCGCATGGCGCTGCAGAAGATCGACAACCTCGAACGCTATGCCGCATATGTGAAGCAGAACAAGGGCGAATTGTCTTTGCTATTTCAAGATATGCTCATCAATGTCACCTCCTTTTTCCGTGAGCCGGTGACGTTCGAAGCGCTTCGGGCGCGCGTTTTCCCAGGGTTTTTCGAGAATCGTCCGCCGGAGCAGCCGATTCGGGTGTGGGTGCCCGGATGCGCCACAGGCGAGGAGACGTATTCCATCACCATCTGCCTCATCGAATATATGCGGCAGGCCGGCAAGGAATCGCCGCTGCAGATCTTCGGCACGGACCTGAGCGAATCCGCGCTGGAAAAGGCCCGCGCGGGGATCTACCCGGAGGACATTGCCGCGGACGTCTCTACCGACCGGCTGCGGCGTTTCTTCACGCGCGTCAACAGCAGCTACCAGATCGCGCGTGCCGTGCGCGACAATTGCATCTTCGCCCGACAGAATGTCACCAAAGATCCACCCTTTTCCAAGCTCGACCTGATTCTCTGCCGCAACGTTCTGATCTATCTTGGGCCCTCGCTTCAGTCCGCCGCCATGCGCCTGTTTCACTACGCGCTGCAGCCGCACGGCTACCTGGTGCTGGGACTTTCGGAAAGCGTCGGCCCCTCCAGCGACCTGTTCGACCTGGTAGACAAAAAAGTCCGCATCTATTCGCGGCGGCCGGTGCCGGTTTCGATCGCCACGGATCTCGGCGGGTACCAGGAACGCGCGGACGGGGCGCCGAGCAGGCACCTGCCGGCCCCGAGCGGCCTGAATGTGCATCGCAAGGTAGACCAGATGCTGCTGGCGCGCTACTCGCCGCCGGCCGTCGTAATTGATAAGGCCCTGCGCATTCTCGAATTCCGCGGCCGCACGGCTGCGTTCCTGGAGCACACCGTTGGCGAGGCCAGTCTGAACTTGCTGAAGATGTCTCCCACCAGCATCGGCGTCGAAGTGCAGAAGCTGTTGCGAAAAGTGGACGATTCCGGCGTCACGGTCAAAAGCAAACCGCTTTCGATTTCCGTAAAGGGTGGCGTGCATAGTGTGGTGGTTTCCATCAGCTCCATTCACGTGGAGGGGATGGAGCCGCAGTACCTGGTCATCATCGAGGAGTTGCGTGCCGGCAGGGAGCGCCGGCCTCCCGCGGGTCCCCAGCTTCCCCCCAAAGCCTCCGCCTTGGGTGAGCGAGTCAAGGAACTGGAGCAGGAGCTGATCGCCACCAAGGAATCGCTGCAGAGCGTGATCGAAGAGCAGGAGGCCGGCACAGAGGAGCTGAAATCCGCCAACGAGGAGGTCCAGTCGAGCAACGAGGAATTGCAGAGCACCAATGAAGAGCTGCTCACGGCCAAGGAGGAGTTGCAAAGCACCAACGAAGAGCTGACCACGGTCAATGAGGAGATGCACGGGCGCAACGCCGAACTCCAGCAGATCAATAATGACCTGCTCAACCTCCTGAACAGCGTGAACGTTCCCACCGTCATGCTGGACAACGATTTGAAGATCCGGCGGTTCACGGCGCAGGCGGAGAAGCTGTTCAGCCTGCTCTCGACCGATATCGGCCGGCCGATCAGCGACTTGCGTCTCAAGCTGAATGTTCCCGACGTGGTGGCGCTCTGTCATGAGGTGCTCGACCACCTCACACCCAAAGAGCGCGAGGTGCAGGACACGGAAGGCAACACGTACTCGATGTGGGTGCGGCCTTACCGGACCATCGAAAACCGGATCGAAGGAGTAGTGCTGTCTCTGTTCGATATCAGCGGGCGGCGCCAGGCGGCGGAAGTCCGCTACCACCGGTTGTTCGAAGCCGCGACCGACGGCATTGTGATTGCCGACGCCATTACAGGGGATATCCTGGACGTCAATCCTTACATCACCAGGCTGTCCGGTTATCCCCGCAGCCGGCTGGTGGGCGAGAAACTCTGGGAAACGCCGCTGTTCCGCGACACTCCGATTGACGACAAGTTCGTCGCCCGCTGCTCCGAAAACGAATCTTCCCAGCAGAGCGGAACGATCGCGGCCGTCGACGGCCGCCAGGTGGAAGTGGATGTGGTATGCGGCGTCTACGCTGAAGGCGAGCGCCGTGTGGCCCAGTTCAACATTCGCGACGTGAGCGCCCGCAAGCGCAGCGAGGAGGAGCGGCGGCGCGGAGAAGAGGAAGGCCGCCAGGCGCAGAAGATGGAAGCGGTGGGGCGCCTGGCGGGCGGCGTGGCTCACGATTTCAATAACCTGCTCACCGCCGTGCTGGGTTATTGCGAACTGCTCGATCAGGAGCTCCAGCCGGGGCATCCCGGCCGCAAAATGGTGGGCAACATCCGCATGGCGGGCGAAAGGGCAGCCCTCCTTACCAAGCAATTGCTCGCCTTCGGCAGGAAGGAAGTGGTCAGGCTCACCGTTTTGAACGTCAACGACATGATCGTCGGCGTCCGCCAGTTGCTGGAGGTCATGTTGGACAAGGGCGTCGAGCTCGCGCTTCAACTTCAGCCCCGCCCCGAAGTGGTGCGGGCCGACCGCAACGAACTGGAGCAGGTGATTTTAAACCTGGTGCTTAACGCGCGCGATGCCATGCCCAAAGGAGGCCGGATCACCGTCCAGACCGGGCATGTCTCGATCCGCGAAGGGGAAGAGGACGCCCAACCGCCGATTCCGCCTGGAGATTACGTCACCATTTCGGTGAAGGACACCGGGAAGGGAATGGACGAGCAGACCCAAACCCGCGTGTTCGAGCCATTCTTCACCACGAAAGGCGAGGGCGAAGGGGTCGGGCTAGGATTATCGACCGTTTATAACATTGTCAGGCAGGCCGGCGGCTTCATCAACGTTTCCAGCGCTCTCGGTCTCGGCACCACGTTTTCGATTTATCTCCCCAAGCTGTCCGAATCTGAACTGGCGAAGCCGTCCGAGCCGGAGCGCGCGCAGCCAGCCGGTGGCACCGAAACGATTCTGCTGCTGGATGATGATGCTGCCATCCGAACCCTGGCAGCGCGTTCTCTGGAGCAGATGGGTTACAAAGTCCTGGAAGCCCCGAGCGGCCCAGAAGCCATCCGCGTTTCCGACGATTACGAGGGGCCGATCCATCTGCTGCTGACCGACGTTGTAATGCCCAATATGAGCGGCCGGGAAGTCGCCTTCCAACTCGCGCCAAAGCGGCCGGATATGCGGGTACTCTATATTTCCGGCCACACGGAGGAGCGCATCGCGCACCACGGCGTGTTGCAGGACCGCATGGCGTTTCTACAGAAGCCCTTTACCCTCTCCAGCCTGACTGCCAAGGTACGCGACGTCCTTGACCGCCCGAAAGACGCCGGACCGGCTCCATCACAGGGCCGTCCGTGAGGCGCGAACCGGAACCATGGATGCGCGGACCCATCGAGGGTGTGAGTCCCCTGGTGGCGCCGCTGCTGTATTCGTTTCAGATGGCGCGGGAAGACCTGGCGCACTATACCGAAGGGCTGCTGGCAGAGCAGTTGTGGGCGCGGCCTTTCGGTTTGCCGTCTGCCGGTTTCCATATTTTGCACATTACGGGAAGCACGGACCGGCTGATGACCTATCTCAGGGGCGAAGAACTCTCCGCGGCGCAGCTTGCGGCCCTCGGACAGGAAGGCGCTGCGGCGGGCTACAGCCGGGAGGAACTGCTGCAGGGTCTGGAGGGAGTCTTCGCTGCGGCCGAAGCCACGCTGCGGGCCTTTGATCCGGGGAGGATGACCGAAGGCCGGTTGGTCGGACGGAAGAAACTGCCAACCACGGTGGCCGGCCTGTTGACCCATATTGCCGAGCACACCCAGCGGCACGTAGGACAGGCGATCAGCGCCGCCAGGCTGATCCGGGCCAGTGGGGCTACGCCGGAAAGCTAAGCTCGCCGGCGCGAATCGCCTGGCCCTCGGCTAGGATGCCCGCGGCGGCGGGCATGCCACCACTTCAAAGCGGCAGCGTCCGACACATTTCTTGAGTTTGCAAGTGACGCAGGTCACCTTGCCCTTTTTGTGGCCGTGGGCCGCCGCCGGAGTTGCCACAACCGGGAAAATCATGCGGCCTCCGGGGAGAGGACCAATTGGTCCGGTGATTCCGGAACGCCGGAGTTGAAGCCAAGCCGGACCGGCACTTCGCGAACATCGACCGGGTCGATGCCACGAGCCGGTTGACGCATTTCCCATCCGCCCGGGCTGCTGGGGAACATGACCCATCCGGTCGCGCGGCTGTGGGCATACCAACGATTGGGGTATCTTCTGCTGCTGTAGAGTTTCATTTGCAAACCCTCCAATGTTGCTCAACACAGCAACAGTAACGTCGTGTTGTGGGGTTATTCAACATGCTTTTCGGGGTGGAGGAGAAACCCTTTTGCGGGTATCGACCGGGTCGGCCATCCTGGACGCAAACCGGGCGCGATGCTAGCATGCGGGGTTATGCGGTGGCATCGGCGGCCTGGCGGATCCCACGCGGAGATGGGGAGAAGGGAGTTCCTGGCCCTGTGCGGCGCGGGCGTGGCGCTGCCTCAGGAGAACAAATCCGAACCCGCGGTGATGGCCGGCGCTACCGAGGACACCACCCCGCGTGTGGGGATCGTCCTTTCCAGCTTTGCCGAAGGCGCGGAGCATGACGGATCCCGGCTCGCAGGCCTCGCTCATCCCCAACCGAACGATGCCGTTTTGAGCACGGAGTTCGTGGACGCGTGGGTACGCAAGACCATCGAGATGGGATCTCCCCGCAACACCAATCTCGCCAAGATGGTGGCCAGGGACGACTGGGTGGTGATCAAAACCGATATCTCCTCCTGCTATGGCCTGGACAAGGGGTTCCTGCCGGGGTCGGTGACCGATTTGCGCGTGGTGCACGGGGTGATCGCCTACCTGGTGGAACAGCAGCGCGGGGCGCGATTCACCATCGCGGACGGCCCCGGAACCTGGCAACCGGTGGAGAAATCCGGGCTGCCGGTGGACGGATGGACCACGGACTGGGGTGGCGCTTTCGGAGGCCTGAGCTACCGCAAGGTGGTGGACGAATTTGCCGGCAAACACCCCGGCATCCGCTTCGAGCTTGCGGACCTGGATTTCGCCGAGAGCCTGGACTTGCCCGTTCCCGGCCGGGCGGCGGCGAAGCAGAATGCGGCCGGCGCATACACCATCCCCCGCGTGATTCAGGAATGCGACCAGCTCATCAGCGTCGCGCCCCTTAAGACCGATCGCGAGAGCGGCGTGGCGTTGACGTTTCACAATTACCTGGGTATCGCCCCTGGCGCGAAGTACGGGTTCCCCAAGAACGGATTGTGCAAGCTGGGCAGCCAGGACGAGGTGATGGTGGATCTGTTCGGCTACCGCCCGGCGGACTATTGCATTTTGGGCGGTGCCTTCGGCGTGGAGGGTGACAGCGCCGGCGGACCGGGTGCAGGCACCGTGCGGCACAATCTGCTGGTGGCCGGGACCAAAGCCGTGTCCGTGGACGCCGTGGCCGCGCTCCTCATGGGATTCCGCCCGGAAGAGGTACCCTATCTGCCGATGGCGGAGAAAAGCGGCGCGTTCGGCGTGGTGGACCCGGACACGATCTGGACACGCGGCAGCGAGATTGAGGACGCGCGACGCGAGTTCCGCAAGCCGGCCAACTGGCGGGCGCGCCGGAAAGAGAAATGAGGGAGCAGCCATGAACCGAAGAGATTTTCTGGCAGGAAGCACCATTGGAATTCCGTTTCAGGCCGCGGTGGCGCAGCAGGCGCCGCCGCCCCGCTACACCGGCAAACCGGAACTGAAGATCACCGACGTTCAGCCGTTTCTGGTGAACGCTGGGCGGAACTACGTCTATGTGAAGGTCTCGACGGATCAGGGCATCCACGGTTGGGGCGAGGCCTATTCGGCGGGGCCGGATGAGGGTACCCTGGCTACGATCCGCGATTTCAAGGAGTGGCTGGTGGGCAAGGACCCGCGGAACGTGGAATATCTGTGGGCCACCATGTACAACTTCACCCGCTTCCCGGGCGGGATGCTGATCAACGCCGCCATCAGCGGCATCGAGCACGCGCTGTGGGACATTGCCGGCAAAGCCGCCGGACTACCGGTCTACATGTTGATGGGTGGAAAGTGCCGCAATAAAATCCGGTGCTACCAGGCCGCCAATTCGCCGGAGCAGGCCAAGAATCTGATCGGCAAATACGGCTACACCGCGCTCAAGGCCACGCTGGGATTTGCCAACACCGTGCCGGAGGCGGCCAGCATTCGAGCCCTGGGCGCGCGCGCGGAGGCCATGCGCGAGGCCGTCGGGCCGAACGTGGACCTGTGCTTCGACGCCCACGCGCGCATCTGGGCTCCGTACCTGGCCTACGAGCTGGCGGAGATTCTCAAGCCGGTGAAGCCGCTGTTTCTGGAAGAAGCCGTGCGGCCGGAAAATATGGATGCGATGGCGGAGCTGCGGCGCCGGGCCCAGATTCCGATTGCTACGGGCGAGGAGCTTTACACCAAGTATCAGTTCCAGCAACTGATGGCTTTGAACGGGGCGGACATCGTGCAGCCCGATATCTGCCTGGCGGGCGGGTTCCTGGAGGAGAAGAAGATCGCGGCCATTGCCGAGGCACATTATGTGCAGGTGGCGCCGCACAATCCGCTCGGACCGCTGGCGACGCTTGTGAATATTCATTTCGCTGCGTGCACGCCTAATTTCGTCATCCTGGAATACCAGCCCGACGACGCGTCTCCGCGCAAGGACCTCATCAAGGGGGAGACCATCGTGGCGAAGGACGGCTATCTGGAGATTCCAGACAAGCCGGGCTGGGGCTACGAAATGGACGAAGACGCATTCAAGCGGATGCCCGGGAAGCCATGGCACCGCGGGTTCGCCTTTACCCCGGACGGCGCACCCAGCTTCATTTAGTGCTCGCTTGTCCGTAGAGCCGGCTTTCAGCCCGCCATGCCGGCATCCGTGCCGGCATACTCGTGCACTATCCGTCTACCTCGGCTTCTCGAAGACCACGGCTTCCACATCCCCGAAATCGCCCAGGTTGCGAACACGCCAGCCGGCCAGTTCCGGCCGCGCCCTGAACCAGTTGCGCCAGAAACCGGCGATCCGCGTTTGCCCGTAAATCGCAAATCGGGGCGACGCCGAAAGCGTCCCCGCCGATAGCGCCGCTGCGAACGCTTCCGCCTGTGGCGAATCCGCGAAGGGGAACGGGTAGACGCGGCCGGCAATCGGATAGTAGACCAGGTGGGAATACAGGAAGCTCTGGACGGGATAATCGGGGCGCCAGACGGGAGGAGCGGCCTCCAGAAACGGGCTCGGACACAGCACGGGCATGGCCCCGCCTTCCTGCTCGCGATTCAGCGCGGCCGCGGCTCCGCGCCAGTCGGAATCGTGATGGCGCGGGAGACCCTCCCGCCAATTTCCCGCCGCCAGCAATGCCGCGCAGCCCATCAGAGCGGCTGCCGCTTTCCACCAGCGCGGCGGCAGAAAATGAGCCGCGGCCGCGGTGGATACAAAAGCCGCTCCGGGCAGAGAAAGGCTGAGATACCGCTCCAGGAACACGCTAGTCCCCGTGATTCGGGAAAACGCCAGCAGGCCAAGTGGAACCGTCAGCCACCAGGCCAGGATCAGCCCGAGCGCGGGAAACGAAATCACTTTGCCATCGCCGCTCCGGCCCAGGCATCGCGCCACGATTGCCGCCAGCGCGGCGGGCGCCAGCACCAGCCCGAGTTTCAGCGAATGGAACAGATCCGTTATGCCGGGAAGGGCCGACATCACGTGCGCTCTCGCCCCTTCCCGAAGCGCCAGCGCTTCGGCCGCCACCGGCAGCAGGCAAACCGCCAGCAATCCCGCCGCCGCGCCGGCGGCGCTCCACGAAACCCGCGCTCCTTCCGCTGAACCAGGCCGGCTGAGCCGCAGCGCGGCATACACAGCAAACACCAGGTAGAACGGCCAATCCAGGAGGTGGACTCGCCACAGGAGCGATGCAGCCGCTACAAACGCCAACCCGCGCGCCCAACCTCCGCGATCGAGCCAATCGACCAGCAGCCACACTCCCGCGCAGGCCACGCATGTGCCCAACGCATAAGGCCGCGCGTCGGCGGCCTGGTAGTTGAATCCTTTCAGTGCCAGGCAGGCGAACACCGCGAACCACGCCGCTTCCGCGCGGATCAGGCGCGCCGCCAGGCGAGCGATGCAGAATAGCGCCGCGCCCAGCGCCAGCAGGGAAGGGAAGCGGTATGCAATTTCCGAGGGTCCGAACCATCGGGTCGAGAGGCGCGGCAGCACATAGTAAATCGATGCCGGAACCTGCGGCGCCACGCGCAGCGACGGATCGCCCGCGCCGTGCGTCACTACGAATGCCGTAGCGGTTTCATCCACCCAGAAACTGGATGCCAGCGGCATCAGCCACAGGCGGATGAGACATAGCGAAAGGAGACAGGCAAGCAGGAAATTGCGGTTCACAGGTTGGCGGCCATGAAGCCCAACCTACATAATAAGGGAATGATTCTGGATGTCGGCTGCGGGAAGCGAAAGGCCGAACCGGGCGCCATCGGCATCGACATGTCGCCCGATTCCGCGGCGGACCACGTCTGGAATCTCGATTGCTATCCCTGGCCTCTTCCCGACGGCGCCTTCGAGCGCATCCATATGTCGCACGTGATCGAGCACCTCGAAGACCCGATGCACGCCATGGCCGAAATCTATCGCGTGGCGCGGGATGGCGCGGACGTCTTCGTGACCACCCCGCATTTCAGCTCGCACAATTCGTACACCGACCCCACGCACCGCCGCCACCTTGCCGCCGCCAGCTTCGCCTACTTCACCGGCAAGGACTTTCCCACCTTCTCGGGATCGGCCTGCCGTTTCGAAATTGTAAGCGTGGAACTGACGTTCGGGGGCAACCTGGTGCTCGATAACCTCGGTCGCCTGCTCGCGCGCCGCTCGCTGACCTGGTACGAACGCCACGCGGCCTGGATCTTTCCCGCGCTGGATATCCGCGCTCATCTGCGGGCGCGAAAGTCTTAGCGCCGTTCCAATCTCATTTCGCCGGACCGCCCGCTCGCCTCGATAGGCCGGGAAATCCCATGAGTGGCGATCCTCTTCGATGAGTCAGAAGGGCATTAGTCGCCAAAATCCAATTCGACGTTCGATCCGCCGAGGTCAATGGCGTTCACACGGTCCGAATCGCCTGCCTTGATCGTCTCCACCGCCGTATTGCTGAACTTTTTATCGACCTTCTTCACAGTTACGGGCAACGTGAACCGTCTCCCTGTATCGGAGCTGACCAGAACGGCGTTGCTGCCTTGGACCTTGAGCGAATACTGTCCCGCGGCCAGTTGCTGACCGCCGGCTTTTACGGCCGAATCGAGCGTGATGCCATAGGATTTCGCGCTGGCCAGCGGCACGGCCGCCAAGGCAAGCGCTACCATCGGGATCCATGCTTTGCTTTGCATCGGTTGTAATCTCCTTCTAATCAGAAAGACGACCGATGCGCGCAAAGGTAACTACTGCCGGGACAGGAGTGGTTGCGAGAAACGTGAAAAACTTCCCGATCCACAATAAGTTACATGCCTCGAAGGAACTATTGGTATGACCGCCAGATTCCGTCGCGGCTCCGATCCGAGCCGCGACTGAAAGCGGTCCATGTCGACGACGAACGAATTCACGCGGTCGTGGCCCTGGTTTCTCATGCACTACCGCGACGCGATGATACAAGCAGGCGCTGTAACAGATGAGTAAGTTGGCGCGCGCTGGCCCGATCGGGCTAGGTCCTCGGCCGCATGATTTCGTTTCTTATCCGGCAAGAGCGCTCCTGGTAGCCGAGGCTCGGATCGGAGCCGCCACTGAAAGGAGCGGTCCTTGAGAGCAAACAAGCCTCGCGGTCGCGGCACTAGACGCCTTCCACCTGGTCCGGATCGCTCATCAACCCGTAGGCCCGGAAGATATCCTGCAGCGAAAGAACGCCGATGGGTTTGGCGTGATCGGCGCGGCTGATCACGCGCAGCAGCGGCGAAGCCGCCAGCAGACGCATGGCCGTGTCCAGCGGGACGTCGGGATAAATCGAGGGCGCACCATCCAGCGAAATGCCTGGCGGCAGCGGCTGCATGACATCCTCGACGTGCAAAACCTCGGTGGTGCGGAACTCCTCCGCCGAAGGCAGGTCCACACCTTCCTGCCGCGCCAGCATGGTGAAGAACGGCAGGGGATGCAGGCTGCGGGAGATGAAATACGAGATCGTGCTGGCGATCATCACGGGCAGAATAATCACGTAGCTCGCGCTGGTTTCGAACACCATGAAAATCGAAGTCATGGGCGCGCGGAACACGCCCGCGAAGAATGTTCCCATGCCGACCAGTACGTACGCGCCCGCCGCGCTGGTGGGCGAGCCCCAGTAGTGCCGCGCCATTCCTCCGAGCCCGCCGCCCAGCATGGCGCCCATGAACAATGCCGGTGCAAACATCCCGCCCGGCACGCCGGCCCCGAAACAGAGCAGCGTGACCACTAGCTTGAGTCCGGCGAGAATCAGAAGATATTCCCAGCGGAACTGCCCGTGCAGGGCGGAGTCGACGGCATCGTAGCCCGCGCCCATCACCTGCGGAACCCAAAGGCCGGCGATGCCCACGCAAACGCCCCCGATGAGCGCCTCCGCGAGTTCATTGCGGCGCGCCAGCCGTTCAAGCCGCCCGCGCAGGATCTCGATCAGCTTGATGAAAAGCGCCGAGAGCAGCCCGCCCGCCACTCCGATGGCCGCATAGATCACCAGTTCGCTAGGGCTTTCCAGCGAGAATGATGGCACCCGGAACAGCGGCTCGTTACCCAGGAACCAGCGCACCACCACCACCGACGAAACCGCCGCCAGTACCGTGGAGCCCACCACGCCGGCATTCCATGCCGCGACCACTTCTTCCATCACGAAGATCACTCCCGTGATGGGCGTGTTAAAGGCCGCGGCAATACCCGCCGCCGCGCCCACGGGAGCGATCATGCGCATGTTTTTGCGTCCCAGGCGGAATACCCGTCCCAGCAGCGAAGCCACTCCGGCTCCCATCTGCAGCGAGGGATCTTCCGGGCCCAGCGAATTGCCGGAGCCGATGGCAATCGAGCAGGCCGCGAATTTGCCGATCACCGTGCTGGCCGGAACGTAGCCGTCGGAAATGTACAGGGCGGCCTTGGTCTGGTTGACGCCGCTGCCTCGCGCTGCCGGAAACACCCGCGTCGCCAGAAACGTGGCCACCAGCGCTCCCAACGCCGGAGAGATCAGCCGCCCGAAGCGGAATTTCTCCGAGAGCGCGCCCAGGCTGTACCAGCCCAGCAGATCGATCACGATATGGAAACACGTGACCAGCAGCCCCGAAAAAACGCCGATCAGGATAGCCAGCAGCAGGAAGCGCTGCGTTTCATTCAGACGCCCGGTTTTGACGGCATCGCGAGGAGTCATTGTTTTAGTAGTTTGGACATCAGGGCGGCCAGAGCCTGGTCGGTAACCGGTTGATCCGGGCAGGTTGTGGTGCGGTCTCTCCAGACTCCTTGCGCCAGCATCAGCATCTCCAGGGTCTCGCCGTTACGCTGCCGGTGCTTGGCCTGCGACAGCGCCTGCTGCGCCGTGGACGTGATGTCCGGCGGCAGCGTGCAGCCCTGTGATGCGTCCAACGAACGCTGGAGCAGCTCCCGCGCGCGGTCAAACCGCTGATTAGCCGTGAGCCGGAGCATGGTCGGGTCAAGTTCCAGAATCGAATTCGTCAGCGCCAGCCGCTTCGCCAGTCCCGGCAGAGATCCGCCGAAACGTGCTGCCGCATCGAACGAGCGGTGAGCCGAAGCGAAATCGCCCATGGCGAATTCAGCATCGCCCAATCCTTGCTCCGCCGCTGCGGTCCGCGGATGCGCGCTCAGAATCTCGCGGTAAATATCGGCGGCATGCTGGGGCGCCCCCCGCACCAGCAGGGCGTCGGCCACCCGCTGCAAGGTAGCCGTGTCCGTCACCGGTATTTCACCCGCCAGTTGCAGCAGTTCGGCCAGCACCTCTTTTTGCCGCCCGTCGCGGTTCAGCAGCCCGATCAGCTCGAAGCGTGTGGCGATGCGGCTCTCCTGCGCATGGTCGGGCCACGAGCCGAAAATCGCCCGATGATAATTATCGACGGCATCGGCGTCGCGCGCCTCTTTTACATCGACGCGCGCCAGCGCCAGGTTCACCGGACCGCTGGTCGGATCCTCCGCGCGCAGTTCCAGCAGATAGTTCTCCGCTTCGTTCCACCTTTTCAGGGCCATCAGCGTCTGCGCCAGTGCGAACCGGTATTTGCTGTCGTCGTGCTCGTAAACCGACGCCGCACGGAAGTCCGCCACCGCCTGCGCATAGCGCCCGCGCGCGGCCAACTCCGTTCCGGCCCGGTAGCTGGCCTCGGCCCGGCTGCGACGCGCCAGGTGGTAGGCGCGGTCCGCGAAGGTTGTAACTGTGTACAAGACAACCAGCGTCAGAACTACCCAGATCATCGCCGCCCGGCTGATTGCGCGCAGGCCGCTCTCCAAGACGATTCCCCTACTTGCCAAACTCCTCCTTGATCGATTCGGTCCCCCTGCCGCGCCGTCATTTTGGCGGCCGCGGCGGATCCGTCACGGATTTCACCTCAATCTTTACTATTATGTAGCCCTCGCACGGCAGAATGCGAATCGGAAGCTGTTCCGCGCCACCTCGCGCAGTTCCGGTTCCGTAAATCCGAAGCGGCGGGCCGCCAGTTCGTATTCGCCCGCCAGGCTGCAGCGGAACATGGCGGGATCGTCGGTGTTGAGGGTGATGGGAACGCCCGCGTCGAACAGCCGCCTCACCGGATGGTCTCCCATCCGGCGCACCACCCCGGTGACCAGGTTGCTGGTGATGCAGATTTCGAGCGGAATATTCCGCTCCCGCAGGTGGGCCATGAGCACGGAGTCTTCGATGGCGGCGATTCCGTGGCCGATGCGCTCCGCGCCCAGCTCCAGCGCCGCCCACACCGATTGCGGAGTGGTGCCCTCGCCTGCGTGTGCCGTCAGATGCAGCCCGGCCCGCCGCGCGGCCGCGAATACGGAGCCGAACCATTCCGCAGGGCCGCGGGTCTCGCTCCCCCCGATCCCGAATGCCACCACGCCGCGCTCCCGCCGCGCCGCGGCCAGTTCCACCACTTGCATCGCGGCTTCCGGCCCGAACTGCCGTACCGCGTCGAGGATCCACCTCACCTCCACCGCCGAACCCGCCGCCGCTTCATGAATCGCATCGAAAATCGGCCCGAAATCCTGTTCCTTCCACAGCACTACTCCCGCCGCAACAATGATCTCCGCATACTGCACGTTTTGCGCTGCCAGCCGTTCCAGCAGCCGGCGCGTGATGAGCACGTAATCTTCCGGCGTCCGCAGCCGCTTCCCAATCGCTCCGAAGGTGCGCAGAAACGCGTCGAAATCCGCATAGGTGTAAAGCGCGCGCAGTTCTTCGAGCGGCGTCTGCGGGTCCAACTCGTGCAGCGTCTCCGGCTCGATGGACCCTTCCAGGTGCACGTGCAGCTCGGCTTTCGCCAATTCTGTGTAAAAATCGGCCATACTTGAACTTACACTCTAATGACTGTGGAAGAAATTGAAGCGATTGTGGGCGGTTACCACGGCGACGCCTTCCGTGTGTTGGGACCGCATAGCGTGCGTAAGAAAGGCGGACAGCCGCGCTGGGAGGTGCGGGCGTTTCTGCCGCAGGCGGAAACTGCCGAGGTGGTTGCGGGCGAAGAGCGGCGGACCATGGAGAAACGCCATGCCCAGGGTTTCTTTTGCGCCGTGCTGGCAGGCGAACCCCGTTGCTACCGCCTCCGCGCCCGGTTGTGGGACGGCCGCGAAATCGAATTTGACGATCCCTATCGCTATGGCCCCCAGATCTCCGATACCGATCTTTACCTTCACACCGAAGGCACGCTTTACGAAGCCTACATGGTCTTTGGCGCGCACCTGGCCGAGGCGGAGGGTACAGCAGGGGTCCGCTTCGCCGTGTGGGCGCCGAACGCCGAAAATGTCACTCTGACCGGCGAGTTCAACGATTGGGACATTCGCCGTCATCCCATGCGCCGCCGCAGCGGGGGCGTTTGGGAGATCTTCATGCCCGGCCTCGGCGAAGGAGCCACGTACAAGTACAACATCCGCTCCCGCTTTGCCGGCTATCAGCAGTTGAAGGCCGACCCCTATGCCTTCTACTGCGAAACGCCGCCCAAGTCAGCTTCGGTCGTCTGGAACATCAACAAGCATCAATGGGGCGATGGCGCCTGGATGGAGGCGCGTGCGCGCACCGACTGTCTGCGCTCGCCGGTCTCCATCTACGAGGTCCACCTGGAATCCTGGTTGCGCGGCCCGCAAGGCCAGCCGCTCACTTACCGGGAAATGGCCGTCAAGCTGGTTACCTACGCCGCGCAGATGGGCTATACGCATCTCGAACTCCTGCCTCCCATGGAGCATCCGTTCTCGGGATCGTGGGGATACCAGGTGATCGGTTATTACGCGCCCACCTCACGCTTCGGCTCGCCCGACGATTTCATGGCTTTCATCGACGCCTGCCATCAGGCCGGGTTGGGCGTCATCGTCGATTGGGTTCCCGCACATTTCCCCAAGGATGCTCACGGCCTGGTCTTTTTCGATGGCACGGCTCTCTACGAGCACGCCGACCCGCGCAAGGGCGAGCACCGCGACTGGGGCACGCTGATTTTCAATTACGGCCGCAACGAGGTCCGCGCCTTCCTGATTTCCAACGCCCTCTTCTGGCTGAAGGAGTACCACATCGACGGCCTCCGCGTGGACGCGGTGGCTTCCATGCTCTACCTCGATTACTCGCGCAAGCCGGGAGAGTGGATTCCCAACCAGTACGGCGGCAACGAAAACCTCGAAGCCATCGAATTCCTGCGCCGCTTCAACGAGCTCGCCCACCAGGTCCCCGGCGTGTTCACGGCGGCCGAGGAATCCACTGCCTTCCCCGGTGTTTCCAAGCCCGTCTACCTGAACGGGCTTGGTTTCACCATGAAGTGGAACATGGGCTGGATGCACGACATGCTCGATTACTTCAGCAGGGATCCGGTCTATCGAAAGTACGAGCACAATCACATCACCTTCAGCCTGCTCTATGCCTTCACCGAGAACTTCGTCCTCCCCATCTCGCATGACGAGGTGGTGCACGGCAAGGGATCGGTGGTCGGTAAGATGCCGGGCGACGAGTGGCGCCAGTTTGCCAATGCGCGCGCCTTTCTCGCGTACATGTGGGCCCATCCGGGCAAGAAGCTGCTCTTCATGGGCCAGGAAATCGGCCAGCGCGAGGAGTGGAACTACAACGCCGGCGTGCGGTGGGAACTGCTGGAGTTTCCGATTCATCGCCAGTTGCAGGACCTGGTCCGCGAGCTGAACCGCTTCTACCGCGCCAATCCCGCGCTCTACGAAATCGATTTCAACTACACCGGTTTCGAATGGGTGGATTTCCACGATTGGGAAAGCTCGATCATCGCCTTTCTCCGCCGCGCGGAAGATCCTAACAATTTCCTGTTGTTCTGCTGCAACTTCACTCCCGTTCCGCGCCGCAATTACGAATTCGGCGTGCCCGAGGAAGGCTTCTACGAAGAGGTATTCAACACGGATTCGGAAGCCTTCGGCGGTTCCAACATAGGTAACGGCGGCGTGGTCTGTTCCCGCCCTGTACCCCGGCACAACCGCCAGCACAGCATTTCCATCACCCTGCCGCCCCTGGCCGTGGTGGCGTTCCGGAAACGATAGCGGCCGCCGGATTTGACGCAGAGACGCGGAGACGCCAATCCAGATTCTCTGCGTCTCCGCGTCTCTGCGTCAAAAAGCAGGCCCGCGTTAGAATAGGATGTGATGAGCGAAGCAGAGAATTTTCCTCTCCCGCCGGCGTCTTTCACCTTTCTCGTGCTCTCGTTCCGGGCACAGGCGGAGATGCAGCTCGGGCTGGTGAACTTCGGCGAAGGCGAGGAGAAGCCCAAGCCGGACCTCGTTCTGGCCCGCCACACAATCGACCTGATGGCCATGCTCCTCGAAAAAACCAAGGGCAATCTTTCCCTGGAGGAACAGCGCCTGTTGGAAAATTCCCTCACCGAACTGCGCTTCCGCTTCGTTCAAATCTCCGAGGAGTCCGCCAAAGAAGCGGCGCAGAAAGCCTGAATGGCTGCGCCTCCCTTCCGCATTACCGTGCTCGGATCGGGCACCAGTGTGGGCGTCCCCACCATCGGCTGCCATTGTGCCGTCTGCACCTCCAGCGACCCGCGCGATAACCGTCTCCGCCCCTCCATCCTGGTCAGCTTCGAACGCCGCAACGTCCTCATCGATACCACTCCCGATTTCCGCTTTCAGGCCCTCCGCGCGCACATCGATCACCTGGACGCCGTCCTGTTCACGCACGCCCACGCCGACCACATCATGGGCTTGGACGACATCCGTCCTTTCAATTTCCGCCAGAAGGGGCAAATCCCGGTCTATGCTGCGCCGGAGACGATGGCCTCCATTCGGGGCTCGTTCCCTTACATCTTTGACGGCATGAAGAAGGAGTCCAATATCCCGCAGATCTGCCCGCGCCTGCTGGACGGCTCCGCCTTCGACCTCTTCGGCCTGGAGTTCCTCCCTGTTCCGGTCCTGCACGGCAGCCAGATGATCTACGGTTTCCGCTTCGGCGCCGCCGCTTATCTGACCGATCACAGCGAAATCCCGCCGTCCTCCCTGGAACTGCTCCGCCACTTGGACGTTCTCTTCCTCGATGGCCTGCGCTACAAGCCGCATCCCACCCACACCACGGTCGACCGCGCCGTCGCAACCGTCGCGGAGTTGCAGCCTCACCGCGCCTTCCTGACCCACATCTGCCACGACCTCGGGCACCAACGCGCCGAAAGCCTCCTGCCTCCCGGCGTCCGCCTGGCCTACGACGGCCTGGAACTCGACGTTGCATGAAGATCTATCGCAGTCTCGCCGAGGTACCCGCGGATTTCGGTCCGAGCGCACTCACTATCGGCAACTTTGACGGCGTGCACGCCGGCCATCGCCGCATCCTCCGCCGTCTCAAAGAACTCGCCGACGCGCGCGGCTGGAAGCCCTCCGCCCTCACTTTCGATCCGCATCCGCTCCGCGTCGTCGCGCCCGACCGCGCCCCTCTCCTGATGACATCGCCCGAGCGCCGCGCCGAGCTCATGGCCGAAGAGGGCATCCAGCAGGTGGTCATTCTGCCGTTCACGGCCGAACTCAGCCGCCTGGCGCCGGAGGATTTCGTCCGCTCCATCGTGGTTGGCCGCCTGGGCGCCCGCGCCGTGCTGGTCGGCGACAATTTCCGCTTCGGTCATCGCCATGCCGGCGATGTGCGCCTGCTCGAGGAACTGGGGCGTCGGTTCGGATTCATCACCGAAGTGGTGCGCGCCGTAGAGGCCCGCGGTGGCATCGTCTCCTCCAGCCGCATCCGCGACGTCATTCGTGCCGGCGATGCCGCGCTCGCCTCGCGCCTGCTCGAACACGCTTTCGCGCTGGAAGGTGACGTGGTGCGCGGCCGCGGCGTGGGATCGAAAGAAACCGTTCCCACCCTGAACCTCGCCCCGGCTGCCGAGCTCCTGCCCGCGACAGGCGTTTACGTCACTCGCACCACGGACCTGGAAGCGCCCGAACGCTCCTGGGACTCCATCACTAACGTCGGCTACCGGCCCACCTTCGGCGCCAGCGAGGATCTCTCCGTCGAAACCTTCCTGCTTACACCGATGGACGGAGAGGCCCCGCGCCGCATCCGGGTTGAGTTCCTCTGGCGTGTGCGGGAAGAACGCAAATTCGTCAGCGCGGAAGCCCTGCGGGAACGCATTCTCAAAGACGCCGCCGCCGCGCGCCGCTACTTCCGGCGCACGCGGGCCTGGATCGGTCAGGTGCCGTGCGCTTCTTCCTGAACCTGTGCTCCATCATCCTCATCGACCTGATGCTGGCCGGCGACAACGCCCTGGTCATCGCCATGGCGGTGCGCTCGCTGCCCAAGCGGCAGCGCAAAATCGGATCGGCCTGCGGAGCCGGCGCCGCCGTGGCCTTGCGCGTCGGCCTCACCTTCGTAGCGGCGCAGTTGCTGTCCATCCAATTTCTGAAACTTGCGGGCGGGCTGCTGGTGCTGTGGATTGCGGTCAAGGTCCTTCGGGATGCCAGCGGCCCGTCGGAGGAAAATCCCTCCCCGCACCGTTTCCTGGAGGCCATCTGGTATATCGTATTCGCCGATATCACCATGTCCACCGACAACATCCTCGCCATTGCCGGTGCGTCGCAGGGCAATTTCGGCCTCATCCTTTTCGGCCTGGCCTTCAGTATCCCTTTTGTCGTGTTGTCGAGTAATCTGCTGGCCGCTCTGATGGACCGGCTGCCCTGGCTGGTTTATGTGGGCGCCGCCGTGCTGGGCAAAGTGGGCGGCGATATGGTGCTGACCGATCCGTTCGTCGTGCGCACCCTTCATCCCGCGGTGGCGGTGCGCTACGCCATCGAAGCCGCTCTCGCCCTGGCGCTTTTCCTGGCCGGATTCGCCATGAAAAAAGACAAGTAAGGCAGACCATCGACCTTCGTGGTCTGCCGGCGTCGCTTACCTTCCGAGTCCGAGCACTTTCTTGACCGGCGAATAGCCGGTCGTTCCGGTGAACAGGCCGTCAAACGCGGCTGCGGTCAGCCACCCTTTCCACTTGTATCGCAGCGGTGCGAAGATCGCAGCCGCAGCGGCCGCTGCGCCGATTCCCATCCGGATCTTCTGTTCCGTCGGGCCCATGTTGATTCTCATAACCACAGCCTAACGTCAGCGCTTCGCGGCCGACTGTCCGTAAAGCGCCACTCGCGATCCGGCTTGCGTGAAACCAGACGTATCGCCGCGGCGCGGCCGGGGTACACTCGCCAGTGTTATGAGAGTGCGTGACTACTGGCTTGCCGGCTCGGCCGTCGCTGGATCCGTGGCGCTGTGGATGCTGCTCCGCCGCACCGGGCCTGCGCAGCCGCGCACGCACATCCTGGATCTGGAACCCTCGCCGGAGAGTCCTGGTCCCGAGAACGGTTCCGTCCAGTTCATCGGCACCGCCACCACGCTCATCCGCTTTGGCAATCTCACCATCCTCACCGATCCCAATTTCCTTCACCGCGGCGACCGCATCCATCTCGGCTACGGCCGGCACGCGACCCGCCTCACGGATCCGGAACGTGAATTCGAAGCCCTGCCGCAGATCGATTTCGTCCTGCTTTCCAACCTGCACGAAGAACACTTCGACAAGCTGGTGGAGCGCCGCCTCGATCCCCACACCCCGATCCTGACGACGGCTTCCGCCGCCCGCACCCTCGCCCGCCGCGGTTTCCTCAACACTTACGCCCTTCGCACCTGGGACCGCGTCAACGTTCGCAAAGGCCCCGTTTCCCTCCGCGTGACCGCGCTGCCGGCCAGGCATGCCGCGCGCCCGTTTTCGGCCGCCATGCCGGATGTGATGGGCAGCATGTTGGAATTCCGCCACGACCCCGACGGCCGCCACTATAGCATTTACATCAGCGGCGACACTCTGATCTTCCGCGACCTCTACGAGATCCCGCGCCGCCATCCGCGCGTCGACCTTGCCCTCCTTCATCTCGGCGGAGCACGCGTGCTGGGCGCTCTCGCCTCCATGGACGCCGCTCAGGGCATACAGGCCCTGCGCATCATCCGCCCCGAAATCGCCATTCCCATCCACTACAACGATTACGACATCTTCGAGGAACCGGTCGAGGAATTCCTGCGCGAGGCCGAGCGCGAAGGATGGCGCGACCGCGTGCGCTATCTGCGGCACGGGGAGACCTGTTCCTTTGCCACGAGCGGCACGCCGCTCGAAGCCCGCCCGTTGGTCTGAATTCGGAGCCCAACCCACATGATTACGCTTGAAGACGCGAAAAGAGTGATCACCGCCGGCGAGAGGAAAGCGCGTGAAATCGGACAGCCCATGAACATCGCCGTGGCCGATGCCGGGGGCAATCTGGTCGCTCACGTCCGCATGGACAATGCCTGGATCGGTAGTGTGGATATCTCGATCAACAAAGCGTGGACCGCGCGGGCGTTCGATATTGCCACGCGGGATCTCGCCCAGCACAGCCAGTCCGGCGGCCAGTTCTTCGGCATCCACGCCTCCAACCACGGCCGGGTCATGATCTTCGCCGGCGGCATTCCGCTCAAGCGCGGCGACCAGGTAGTGGGAGCCGTCGGTGTGAGCGGCGGCACGGGCGTTCAGGACCAGGCCGTCGCCGAAGCCGCCGCCGCTGCTTTCTGACCGGCAGCGCTTCAAACGCCGTCCTTGGCTTCGCCGGCGATCCGCACGCGAACTTCCGGCAGACCCACCACGTCGTAGGTTCCGGAGGCAATCTCGATGTGCGCCTTCTTCAAACCCTCCAGAATCT
>DATJMP010000058.1:0-36117 GCA_035508655.1 Bryobacteraceae bacterium
GCGTAGATTCGCAGTTGCAGGGCGTAGTCGCGCGCGCGCTCCGCGGCTTCCGCCGCGCTCACCCCGTCCGTCTTGTAGTCCACGATGACGACTTCCCCGCCCTCTTCGAACCACAAATCCACCTGCCCGCGAATCACAAGCTCTTCGATCGCCAGCACGAAATCGAATTCGCGCTCGCTCGTTCCGGACCGCGCGGCGCGCCGTCCCAGCCGGCTCTTCTGGAATACCGCGGCCAAGCGCGCGGCCTCCGCACTCGCGTTCCCATTCGCGGCGCCTGCCAGCACGGCATGCACCTCCGATCCCAATTCGGCGGCGGAAATGCTGCCATCGGATGGTCCCCGCGCGCCTTCCTCCCGCCCGAACCCGAGATAGCTACCGAGATAATATTTGCGCGGGCAGGCCGCAAAGGCGGAAAGCGCGGTCACGGTGGTTCCGCCATCGTGTTGGCCGCTGACCGCCGGAAGGGGCAGGAACAGCTTCTCCGCGGCAACCGTTTCTTCCGGTCGCGGCGCGGGAATCAATTCCGGCGCGTGGTCGGTGACCACGAGACGCAGCTTCCAGCCATCGAAATCGACCGTTTCCTCACGCTTCTCCTCCAGGTCGATCTCCAGCTTCCGCACCATCACCTCGGCCCAATTTTCCGCTTTGCCGGAAAAGCTGAGGACAAGATGCTCCTCCGCGCGCGTCATGGCAACATACAGCAGCCGGTTGCTTTCTTCCTCTTCACGCCGGGCGCGCTCGTGCCGAATGGCGTGCTGGACGAGGTCGTCTTTCTCCTTGCGGGACCCCGGAATCCGCCACCGCGCTCCCAAGCCGTGCGTGCGCGAGAACGCCACCACCGGCAGCTTGTTGTCCACGCCTTTATCCATGGCGGCCAGGAACACAACCGGAAATTCCAGGCCCTTGGCCGAATGCACGGTCATGACTTTCACCGCGTTGGCGGAATCCTCCGGCGGCGCATCCGGCTCGCGCGGATTCTCGGCCCGCACCAGCGCCAGCTCCTTGACAAACGCTTCCAGTGACATCCGTTGCGCCGCTTCGCGCGCCTGTGCCAGGAATTTGTCGATATTGGCGTCGCCGCGCGCTCCCGTTTCCACGCGGTAGCCGCATTCATCCATGGCGGCGAGCAGCAGGCGGTCGAAGCTTATCTCTTCCCGGCGCGTGCGCCATTCGCGCAGACGATCGCGAAATCGCCGCAGGGCCGCGAAATCCGCCGCGCCGAAGCCAGCGGCGTCAGCCTCCCCCAGCCGCATCAATGAGCCGCCGATGTTCTCCCCCATGATGCGGAGCTGCAGAATCGCCTCGTCCGAAGCTTCCACCAGCGGCGAGCGCAACACCGTGGCCACACTGATTTCGTCGCGCGGATTGGCAATCACGCGCAGCAGGTGCACGAGATCGTTGACCTCCCGCGCATCGTAGAAACCGCGCCCGCGATTCACCACGTACGGGATGCCGGCACGATCGAAGGCCGCGCCGAACGCGCCCAGCACCTCGGTGTTGCGCACCAGCACGGCCATGTCTTGATAGCTGAAACCCGGCTCGTCCCGCACCATCTCCGCGATCCGGCGCGCCACCCATTGCGCCTCGTCCGCCTCATCCGTCGAAACGCAGATCAGCTCCACCGCCACCGGGCGCGGCCGATCGAACTGACGCGCCGGAATCAGCCGGTGCGGCACAATGCCGGCTTCTCCACCTGCAATTCTCTCCACCGCGCGCAGGATTTCCACCCGGCTGCGGAAGTTTTCGCGCAGCTCCACATGGTGCCCACCCGCATTCCGTACTTCGTCCGAGTACCGCTCGAAGCCCTCCGGCTCAGCATGGCGAAAGCCGAAAATGGACTGGTTAATATCGCCAACGGCATAGAACCGGCCGGGCGGCCGGATCAGCTGGAGCAGCCGCGCCTGCTGGCCATTGGTGTCCTGAAATTCGTCCATCAGGATATGGTCGAACTGCCCCTCGAGGCGCGCGCGGGTCTGCGGCTGCTCCTCCAGCAGGCGGACCGTGCATTCTTCAAGGTCGGCGAAATCCAGCACGCCCGCTTGGCGCTTGCGCTCGCGGTAGCCGCGGTCGAAACGCCGCAGCATCTCCAGCAGCAGGCGCCGTCCGTCCGCATAATGCGCCGTGATCAGCCCATACTGCGCGGGCTCGATCAGCTCATCCCTTAGGGATTTCAGCCGGTCGTACGCGGCTGTATTGCGCCGGCACTTGTTCAGCGTACGCGGAAACGCTGCAATGGCCGCCAGGGCCTCACCCGCGCTGCGCGCCGCTACGATCCGTTCCGCCGCCTCCACCTGGGCCGCGAAATGTTCTCTCTGCCCCGGTGTCCATCCCGCCAGCGACTCCAGCCGCACTTGCGCCAGGGCTTGCGCAATCTCGGCCCTTGTCACGCCCGCGGGCGCGGCTTTCGACGCCATCTCCTCCACCGTCATGCCCGCGCCGCGCATGGCATCGTAAGCACCCAGCAGGGCGGATTCGAAATCCATCGACGATAACCCGCGTGCCAGCGCGCGAATTCCCTCGGCATCTTCACGAAAAAGCGAATCGATTGCCGCCGCAATGGCATCCTGCTGCATCCGCCAGCTTTCCCGCTCTACTGCAACGGAGAATTCCGGATCCACTCCGGCGGTCACGGCGTTTTCGCGCAGCAGCCGGGCACAGAATCCGTGTACCGTGGAAACCCACGCGCGTTCCAACCCTGCCCGAATGTTGCGCTCAGCGTCGAACGCCTCCGCCAGTTTCTTGCGCATGTTGCCGGCGGCTTTTTCGGTAAAGGTAATGGCGAGAATCCGCAGTGGGTCCACTCCGGCCTCCACCAGCCTCTTGAAATACTCCACCAGCACCGTAGTTTTGCCGGACCCCGGACCCGCCACCACGCACGTATCCAGCCCGCGCCGGGCGATATCCACAGCGTCCGACTGACTCGGTGTAAAGACGATCCGGAACGGACTCCCTTCGATCGCTGCGCTCATGCGCCCTCGGCAACGGCGGTCGCCTGCCCGACCTCGAAGCGACATACGTCCCGCGCATCGCAATGCCGGCACTTGGCGACTTCCACGGGCGACGGCTCCACGCGCCCGCCGCGGATCTCCTTGACCGCCACGAGCGTGCGCGCCGTCGTGCGGCCGAACCAGTCCTCGGGAATCGGCTCGCTCTCGACTGGACCCGAATCGCTCCAGCCCACGTATCGCAGTTCGCCCTTCACCCCCGCGTAGAACACGCCGGCCGGCCGCAGGTGAAACGACCTCTCTGCCGCCATCAGGTACAGCGGCGCCTGTAACAGGTTTTCGTCCTCCCGCCGCTCCTTCACGCGCTGCGTACTGCTGTATTTGTAATCCACCACGTACGCCGATCCGTCCTTCACGTCCAGCCGGTCGATCTTGCCGCGGATCGCCAGGCCCGGCGCCAGTTCGAATTCGAACGGCTCTTCGATGCGCGATTCGTACCCGTCGCGCGGCCAGGTGTCGCCGCGAACGAATTGCAACAGGTCCTCCAGCATGCCGTGTCGCAGGCGCTCGGTCTGATAGCTGGCCGCCGGGATCCGCTTCGCCTCCACGTAGCGCGCGAAGACGGTTTCGAACCGCGCCGCTATGTCTCCTCCCTCCCGCCACCATCCCGCCAGAACTTCGTGCACGATGTTGCCCTGTGTCAGGAAATCCAGCCGCTCCGCGGGCAATGCGGGCGCCGTCTTCAGCCGTAACAGGCGATTGGCGAAATACTGAAATGGGCAGGCGAGATAGCTCTCGAGCGCCGTGGGCGAAAGCGCCCGCGTGCGGCCGGCGATGAATTCGAGCAGATGCGGCGCCTCCAGCCTCACATCCGAGCCGCGACCCCGGGGCCCCCGGCAATCCCGCTCCTGGTTTGCCGGGGTGGGACTGTGAGGGAGCGGTACGTGCGCGGCTACCGCTCCCCTACGGTCGCGGCTCAGTCCTTGGCGCGGCTCCGGCAGCACCGCCCTTGCCGTTTCCACAGGCACCACAAAGCCCTCCAAGAATAAGGAAGGCAAATTGCGCTCGCCGCGGTCGTCGAATTCGGGATAGCTCAAAGTGGCGAGAATGGTGGCGCGCGTTACGGCGGATTCGAACAAGCGGCGCTCGTCGCGCTCGAACTGGGCCGCCGTCCGCACCCGCACGCCGGAAGCGTTCAAACGCGCGCGCGCGGCATCCGGAAAGAACGGATCCTGCCGGTGGAATTGCGGAAACTGCTTCTCTACCATCCCGCAGACAAAGATCACCGGCAGCACCCATTGCCGCGCTTCCGGCGCGCTCAGAACCTGAACCACGTTGCGCCGGTTATCGGCGACGCGCAGTGGTTCGAGCCTCAGCGCCGATTTCGCCATGCGCCAGAAATCCGGCAGCGGAATGGCGGCCCGATCTTCCAGCGCTTCCGCCGCCTGGTTGAGAGCGCCCTCGAAAGCATCGATAGCATTGGCTTGTCCGCGATATTCCAGCGCCCGCTCATGCCCCGGCCGCTCCACCAGGCTGGGCCGGACCAGGCTCCGCAGTCCGCTGAGCCGTGCCGCCCATTCGCGCGGCGCAAGCGCGATGCCGCGCCACTTCTCCAGTGCTCCTAATTCTTCCAGTGTGCGCCGCAGGGCAGTGGAATCGGTCAGTGCTCCGAGCGTATCCAGGCCCGCATCGGGCGTCCGTTCACGCGCCAAGAAGTCCAGGCGGTCGAGCGCGTTGAAATCCGCAAAGCGCGGCATCAGGCGCAGAACCGCCAGCACGGCTTCGTGATCCCAGCCGCTCAGCAGGGCGTCCACCGCGCCGGCCATGAGCCGCACCGCCGGATGCCGTTCCAGCCGGCCATCGAAATAGAATCGCGCCGGAATGCCGAACCGCTCCAGTGCCCCCCGCAAAACCGGAGCGTACGCATCCGCCGCCCGCACGATGATTCCGATCTCCCGGAACGGGCGGCCGGCGGAAGCCTGTTCCAGAATGCGGCGTGCGATGTCGTCGCACTCACGCTCCACGGAGGGCGCCCGCACCACCGCAACCGCCGGCCCGGGCCGGGGCCGCGCGGCGCGCTCCACCTGTACCGGCCGGAGATACGCGGCTACATCCTCATCTTCACTGGTCAGCGTAACTTCGGCGTGCCGCGCCATTGCCGCGATGAGCCGCAACTCCGGATCCGGCAGGGCGTGGAACCCATCGAGCCAGATTCCGCCCACACCATCCGTGCCGCTGGCTTCGATTCGCGCCGCGGCCGCCTGAATCCGCTGCGCCCGCAGCACCAGTCCGCGCCGTTCCAACTCCTGTTCGGTCGCACGATAGAGTTCGAGGAACGCCTCCGCCAGTGGCGCATCCGGCAGGCTTGCCGCCAGCCGCGAGCTGTCGCATCCGGCGGATGAGAATTCCTCGATCGCGCGGGCCGCCGCCGCATGGAATCCCGCCATCCCGGCCACTCTCTCGAACTCCGGCCGGCGGATGCGCCTCGCCGCGCGCTCCACAATCAGGTAGAGCGCGGTAGGGCTCGCCTGCCGCAGGTCCGGCGTGATCCCGGCCACGTATCCCGAAAGAGTCTGGATGATGCGGCGGCGGAAGATCAACCCTTCGCGCGCCAGCCGGTGCTCCAGGTGTTCGGCCATGGTGGCGGTGGGAACCAGCAGACGGATGTCCGTCCGGCCCCCGCGAATCGCGTGCCGCACCGCGTCCAGGACCGCCGACGTTTTCCCGGAGCCGGGCGGGCCGGCGAGCAGGTGCATCGCTCCAGTGTAGCGCCTCACACAAAAAAAACGGGCGGAGCTCTTCGCCCCGCCCGCAGAGGTCTACAACTTTGTTGTGATCGCCCGCTAGAACTCCACGCGAGCCGTGAGCGCCATAATGCGCTGCGGCTGCGTGTTGGTGAACTGGCCCGTCGTGGTGTCCTGGTTCACGTTCGCGGCGTTCCATTTGAAGGTGGAGTCCATGGTGTTGAACTCGGTGTGGTTGAACACGTTGAACGCCTGGAAGCGCAGGTGGATCTTCATCCGCTCCTTGACCTGTATCTGCTTGTCGAGAGAAGCGTCGAAGTTCCACCAGCTCGGCTGGAACAATGTCCCGAGGCCAACGTTTCCGAAGGTGCCAATGGGCGCCAGGGCGAACGCGCTGGTGTTGAACTGGTTGTAGAAGTTCTTCGAGACCGCGTTCGGGTTCCCGGTCACTTCGCAGCGGACACCGCCGTTAGCCAGGGTGCTCGCGCTCGTGCCGAAGCCGGTGCCCGTTTCGGCCGGATCGGAATAGGGGAACGCGGCCGTCGAGCTGCAATAAGGCGTTACCGGAGCGCCGGTAGTGAAGTTGCCGACGCCGGCCAGCGTCCAGCCACCGAGAACGGACTTAATCACCTTTTCCGATGTCGGGCTGGGCAGCAGGTACGAGAAGTTCCACGTCAGGATCGCCTTGCGGTCGGTCTGCACCGGACCGTAGTAGAACGAGTCGGTGTGGTACGGATCAGCGCCTTGCAGGCCGAGCGCCTTGGAGAAGCTGAACGTGGCGCCGAAGGCCAAGCCGTGGCTCAAGCGATGCTGCGCGCCCATTTGCAGAGCGTTATAGTTCACGCCCGAGAAGGCGAAGGGCGAATAGGTGATGGCGCCCACGCCCGGATACGCCGTGCGCAGCAGGTTGGCGAGGATTTCCGTGTTGTTGAACAGGTTCGCCGGGTTGGAGTAGACCCCGAGCGGCAGCGGGTTCAACTGCAGGCTGTAGCTCTGGCGGCTGCCTGCATAGGGAGCGCCGGAGGCGTCGCGGTCGAAGCTACCAACGTAGGCCACGTCAACCACGGTGTTGTAGCCAACATCGCGTTGCACGGTCAGGTTGAACGCATTGACGTGCTCGATGTTGAATCGCTGCTGTACGTAGGTCGAAGCGGCGATCGGAGAGAGCGCAGCCGACTGCGCCGAACCCGCGAGGGTGTTGATCGTACCGTAGTACAGGGTCGGCGTATAGACCACCGGCGCCGTGCCGCCGCCCGAAAGGCTATCCGTGGTGCGATTGTAGAAGATGCCGGCCGAAGCACGGATCACCATCTTGCCATCGCCCTTGGGATCGTAGGCGAAGCCCAAGCGCGGAGCCACTACTACCGGCGGGAAGGTGTAGAAGACACCGTTGCCGTTGATGCCATCCACAGCCATGCCGTTCAGGTAATTGCCGGAGCCGGGAATCACGGTACCGATCAGCGAGGGATACGAATATTGGCCGGTCAGCGGATTGTAAGACGCCGACTTGCCTGCGACCGAGCCTTGCTGGTACAGGGTGGGAGCCGCGGAGCGGTTGTAGAGCGAAGGCCAGAAATCGGAGACGTACTTGGCGTTGTCGGTCGTCGGACGCTGGTGCAGGAAGCGGACGCCGTAGTCGATGGTCAGCTTTTTGGTGGCATGCCAGCTATCCTGCGCGTACCACTCGGCGTTCCACCACCAGATGTTGGGAACGGCGCGGTTGCTGGCCTGGCTGTATTGCTGGTAGATGCCCAGCAGCGCGTTGGCATAACCGTCGTTGGTATCGAGCGGGTTGGCGGTGTTGCTGCCAAAATTGAAGTTCCCCATGTAGGTGCCGCCGGCCGAAGGCTCCACTTTGGAGTTCCACTCGAAGTAACCACCGAACTTCAGGTTGTGAGCGCCCACAATGTGCGAGAGATCATCCTGCGCCACGTAGCCGTCGTTGAAGTTCTTGTAGGGAATCAGACCGCAGCCGAAAGCAGGAGGCTGGTTGCCCTGGGCATAGCCGTACCAGCCGGCGTTGGGAAGGTTGCCGCCGGCAAAGTTCGCGCACGGCAGCAGGTTCTGGTACTGCGGGCCGGTGGGAATGGTGTAAAGGGCCGGCGGGTTCAGGCTGCTCGAGCGCAGAATCTGCGAACCCGCCTGGGTGGGCGTAAATCCGTAGTTGTCGTGGCCGACGCCGAAGCTGAACTCGTTTACCGTGGTGGGATTGATGCTATCGGTCAGGTGTACGCGATGGATATAGCCTGGCAGAAAGCGGTTGTCGGTACCGGTTCCCGGCGTGTTCGTGAACTCGTAACTTTCGTTGTCCACGTCTTGGCCGTAGGTGTAATACATGTTGATCTTGTTGGTCAGGGCCGCGTCGAAGCGCATCATCGTGTTGCGCCGGGTGTACGGCGGCGTGCCGCTGGCCAGAAAGTTGTAGTTGTAAAACTGTCCCGGCGCCGGGTTCACGTAGCCGTTGGGTTTCGGCAACAGAGCCAGAAGCGCTTGTCCGGTGGGATCGATGCGGGCTTGGGGGATGATGTTGCCCGGGAACGGCGCACCGGTATTGGGATCATTAACCACCAGCAGCGCCCCTGTCGAAGTCCTTGCCTGGGAGAAATCGCCAGTGAGCATCGCCGGCGTCGGCTCATTATAGAGCGAGCTCACCGTGGCCTGCGAGATTTTCGTGAATTCTTGCGAAATGAAGAAGAAGAGACGGTTCTTGCCGGTATTCCAGTGTTTCGGGATATAGGCCGGCCCGCCAAAGCTGTAGCCGGCGATCATGTACCGGTACTCCGGCCGCTGAAGTCCCTGCCGGTTGTTAAAGAACGTGTTCGCGTTCAGGTCTTCGTTCCGGTGGTCGAAGTGGCCGCTACCATGGAAGTCCCTGCTGCCGCCCTTCGAAATCATGTTGATGGTGCCGCCTGATTGCCGGCCGTATTCCGCCTGGTAACCGTTGGTCAACACGCGCATTTCCGCGATCGAATCCATGTTCGGCGTGACATAAGCGGTGTAGTTGCCGCCCTCGTCCATTTCGGTAACGCCGTCAATGGCCACGTTCAGCGACTGCGGATCCATGCCGTTGATGGAGATACTGCCCATTGAGTAGGCATTCTCCAGGTCGCGATGGCCTAGATTCGAATCGACAACACCCGGCAGCAGGTGCATCATGTCGAACGGGTCACGACCCTTCGTGGAAAGCTGCTGGAGTTGCTCCGGCGTCACAGATGAACTGCGTTCGCTCGATGCCGTCTGCACCGCTGTAGCCTGTGCCTCAACGCTCACTTCCTCGGTCACCTGGCCGACCTGAAGCACATTCTTGCCTAAATCGCGGGTTTCACCGCTGAGCAGCGGGATGTTTGTAAGATCGAACGCCTTAAATCCCTGCGCTTGTATGTGAATTTTGTACGTGCCGGGACGAATGGCGTCAAAACGGTAACGGCCCGCGTCATCCGTTGTGACGGAACGAGACTGGCCAGTGGCAGTCTCGGTAGCGGTTACGGCCGCGTGTGGAACGACGGCATCGGCCGGATCAGTAACGATGCCCAAGATGACGCTGGTGCCTTCCTGGGCGAAAGCGACGGCGGACACTGCCAGAATTGGCAAGAGACAGCGCAGTCCTCTGCTTAGCATTTACTCCCCCCTCTAGTAGCGCACCCTGAGTGCGCGCAAGCTGCTGCGTTCGTGCTCCGCAGCATGGGAGGGACTATATAACACACACGGATTGCGAGTCAAGCAAATTTTGCCTGCCGCAGTTCTGTGGTGTTTTTCTGCGGAACTTGCGTACTTTCAATCCGATAAAACCCGGACAGACGCGCCGTGGAGGCGGCCTAGATCCGCGGAGCCGCTTCAATTATTCAGAGGGTCACGCGAGCCGTCAGGGCTGGTGGTAAGGGTGCTCATGCTCGAGACCCTCCAGCCTCCCAATATCGCTGGAAACCGGCTACTTTGCGCTTGTGCGTGGGATTTGGCCACTTAGATATGCGGGAATCGGAGCGAGTCAAAAAACTCTAAGAAATCTCTAAGTTTTCGCGAAGAAATACCTCGTTGATATCTTGACTTAGCGGAACAGGGCACCTTCCAGAATCTCCGGCGGAGTAAGACGCAGTTGGTCCGTCCTGGCGCCTAACGCGGCTGCCGTCTGTAGATCCCGCCGGGATTTCTCCGGTTCGCCTGCTAATTTCAGCAGAATTCCCCGTGCCGCCCACCCCGCGGGCCACTCGGGCCAGCGTGCTTCCAGGTCTTCCAGGACGCGGAGGGCTTGGCCATTTGATCCGCTCCAGGCCAGGGCGGCCGCCCGCAGGAGCAGAATCTCGCGATTCGCCGGTAACTGCCGAGCACCCTGGTTGAGGAACCGCAGTGCCAGCGGCACATTGCCGGCGTGCGCCAGCATCGCTGCAGCGTGCGTGTAGAAGTCCGGGTTAGGCCCCGCCAGTCTAAGCGCCTGCTCCAAAGCCGCGGCCGCTTCGCTATCATTCCCGGACGCCCGTAACGCCTCCGCTCGCACCAGGTAGTAGTCGCCGCCGCGCGCCGCTTCAGGAATGTGGTCCAGTCCTTGGATCGCAGCCGCGGGGTCACCGCTCCGAAGCGTAGCCGTTGCCAGATCCAGCTCGATTTCCGCCGATGGCACCGCGGCCGCAGCCGGCTGCAACAGTTCCCGCGCCAGGCGGTCGTCATCGCCTTCGAGCAGCGCGCGCCCCGCCTCCGCGAGCACGCCGGCATCCGGTTTCAGCGCCGCCAATGCCCGCGCCGCCACCGCCACGTGATCCTGATTCCCCTCCGCGACAGCCAGTTGCAGGGCTGCCAGCCTCGCGGCGGGGTCATTCGGACGCTCGCGTACCGCCTTATCCACCCGCGCCCGGTAATCCGCCTGCCGTTGGGCATCGCTCAGCCGCATGTAGTCCACAAACCCGCGCGGGAGCCCGGTAGTCTGCGGCTGCTGCTTCAGACCCCGGAACAGGTTCATGACCATTTTCGATTCCTCGATCTCCCCGGCGTCGGCCAGCGCGCGCGCGTAATGCAGCAGGATCTTCGGATCCTCCGGAGCCAGTTCCGCCGCCTTGCGCAGTACGCCGGCCGCATCCTTCGGCCGGTTCAGCGCCTCGTACGCTTGTCCGAGCCGGTCCTGCACCTCGGGATCGTCCGGCCGCAGAGAGGCGGCGGCCTTGAGATCCGGCAGCGCCGCTTCCGGTTTTCCCTCCTGATAATTCAAGCTGCCCCGCCCCGTGCGCGCCGGAACGTAGGAAGGGTCCAACTCAATAGCACGGTCGAATTGCAGGCGTGCCTGCTCTTCGTCCTCTGTGCGCAGCGCCAGCCCCAGTTCGTAATGGCCGATGGCGTCGTCGGGGTGCCGCGCCAAAAACGCCCGCAACCCCGCCATTCCCTCTTCCGCCTGCCCCATCTGAGTCAGGTTGAAGCTTTGCTCGCGCCACCCTTCGTCGTCGGCCGGCCGCAGCTTGCGGTAGCGGTCCCACGCCTTGGCGGCATCGTCGAAGGCGCCCAATTCGGAAGCCGTCACCGCGAGGAGCTTTTCCACGTCCGCCCGCTGCGGATCGATTTTTTCCGCGCGCACCAGCAGCCCCACGGCGGCCGGCCATTGCTTCAGGGCTTCGTGGGCTCGCGCCAGCGCGTAGAGTCCATCCACATTGTCCGGCTGCTGCCGCACGGCCGCCTCAAGCACGTCGCGCGCCCGCGCATAATGGCCGGCGTACGTGGCGATTACCCCCAGGTTGTACAGCGCCCCGAAATCCGCTGGCCTGGTTGCCAGCACGGCTTCCGCCATCCGCTCGGCCTTGTCGTATTGCCGCACCGCTGCCAGGGCCTGCACCGCGGCGAAGCCGAAACCGGGATCGCTCTTCGCCATTTCTCCGATTCGCGCCATCATACGGTCGCCCTCGCCGCCGTTCCCGCTCAGGTAAAGCGCCGGCAGGCGCAGCAGAAGAAGGGGTGGTGCGTCCTGGTGCGCCGGCGGCAGGTGGCCGATGAATTTCAGAGCTGCTGCGCCATCGCCATCGCCCAAAACCAGGCGCGCGCTCTGGATGTTCGCATTCTCGTTGGCGGGTTCGAGCGCCAGAATCTGTCCGTAGATCTTCCGCGCCCCGGCACCATCACCGGACAACATCAGGTGCGCCGCATAGTTGCTCAGCACGCTGGTAGAGTGCGGGGCGGCGGCCAGCGCCCGCTGATGAAACGCATCCGCTGCCGCGATTTCGTGCTGTTCATCCAGTGCCGCGCCCAACAGGCTGAGCGCCGCGGCGTTGCCTGGATGCTCCTTCAATTCCGTGCGCAACTTCAGTTCGGCGGCGTGGAATTGGCCGCGCTGCATATCCGCCAGCGCTTCCCCAACCCCGTTCGTCTGAGCCGCCCCAAGTGCCACACCAACCAAAAAACAAGCGATGCTGAACCGGTGCACCCGTTCTGCCTCCGGACATCGCGGACGCGGACAAATCCGCGGTCCGCAGTTTGGCTACCCAAAGAGCCAGTGGAGGTATTATAGCGGAAGTCTCTTATGACCCGCCGGGAACTCCTTGCTTTGCCACTCGCTCTGCTTGCCAGCCCGCGCCGCGGCCGGGCGCAAGCCCGCGGCATGGCTTCCCGCGGAGTCATTGCGAGACCTATGGGCAAGCCTTCCGGCCTTCCTTTCCCCGCCCATTTCGTCAATGTAGCCCATACGGCCGGGCTGACCGCGCCCGTGATCTGCGGCCCCGCCGATCACGCAGATTACATCTTCGAAGGCATGGGATGCGGCACTGCATTCCTCGACTACGACAACGACGGCTGGCTCGACATTCTGATGCTCACCGGGCGACCCGACGGCGCCTCGCCCTCCGATACCGTAATCCGGCTCTACCGCAACAACCGCGACGGCACTTTTTCCGACGTCTCCGAGAAGGCCGGCCTGCGCCACCCGGTTTGGGCTACTGGTATCACCGTGGGGGATTACGATAACGACGGCTTCGACGACGTCTTCGTCTCCTGCCGCGGGCAAAACCTGCTATTCCACAATAACGGCGACGGCACTTTCACGGACGTCAGCGCCAAAGCCGGCCTGCTCGATCCCGCGCCGCGCTTTTCCAGCGGCTGCACCTGGATCGATTACGACCGCGATGGCCGTCTCGATCTGTTCGTTTCCCACTACACCGTTTACGATCTCGACCGCATTCCCCGCCGCGGCCAGGACCCCGGCTGCGATTATTTCGGAGTCCCTGTCTTCTGCGGTCCCGCCGGCCTGCCACAGGAGACCTGTCGCCTGTACCATAACAACGGAGACGGCACCTTCACCGACGTCAGCGAAAAATCCGGCATTGCGGCCGTCAAGCCCGGCTACGGCCTGACCGCGGCGGCCGCCGATTTCGATGGCGACGGCTGGCCCGATATCTATCTCGCCTGCGACACCTCACCCAGCCTCTTCTTCCACAACAACCACGACGGCACCTTCAGTGAGCAGGGCCTCGAACGCGGCGTTGCCCTCAGCGAAGACGGTTTGGAACAGGCTGGCATGGGCCTGGGCATCGGCGATTTCGATGGCGACGGCTTCCTCGATATCTTCAAGACCCATTTCCGCAGTGATACCGAAGTCCTCTATCGCAACAACGGCAAGGGCTATTTCCACGATGCCACTCTGGTGGCGGGCCTGGGCGTGGAGAACCGCTATGTCGCGTGGGGGGCCGCGATCGCCGATCTCGATAACGACGGCTTGGCCGACCTCTTCTTCACCACCGGCATGGTCTATCCGGAAGTGGAAAGGAAAATCCCCGAAGCCCCCTGGAAAACCCCTCCCGTCATTTTTCGGAATCTCGGTGGCGGCAAATTCGAAGAACTGCGGGATCTCGGCGGCCCGGCTATTCAGGAACGCCACTCGAGCCGCGGCGCCGCCTTCGGCGATTTCGACAATGACGGCGACATCGACATCCTGATCGTCAACATGAATGAGCCACCCTCGCTGCTGCGCAACGACCTCGCCGGTGCGGGCCATTGGTTGAAAGTCCTGCTCGAAGGCACCGTGTCTAATCGCAGCGCCATCGGGGCCCAGGTGGTGGCTTCCTTCGGGGATCGCCGCCAGGCTCAAGCCGTGCTGGGGCAGTCCTCCTATCTTTCCGTGAACGACCGCCGCCTGCATTTCGGACTTGGCACGGCGACGGCCGCAGCCCTGGAAATCCATTGGCCCAGCGGCGGCAGGGAGACTCTTACGGACGTCGCTGCCGATCAGTTAGTCGTGATCCGCGAAGGTTCGGGCATCGTCCGCACGGATCGCTTCCGCAAATGAACACGCCGCCTTAGTAGGGGCCGCATACATGCGGCCCGCTCCGCCGTTCTACCCTGTCCTTCTTCAGAACGTCAACCGCAGCGCCGTCTGCACCAGCCGGTTGCCGTTGTAGCCGGATGCCGTGATGATGCCGAAGGTGGCCGAACCGATCAACGCGCTGGGATTCGCGAAATGCGGCGTATTCAGCGCGTTATTCGCCTCGAAGCGGAACTCCATGTTCAGCCGCTCCTTGATCGAAAACTTCCGCACCAGGTTGGCGTCGTAGTTGGTCAGCCCGGGTCCCCGTAAGATGTCACGCCCCGCATCCCCGAAGGTGTTCGCCTGCGGAATCGCGAATGCCGAAGGCGAAACCCAGGGCGTACCCGGCCCGACTCCATGAGGATACGTAGGACTCCCCACCACGTCCGCGTAGATCGTGCTTACCGCCGCGCAGTTGCACGAGGTCACCGGCGCCGTCGGCGTGAACGGTTGGCCCGTCATGTACCGGAACACGCCGCTCAACTGCCAATGCGAGAGCGCCGCCGCGAAAACGCCGCCTTTGTTCAGCAACGGCTGTCCTTTGCCGAACGGCAGTTCGTAGACATGGTTGACGGTGAGCATGTGGGTCTGGTCGAAACTGGACGGACCATGCGTGCGGTTGAAGTTCCAGTCATCCAGGAAGCCGCCGTTTTCGCTGTTGTCGTCCAGCGATTTGCTATACGCGTATGCCGCGTTGATATGCAGGCCATGCGCGAAGCGCTTGCTGAAATTCACCTGCAGCGAGTTGTAATTGCTGTTCACGCCATACGCGCGAATGGTGGTGGAGGCCGTGCGCCCGAACAGGACGTTGTAAAGTGCCGCGTTCGGCCCCGCCCCCGGCCTTCCCACGTTCAGGTTTTGCGCATACGCCAAGTGCCGGCCCACGTTGCCCACATATCCGACATCGATCGACATGGTATTGCTAACCTGCCTTTGGATCGAAAAGTTGTAGTTATAGACCGAAGGCAGCGTGTAATTGGCGGGCATGTAATAAAACGCCTGGTTGGGGGCCGGCGTGATAATGCCGCTCGACGGAATCGGAAGCAGGTTCACCGTCGGAAGCGCATTGAAATTCCCCACCACCTTGAAACTGTTCTGCACTCCATCCTGCACGTTGTAGATCACCGGATATTGCGTGTTCAGCGTGCCGCCGGTAAATCCGAACCGCTCCTCCCAGTAACTGAAAGCGTATCCGGCGCGAATCACGGTTTTGTTGTTGATACTATAGGCGGCGCCCAACCGCGGTGCGAAGTAAGTAGGCTTGGCATTTACATCCGTGCTCATGCTCACATTGCCGTACCCCGCCACCAGCAGCGAATTCGTCGCCGGTTCATAGTTCGAGGCTCCGCCCGGATACCGGGGCGTCACCGCCGAGTAGTATTCGTAGCGGATGCCCAAATCCAGGGTCAGGTTTGCCGTCACCTTGTAGGAATCCTGCACGAATCCGGCAAAGCGGCTCTGCCGCACGGTCGGCCAGACGGTCAGATAGGTCCGGCCGCGTTGGTCGGGAGTGCCGAACATGTAGGATGCCACCGAGTTCGCCAGCGACCCGTACGACCCAAGGGCGGATCCGCCCGCCGATCCCAAATTCAACTGGGTGGTGTCCGGATTGAACCAGAACTCTCCGCGCGCGCCCAGGTTCAGGCCTTGCGGCTGGAAGCGGTCGTTGCGGTAGCGGGTGAATTCCTCTCCCCACTTGATCGAGTGCTTGTTGATCATCTTCGTCCAAGTGTTGGCAAACGGGAAGACGTTGTCCGCCTCGATAATCGGCGAGCCCGTACCGGCGCCGATGGCCGACATCCCGCCGATATTCACCCAAGCCATCGTCTGCATCGAAATCCAGTCCGGATTCGGGTTGTAGATGCCCAGTTGCTGGTTGGTCACCGTGTCCGCAGATTCCACGTTGTCGTACCAGCGGTTGTAGGCGATACGCACTTCCGTCAGCAGCGTCGGGCTGAAACCGTGAGTCAGATTGATGGCTCCAGTTAGGGTGTAATTCCGCGAATACCGGTCGTCGCCGATGCCCGTGTGATACAGCGATCCCTGGGTCACATGGAATCGCGACGTATTGAACTTCAAGTAAATCTTGGTGCGTTCGCTCAGGTTTTGGTCCACCCTACCGTCGTAGCTGTTCGAATTGTATGTCAGCGGAATCTGCGTGACGTAGTTATTGGTCAGCCCGGACAGATTCGGAGACGGCATGAAGGCATTCAGCTTCAGCGAGACCGGACTCAGCTCGCTGGTCGGCACAATGTTATTCGGGATGGGTGTGCGGCCCGTGCCGTCGGCGTTTCCAGTATTCGGATCGTAGAGCAGTAATCCGGGCACGGCGCTGAAATTGCCTTGCAGCCATGCCGGCTGGGGCATGCTCGCCGTCGATGTAGTCGACGAACGCTGCGTCTTGCCTTCATAAGTCACGAAGTAGAACGTTTTGTCCTTGCGAACCGGGCCGCCCGCCGTGGCGCCCCAATCGTTGTTCGCCAGATGCGGCTTCGGTTGCGTATCTTTGTTGAAAAAATCGCGCGCCGCCAGCGCAGCCACCTTGTTGAACTCCCATGCCGACCCGTGGAACTGGTTGGTGCCGCTCTTAGTCAAGATGTTCACCACCGCTCCGCCCACGCGGCCGAACTCCGCGCTATAGCTGTTCGTGGTGACGTGAACCTCCTCCACGTCCTCCGCGGAGGGCAGATAAATACTCAGCCCCAGGCTATGGTTGACGTTGTCAATACCGTCCACCATCGTGTTGTTGGCCGCTAGCGGCTGTCCGTTGGCGTTGAACAGGTATGTGGTCTGCGCATCCTCGAGCGGGCCACCGCTGTATCGCACCGGAAGGCCCACGCCAGCCATCAGCCCAGCCACAGCCTGCGCACTGCGGTCGGCGATCGGCAGTTCGGTCACGCTCTGAGTTTCGAAGTTGCGCGCTACCTCCGCGTTTTCCGCCTGCAGGAGCGGCGCCTCGGCCGTCACTTCCACTGTTTCCTGAACGCTGCCGGGTGCCAGCACGGCATCCACGCGTCCAACGGTCGAAACGCCCAAGCCGATATTGGCCCGCGAGAATTTCTTGAAACCGGCCTTTTCGATATCCACACGATACGTTCCGGGGTTGAGAAACGGCAGGCTGTAGACGCCCTCAGCGCTCGTCACGGTCGACCGGCTGACGCCGGTGGTGGTTTCGGTCGCCGTTACGTTCGCCTGTGGAACGGTAGCTCCCGAGGCATCCGTCACGGTTCCGGTTAATGTAGCGGTCACGACCTGCGAATAGGCGAGAGACGCCAGCAGCAGCCCGAGGGACACCCGCATCCCGATGGCGTGCAGTCGTGGTAAGAAAACCCCATTTAGACACATGGGTCGCATTCTATTTATCTAACCCTCCCGCTGTCAAGAATTTTTCTCATTCATCCGTTTGCCGATTGACATTTGGTGTATACTCAGCGGAGCATAGTCGCACCGCTGCGGGAGGAGGGCACTTCAAGGCGTATGTCGAGGACCGCGCTATTCTTTTGCTTGACCGGATGTTTGCTGGTGGAAGCCCCGCTATTTGGCGCTTCCCCTGACCACCGGACATGGTCGGACGCCGGCGGCGGTCCGGATAATTCCCATTTCACGACGTTGAGCCAGATCACCAAGGCCAATGTCGGACAGCTAAGTGCAGCCTGGACTTACGCGAGCCGTGACACGGTTTCATACGTTTGGAATCCACTCATCGTTGACAACGTAATGTACGTGTTGGCGCGAGGCAACTCGCTGGTCGCGCTCGACGCTACTACCGGCAAGGAAATCTGGGTTCACGCCCAACTCACCGGCATCGCTCCCCGCGGAATCAACTATTGGGAAAGCAAGGATCGCAAGGACCGCCGGCTGATTTTCCAGCGAAACAGCTACCTGGAAGAAGTCGACGCCAAAACCGGCAAATCCATTCTGTCCTTTGGCACTGACGGCATCGTCAACCTCCGCGACGGCCTCCTCCGCTTCCCCGCCGCCAATCCGTTTGGCAGGGTGCAATCCAACAACCCCGGTAAAATTTTCGAGAACCTCTTGATTCTCGGCAGTGCGCCGGGCGAGGGCTTTCTTTCTCCTGCCGGCGATTTGCGCGCCTTCGATGTGGTCACCGGAAAGCTCGTGTGGCAGTTCCACACGGTTCCCCGCCCCGGCGAATACGGCTACGACACCATGCCCAAGAATGCCTGGCGGTATGTAGGCGCCAACAATACCTGGGGCGAACTTACCGTCGATGAGAAGCGCGGCATCGCTTACTTCCCCACCGGCTCTCCCACTTACGACTTCTATGGCGCGGACCGCCTGGGCGCCGATCTTTTCGGAGACTGCCTGCTCGCTCTCGACGCCCGCACCGGCAAGCGGCTCTGGCATTTCCAGATGGTCCACCACGACCTCTGGGATTACGACAACACGTCCGCTCCGCAACTGATCACCATCCGTCACAACGGCAAGATGGTGGATGCGGTAGCACTCGCCGGCAAAACCGGATTTCTCTACGTCTTCGACCGCGTCACCGGTAAACCGGTCTGGCCGATCGAAGAGCGCCCGGTGCCGAAAAGTGATATGCCCGGCGAACAGGCTTGGCCTACCCAGCCGTTCCCCACGGCTCCGCCTCCGTTCGCCGTCCAGAAGTTCACGGCCGACGATGTCAACCCTTATGTCCTGAAACCCGAAGAGCGCGCGCATTGGAAAGAGGTCGTCGACAGCGCCCGTAACGAAGGCATTTTCACTCCGCCCTCCATGCGCGACACGGTTTCCATGCCCGGCAACCAGGGTGGCTCCAACTGGGGCACGACTTCCGCCAACCCGGCAAGCGGCATGGTCTTCGTACTCGGTCTGAATGAACCCGCTATTTTGAAAATGTCCGAAAACCTGCCCGGACGGGGAGGCGCCGGCCGCGGAAATGCCGCGCAAGGCCGAACCATTTTCGATCAACGCTGCCAGATGTGTCATGGCCCCGACCTGAAGGGCAACGGAAACGCCCCCTCCTTGATCGGCGTCGTCGAGAGCATGGGGGCCGATAGTGTCCGCGCCATTATCACCGGCGGCAAGGGTCCGATGCCTTCCTTCTCCAGCGATCTCAACGAAAACGACCTCAACGCCGTAGTGGCCTACATCACCAATCCGGCCTCTGCCGGTGGCGGCCGCGGCGGACGTGGACGCGGCGGAACTGAATCCGAGTGGCCCGATGGTCCGGTCGTTGCCACGGGCGGGGCGCCGGCCGCCAAGATCATTGCGACTGCCATGGCGGCCATCGGACGCGGCGCGTATGGCGGCATGTCCGGCCCGCCTTATCCCGAAGGCCTGGATGTCCCGGCCAACCGCTATTACACCGGTTACAACGTCATGGGCAACATCATGAAGCCGCCCTACACAACTCTCACGGCCTATGACCTGAACAAGGGCACCATCAAGTGGCAGGTCCCAGTAGGTGACGATCCCCGCGCGGCCGCCGAAGGCCATCACAATACGGGTGCCATCGGCCTCCGCGCCGGCATGGTGGTTACGTCTACCGGATTAGTCTTCCTGGCCGGCGGCGACGGCAAGATGCGCGCCTATGATCAGGAAGATGGTAAGGTTCTGTGGGAAGCCACGCTACCCGGGCAATCCCGCGGCATCCCCTCCATGTACGAGATCAACGGCAAGCAGTATCTGGTCGTGAACGCCACAACCGCCAGCGGCCGCGGGGGCGGCGGCTTGGGCGCCCCGGCTTTCGCCGAACAGAGCGACCGCGGCTACGTGGTCTTCACGCTTCCGGACAGCGCAGCCAGGTAGTTACGGGCTCTGGGACAGGCCGGCAATCGTCGGGGGGTTGCGAATCCGCCCGAAGCGCCGGCCGTCCGGGAAGGTCTTTTTTGCTTCAGCCTGCTGCGCCGATTCCCTTCGAGCAGTTCGCTCGCTCCAAGCAGGCTCTCGCGGTTCTTCCGGCCGCCTTGGCGGAAATTCAAAAGGTTCTCTCATCTCCCGGCGCCGCCTGTCTCTGCCGCAGCGGGATTCCCACATCGGAACCCGCCGGATACAGAGCCAGGCGATTGCCAGCGGCACCAAGATCTGTACCATGCGTACGCTCCTTTCCAGGGCTCAGGTCGGCTGATCGCCTCCAGACCTGTCTTTTGGATCCAAGTATCACATTTGGCTCGGCCGGTTACAACCGGGCTTGGGCGGCGTACGTACACACGCGTCGCGGGCCAGCTATCACCCACGATTGCTCAGGGTATGATTCCAAGCGGAAGCCGGAAGTGAACTATGCGCCCGCCGCCACGCGTTGTACCATAGCCTTCACTTCCTGCAACGCGGTCGCGATGTCGCAAAGCGGTTCGACCTTGAAGTCCGAGAACGAGTAGCCGGGATAGTTCATCAGGAGCTTGAGCATGGCGTCGGCCGAATCGGCATTGCAAATCGCAACGCCGCCCCCGGCGATGAAACCGTAACAGAAGTCGAACGTCTTGTCGTCCAATCTGGCCTTGATCCAAGCCAGAGACGCGTCGATGACGGCCGCGGACGGAATCCGGTCGCGGCGCGGAGTCGCTTGCAGGAAAAATTTCATTTGATCCTCCAGAGCCGGGCAGCATATCAGAACAGGGAGCCCGGCGCAATTGGTTTGGACTTATCTGTCTAATTGGCTGGTCTACCCACTTTCACGCTCGAATCGTTTGCAAACATACCATCCTAAGTCGCATCGGCACCAATCGATCATTCTTGCCTGCCGGTTTGACCCGCCTTGCTCTAGACTATGTTGGAACCTCGTACCGAATTTTACGGAAGCGGAGCCCGCGCGGGTCCGCATTGGCAGAAAAGGAGATCATATGTCTTTGGGAAAACGAGCTGTGGCCGAAGGGATCGGAACCTTCTGGCTGGTATTCGGGGGCTGCGGCGCCGCCGTACTGGACGCCGCGTTCCCCAATCTCGGGATCGGATTCCTGGGTGTCGCCCTGGCGTTCGGTCTCACCGTGCTTACGATGGTGTACACCATCGGGCCTATTACCGGGTGTCATATCAATCCGGCCGTTTCGATAGGCCTTGCGACAGCGCGCCGTTTTCCGGTTTCCGAGTTGCCGGCGTATGTCATAGCGCAGGTGGTGGGCGGCGTGCTGGGCTCGGGCGTGCTTTACCTGATCGCCAGCGGCAAGCCAGGCTTCTCGCTCGCGGGCGGCTTTGCCTCTAACGGCTATGGCGCCCATTCCCCCGGCGGATATGCGCTCCCCGCCTGCATTGTCGCTGAAGTGGTTTTGACGTTCATGTTTCTGGTGGTGATCCTCGGATCGACCGACCGCCGCGCACCCGCCGGATTCGCCGGCATCGCTATCGGTCTGAGCCTGACGCTGATTCACCTCATCGGAATTCCGGTCACGAACCTTTCCGTGAATCCGGCGCGCAGCACCGGACCCGCGGTCTTTGTAGGAGGTTGGGCCCTTGAACAACTCTGGATGTTCTGGGTCGCTCCCATAGTCGGGGCCGTTCTGGCCGGGTTCATCTATCCCGCTGTCACCGCCGAACCCGACCGTGAAGCCGTCCGTCAAGCCGCGGCGCGCTAAGGCGGCTAAGCCGTTTTCCGCCTGCGAGGAAAAATAAAGTTCGGCCTGCGTAATTTCGCAGCGCCGGCCCGAATCCAGCCGGATACCGCCTGGGCGGTGAATGCCCGATTCAGCACACGATCCGTCGATATGTTCTTACTCGAACCGCGGCGGCAGCGTTCTGTATCGAATGCCGCTCTAAGCGTATCGGACTGGGCGGTGGCTTCTCTCCTGCACCTTCTAAGGGGGAGGGAATTTGCATGTCTCTGGCAAGACGAGCAATCGCCGAATTTATCGGCACGTTCGTACTGGTCTTCGGCGGCTGCGGTAGCGCCGTCCTGGCCGCCGCGTTTCCCAATCTCGGAATTGGATTCCTAGGTGTCGCCCTGGCATTCGGCCTCACTCTGCTCACCATGTTCTACACCATCGGCCACCTTTCCGGAAGCCATATCAATCCGGCGGTCTCGATCGGCCTGGCCGCCGCTCGCCGGTTCCCGGTTTCTGAGCTGCCGGCCTATATCATCGCCCAAGTCCTGGGCGGCATCGTCGCCGCCGCCGTGCTCTATCCCATTGCCAGCGGCAGGGCGGGCTTTTCGCTCGCCGGCGGCCTTGCCTCCAACGGTTACGCCGCTCACTCGCCCGGCGGCTATTCGCTCCTCGCCGGCGTGATCACGGAAGTGGTGCTGACGTTCATCTTCGTGCTGATCATCCTCGGGGCCACCGACCGCCGCGCCAATCGCGGCTTTGCCGGCATCGCCATGGGGCTCGGGCTGGCTTTGGTCAACATGATCGGCATTCCGGTCACTAACTGCTCCGTCAATCCGGCGCGCAGCACCGGACCCGCGGTCCTGGTTGGCGGCTGGGCATTGCAGCAACTCTGGATGTTCTGGCTCGCGCCCATCGCAGGCGCGTTGCTGGCTGGGATCGTCTATCCTCTGATCAGCGCTGAACGTGAACTCCCGCCCGCCTGGCATCGGGAGCCGGCCGAAAGCACCAGCGTCCTCCGCGACTAGCTTGAGCCGCCGGAAGCATCACGACCGCGCTCAAGCCGTCCGCCAGACGGCCGACCACTCCCGCGCGGCGGGGTCCATTAGCACCCCGCCGCGTTCCTCTTTGGCCGCTGCGCCGCTTGCGGACGCGAACCGCATCCGCCTACCCAGCGCCTGCGGCAGCCGGACGCTCGCCGGCGCCGGTCCGTTCGCGCGCCGGAATCGCAGCCGCCATGTACGACCGCCGCTTTCCGGCTCCAGCGTGATGCCGATTCGCCCGAAGCGCGTCGGCGACCCGTCCACCTGCCATGCGCCCGCCGCCATTTCCGGCTCGCCGATCCCAGCAAGCAGACGCAGGTCCTGACCGTCCTCGAGCGCCAGCATGTGCCGCAAGTAGAGCAGGCATTCCGCGCTGGCCCAGTTATGCGGCATGTCGCCGATATAACTCGAGTACACCGACCCGCGGATCGGCTGCTCCTCCCGCCAGCAATAAAGCGGCGTGGCATGGTTCAGAAAACCCATGAACGTCCGCGCTGCCCATTCCGTCTCGCCGGCCCATAAATACACGTGCGAAACGAATGGCGCATTGTAGTTCCAGATCCCTTCGTGCGGCAGCCAGCCGGTCTCCGCCGGCACATCCTCCCGCGTCGCGGCCTGCATCAGCCTGATGTGCCCCGCCACCACCGGATCGTCCTTCGCAAACACCAGCCCCGGATAAATGGCGTGCGAAAGCGCCCATTGTGCGTTCTGCGGACGCGGCCGCTCCCATTCGTCCCCGGCATTCCAGGCCGGGTCTTCCTTCATCAGCATGGGCAGATATTCGAATCCCGCCGGATGCCGCCGCATCTCCTGCCGGGCCGCCCCTGCCAGAGCCGTCTTCAGCTCGTTCGTGAACCGGCTCACACGCGCCAGTTCCCCCATTTGCAGGCTGCCGCCCGCCCCGCTCACCGCCTGCAATCCCGCCACTGCCCACAAGGTGTTGGTGAATTCCGAGCGCACTCCGCCCAGCCCGCCGTCGCCGAACCCACGCGCCAGCATCCCATACCGCCCGTTGGCGCTGCCCTCGCCGCGCGCCTTGTCCCGCAACGCTTCCAGGTATCCGGCAGCCCGCAGCAGGTTCGGCGTCATCTTGCGGAAGTAGCTCCAGTCCTGCGCCAGCTCCGCCTGCCGCACCATGGTGAACATGGCGATGCCGGTATCTTTCCAATGCAGTTTCCCGCCGCCCGCGAAAATCCCGCCCTCCGCGTCCTGCCGCACCCAGGTCGCTTCCAGCCCCTGCTGCACTTCCGCATCCAGCCCGAGATACCGTCCCGCTTCCAGAATGAAATTTCCGTCCACCACCCACAAGCCGCGGTAGACCGTCGGCCCCACCTGGAACGTCAGCCTCCCGTCGCGCACTTCCCGCGCCTGCAGAATATTGCGCGCGCATGCTTCCAGGAATTCTCCGTAAATTCCCGGGGCGCTCCACTTCACGATTTCGCCGAACAGCTTCTGCCCGCGCCAGAAATCGCGCGCCCACTGCAGCAGCCCTAACGGCTGCTTCAATCCACCAGCGATGCGCGCTGCATCCTGGCCTTCCTGTGGGAATCGCAGAAAGCACGCGAAGGGCCGGTCATTTCCGGCCACCCCGCCGGCGATGCCGATTTCGGCCGCGTGTCCCCAATCCTGCATCGTCAGAAGATGGTCGCAAATCATCCGCACCGGCGCGTTGTCTCCCGCCAGGCTCACCGTGCCGACGCCGTCCCGGTTGTTCACGCGCCCTTCCTGCCTCGTCGCCAACGTGATCCGGGGCACCGCATGGATTCGCTCCCGCGTCCGCGGCCGCACCTCCAGCAGCACATTGTCTACCCGCCCTTCGTCCGGCAGGTTGGTGGCGAACGTAGTCAGCTCGAGAAAGGCCTCCGCATAGTCGAGGCGCGTGTGGACGATGGGCGCGCCCGGCGCTTCCAGCCTCTGCCGCCCCACCGCCGCGCGCTCCATTCCGTTCAGGCCGAACTCTACTACGAGCGGGAAATAATGAATGTCCTTTCCCTGCCCGGGATGGCCGTAGCGCAATTCGCCGCGCTCGCCGATGAGGCTCTTGTAATGGTCGTCGGGAAAGCAGAACGCCGTCTGCCCGAGCGCCGGGGCATACCGGAAATCCACGCTCCCGGTTTCGCTCGCCTGAGCCGCCTGTTCCGCCTCCGGCGCCGCCATCAACGCGGTGGCCGCCAGAAACTCACGCCGGTCGATCTTCATAGGAGAAAAGTATCCGCTTTCCTCCTGCGAGTCAAACGTTGTAGGACGCGCTTTCGGGTCATGCCGGGCTTCCGCCCGGTATGCGACCAACGGCAGCCGGCCACGGCAGCGCAGAAGCGCTCCCCTACACACTATTCCAGATGGAACACTTCTTCCAGCGGCGCCATGTTTTCATCCGGCCGGCCGCGCGCCGCCGTGAAGAACGGCTGCATCTCCGCCTGCCAGCGCGCATTCACTTCGAGCGCATCCATCCCCTTCCGCGCCTGCTCGAAATCCGGCGTCTCCACGTATCCGATCAGCATGCCGTCATCGCGCAGGAAGAGCGAGTAGTTGTGCCAGCCCGTCTGCGCCAGCGCCTCGCGCATTTCCGGCCAGACGCGCCGATGCCGCTCCTTATATTCTTCGAGGCGCTCCGGCTTCACCTGCAAAACGAAGCAGACTCTCTGCACATGGCCTCCTCTAATTCCGCTGCCCGGCGCGCGCCCGCGCTTCGCTGACCTGCCGCACCGCCGCCGGGTGGTTCCACGCCTCGGGCTTGATGCGCATGCCGAAGCCGCTTTCCTCCGGCGCGGTGATAAATCCGCCTTCCGGCGCAATCGGATTCTCCAGCATCGCCGGCCAATCGTGCTCGTAGAACCGCTGGCAGCTCTCCTGGATCCAGACATTCGGCGACGCCGTGGAAAGATGCGTCGAAGCGTAGAACAGCAGCGGACCGCCCGCGGTGTGCGGACAGATCGGCAATTCGTTCGCGTCCGCCATGGCCGCGATCTTCCGCGCCTCCGTCAATCCGCCGCACCACGTCACGTCGAACATCACGTATTTCACCGTGCGCGATTCCAGCAATTGCTCGAACTGCATCTTGCCCGCCATGCGCTCGCCCGCGATCAGCGGCAGATTCGTCGCCGCCGCCACCTCGTGATACTGCAGGTAGTTGCCGGGCATCAGCATATCCTCCAGCCACATCGGCTTGTACGGCTCCAGCGCGTGCGCGATGCGGATGGCGCTGGTGACGTTCCACTGCGCATGGAACTCGATGGCGATATCGATTTCGTTTCCAAACGTGTCGCGCAGCTTCTTCACCGGTACGAGCGCCGCATCCAGATCCTGCGGCGTAATGTACTGGTTGCGGCTGCGCGCCGCCGCGCCGTCGAACGGCCAGATCTTGATTGCCCGGATGCCGCGCGTGTCGATCAGCTCGCGCATGATCTTCTCCGGCTCGCGGTTGAAATCGTATTTATAAGGGAAGCAGGTGTTGTAGAGCCGCACGCGCGGGTTGGCCTTCCCGCCGATCAGCCGGTACACCGGCGCGTTCAGACTTTTCCCCAGCAGGTCCCACAGTGCCAGGTCGATGGCGCTCAGCGCACGGATCTCCGCCCCTCCGGCAATCTGAAAATCGAATGCCCGATAGAGATCCGCCCAAATCCTCTCGATGTCGCGCGGGTCGTGGCCCATCAGCGATTGCGCCGCGGCATGGATGGCCGCCGCTTCCACCGGGTTCCGAGGATACGTCTCGCCGACGCCGGAGATGCCCGCGTCGGTATCGATTTTGACCCACGTCCAATGGGGCCAGAAAGGGGCTTCCTCACGGCTCTTCCAGTAGACGGTCTCGACGCGGGTGAACTTCGAGGGCGCGGCGGCCCGCGCGGCCTTCGCATAAATGCCGGCCAGCGGCGCGGCTAGCATTCGCGAAACAAAGGATCTGCGGTTTAGCGGCATGCCCCGGATTATAACTGGCTTGGAGGTCGGGGATTGGGGTTCCCCTGATCCCCAATCCCTGATCCCTGGTAGACTATTCCCCATGCCCAGTTCCCGAAATACCCGCCTCGGCCTCATGATGTTCATCAATTACGTGGCCTGGGGCGCATGGTATGTCACCCTCGACACCTATTTAAAAAACACCCTGCACTTTTCCGGCACGCAGGCCGGCGCCGTCTTCGGAACCACGGCGCTGGCGAGTATGATCTCGCCCTTCTTCGCCGGCATGATCGCCGACCGCTTCTTTGCCACCGAGCGCGTCCTCTCCGCCCTGCACTTCATTGGCGCCCTGCTCCTCATTGCCTTGACCCGCGTCACCAGCTTTCCAGCCGTTTACTCCATCATGCTGGCCTATTGCATTTGCTACTTCCCCACGATCGCGCTCACCAATTCCCTCGCCTTGAAGCACATTCAGGACGCCGGGCGCCAGTTCCCCATCATCCGGCTGTGCGGCACCATCGGCTGGATCGTGATCGGCTGGACCATCGGCGCGCTGGCGCTGGAACAATCCGCAGGCATGTTCTATCTTTCCGCAGCGGGATCGCTCCTCATGTGCGCCTACAGCTTCACCCTTCCCCATACGCCACCCGCCGGCAAGGGCGAACCCGTGAGCATTCGCAGCGTCCTTGGGCTGGACGCGCTAGTCATGCTCAAGCGGCCGACTTACCTCACGTTCATCATCGTCTCCATCCTCGCCTGCATCCCCGTCACGTTCTACTTCTCCTTCGGCAACGCCTACTTTAATGACGTTCACGTACAGAACGCAGCCGGCAAGCAGACGCTCGGCCAGGCATCGGAAGTCATCGCCATGCTGCTCCTGCCCTGGTTCTTCAAACACTTCAGCGTGCGCGGAATCCTTCTGCTCGGCATGTTCTCCTGGACGGCCCGGTATGCGCTGATGGCCTTCGGCAATGCCGATGCCGGCATGTGGATGTTCTATATCGCCATCCTCCTGCACGGCGTCTGCTTCGATTTCCTGTTCGTAACCGGCCAGCTCTATGCGGACCAGGAAGCACCCGCTAACCTTAGAGTTACTGCCCAAGGTTTTCTAACTTTCGTCACCTACGGCGTGGGTATGTTCCTCGGATCGTTTCTTTCGGGGATTTCGCTGGACTACTTCACGTCAAACCACGTGACAGACTGGAAGCCCTTCTGGCTGGGAACTTCGGGCGGCTCGTTCCTCATCCTGCTCCTGATTGCGATCTTCTTCCGCACCGGCAGCCGCATCGAAAGCGGCGCAAAAAAGAGAAGCGCCGAAGCCTGACGAAGCCCCGGCGCCCATTCCGAAAAGGAAATGACGTTTTTGCGCTAGTTCCAGCATCGCAGACCCGAAGCCGGAAAAAAAGGGCCATGCGTACTTCACCCACGCCGGTACTTTTGGATCACGCGGACATTTGTCGGACGTTAATCCACCGAAAGATATTTGTCCGAGGTTAACTCGTTCGCTTCGGTATTAGTCGGGTGGCAAAGCGCCAACACGGTCGAACTGCTCACGGCAGCAGCGCGTGCAAATGCGCCACCAGATCGGAGGGAAAGAACGGCTTCTTCAAATGGCGCACGCGCTCCGAATCCGGAGGCACCTCGTGGTAGTGTCCGGAAATCAGCAGCACCGATGCTCCTGGGCACTGCTTCAATACTCTGTCCGCCAGTTTGTTGCCGTCCATCTCCGGCATCGCCACGTCGGAAATCAGCAGGTCTACCGGCTGGCTGGCGCAGATCGCCAGCGCCTCCGACGGCCGCGGCGCCAGCAGAATCTTCACCTGCCGCGCCTTCAGCATCTTCTCCACCAACCGCAGCACCTGGGGATCATCATCCACGATGAGGATGGTTCGCGGCGTGTCGTTCATGACAGATTGATTCTACTCCGAAATCTGCGACGATACCCATATGCCGTGCCTGCTGTTGCTTGTGGTTCTCGCGTTCCCGCGCGTCGTGCTCGTGCTTCTCTTTCTGCTCTCCAACTATCTCCAGCGCGCCTACCACGACCTGCTCCTCCCCGTCCTCGGTTTCATCTTCCTGCCGCTCACCACCCTCGTCTATGCCTGGATGGTAAACAATCATCACTCCCTCGACTACGGCGTCAATCTGGTGATCCTCGTCGTCGCCGTCCTCATCGATGTCGGCGGCATCGGCGGGGGGTGGTGGCGCCGCGGCGACTGGTAATCGCGTACAATCCGGTCATGAACCCCAATCGGTGGATCGCGTGCGCCATTGCGGGCGCGCTGGCGCTGGCCCTGTCTGCCCAACCACCCCAGCAAACCAAAGGCGGGTTTGCCAGGGACCCCGGTCAAGCGCCCCGGAAAGGAACAATCAACGTGCAGAAAGCTGCTTTCGGCCGCTTGCCTGATGGAGCGGCAGTCGATCTCTACACCCTCTCCAATTCGAATGGCATGCGGGTGGGCATCCTCAATTACGGCGGGATCGTCGTATCCCTCACGGCGCCCGATCGCGCCGGCCATTACGCCGACGTGGTCCTCGGCATGGATAATCTGGAAGGCTATCTGCACGGCGTCCCATATTTCGGCGCCCTCATCGGCCGCTATGGCAACCGCATCGGCCACGCCCGCTTCACCCTCGACGGCAAAACCTATACACTGCCTAAGAATGACGGCGACAATACCCTCCACGGCGGCATCCACGGCTTCGACAAGCACATCTGGAACGCTCACGAAACCGGTGACGGCCTCGAACTCGCTTACGTGAGCCGCGACGGTGAAGAAGGCTTCCCCGGCAATCTCACCGCCAGGGTCGTCTACACCCTAACGCCCCAGAATGAGTTGCGCATCGATTACTCCGCCACCACCGACAAGGATACGGTCGTCAACCTGACCAACCATTCCTATTTCGATCTCGCCGGCGCCGGTGAGGGGGACGTCCTCGGCTACCAGGTGACGATTCTTGCCGATCGCTTCACTCCCATCGACAAAGGCCTCATCCCAACCGGTGAACTCCGCCCCGTCCGCGGCACGCCATTCGACTTCACCCACTCCACCGCCATCGGCGCGCGCATCGGCCAGAACGACGAGCAATTACATTTCGGCCGCGGCTACGATCACAATTTCGTCCTAAACGGCAGCGGCATGCGCAAAGCCGCCGAAGTCTACGAGCCCAAATCCGGCCGCGTCCTCGAAGTCCTCACCGACCAGCCCGGCCTCCAGTTCTATACCGCCAATTTCCTGGACGGCACCATTCACGGCAAGGGCGGCAAAGCCTATCCATTCCGGGGCGCGTTCTGCATGGAGACGCAACACTTTCCCGATTCCCCCAATCAGCCCGCCTTCCCTTCCACCGAGCTGAAGCCCGGCCAGACCTATCACACAGTCACGGTGTTCCGGTTCTCCGCGAGGTAGTGGATAGCCGAGCCGCGACCGATGCGCAGGATCTGGCGGAATTTGTCGTACATAGCGATTGCCCATCTCATCCTGACAGTTGCCCTGGAGCTTCTTGCCCAGGAAGGTGGCGATGTCGTCCGGCTTGGCCTTATGGATGGCCGTTCGAGTCAGGTTCCCGTAGATCGCTTGTAGATCGGCCTGCCGGCCAAAGACGATGTCGGTGGTGTACTCCACAGTTGCGGCGCGCCTTTCCGACTACACTGGAGCGGTGGCACGCGGAAGAACAGTCTGGATTTTCGTTCTCTTCTTGACGATCCTGCGGGCGGAAGACTGGCGCATGTTCCTGGGCGACCTGCCTCGCACCAGCTACACGGCGGATGCCACCGTGAACCCGGGGAATGTGGGACGCCTGCGGCAATTGTGGCGGACGTCGATTGGCGTACCCGTTTCCGCCGCGGTGACCGCCGTAGGTGGAAGGCTGTATGTGGGCGATTGGGGCGGCCATTTTTACGCGATCAACGGCCGGACGGGCGCGATTCTGTGGACCACATTCGTGGGCACCGCACCCACCGCCGGCTGTCCCGGCGCGGCCTTCGGGCCGAACATCGGCGTGGGCTCGCAGGCGGTGGTGTCGGGCGGCACGGTCTACGTGGGCGGAGGAGACGCGGCGGTATACGCGCTCGATGCGGCCACGGGGGAGATCCAGTGGCGGACGGCTCTGGGCGACGTGAATGCCGGTTACTTCATCTGGTCGTCGCCGCTGGTGTGGCAGAACGCGCTATACATCGGCGTCTCCTCGCTGGGCGATTGCCCGCTGGTGCGGGGGGCGCTCGTGCGGATCCCGCTGAACGATCCTGCGCATCCGCTTATCCACTACCTGGTGCCGGAGGGCGAGACGGGTGCGGGCGTATGGTCGAGTCCGTCGGTCGACGAGGCGGCGGGCATCGTCTACGTCACCACCGGGAACGCGTCCGGGCAGGACGCGACCCGAGGCGTCTGGGGAAGCGCGCTGCTGGCGATGGACGCGACCAGCCTGGAGATCGAACATTACTTCTTTCTTCCACTGAGCGCCGCGCAGGAAGACGAAGACATGGATTGGGGGTCTTCGCCCACTCTGATCGACACGCCGGATGGCGAGCAATACGTCGCAGCCAACGGCAAGAACGGCGTCTTCTACGTTTTTCATCGGCCCGATTTGGGGGTGCTCTGGACATACCCTGTGGCGATCGCGTGTGCCGAACCGATTTCCGGATGCGGATCCGTTTCCGCGCCGTCCTTCAATGGGTCCGTGGTGTTTACAGGCGCGGGGGCTTCGAGCGCATCGCACTCGCCGCCTGGCTCGGTATACGCTTTCGATTGGGCGAGTGGCACCCTGCTTTGGACGTATGGGGCGCCCGGCGTCGTGCTCGCGCCCGTGACCGTGACCCCGGGACTGGTGATGGTGCCCTCGACCCGCGGGTTTGCCATCCTGGATGCGGGCACGGGCGCCGTGCTGTGGACCGACGGGGGATCGGCGCCGCTTTATAGCCAGGCCGCGGTGTCGGACGGCCTCATTTATACGACTTACATGAACGGCGACATTGTGGCGTGGCGCACTCCGGATGCGCCGGGCACGCTCCGGGCGCCGCCGCGGCGGTGATGGCGCGCCTAGACACCGGCGCCAACCGTGTCGGCGATTTCGGCCGGCTCGGTGCGGGATTCGGCTTTCGGGCTTCGCAGACTGGCGGTCAAGAATGCGAAGAGGACGAGTGTTGCGGCGGCCGGGACGGCGGTCCAGAAGCAGAGGGCCGTGGGGAGATCGGGCCAGCGCTCGTGCTGATGATACAGGAAGCGAAGAACGGCTGCGGGAATGGGAAAAAGGAATGCGGCGTTGACAAGGGCGCCGCAGAATAACCAGGGCCGGGCCTGCCGCAGCGCCGACACCAGTAGAATCGCCAAACCGGGATACTGTAAGACCTGATAATGCCACCAGCAGATGGGCGAAGCGGCGAGGGCGAGAGACATGAGCGCAGCTCCAGCGGCGGCGCGGCCGGTGTATTGGACGCGCCCGCCAGCGGCACGGTAGAGCGCCAACAGACCGGCCAACAGCGTGGCCGCGCTCACCGCCAGCGATAATTCTCGCTGCGCCGCGGAATGGCGGACCCTCGGAAGATCGTAGCCGAAAACCCAATCTTGAGGCAGGCGGCCGTCGCGCTGCGGCCATTCGGCGACACGCAAAGCGAGGGAGGGCAGCGACCAGCTCAATACACAGGGAGTTCCAGCGAGGTAATCGAGCCGCGGCGGGGCCTTCGGCCCGGCGAGACCGAACGCCACCAACGCCCACGGTGCGGCAAGCAGAATCCCGCCGCCGGTCGCAGCCGCGGCCAGGCGTCGCCAGTTCCGGCGCAGCAACGGCAAGGCCACGAGCAGGCCGGGAAAAAACTTGAGGGCGAAGCCGGCTGCGACAGCAGCCGCCTCGACCGCGCCCGTGCCGGTGATCGCCAAAACCGTGAGCAGGACCAGTGCGGCATCCACCTGGCCGATGCCGAGGCCATCTTCGGCTGCCCCGCCCACAGCCCAGACGCAGGCGATGACGGCCAGGGCGAGACGATCGCGGCCGAGATACCGCCACAGGAGAAACGCGGCGAGAACCAGGGCGACGTGCGAAGCCGCAAACCAGACCCAGCGGGCGGTAAGGTAATTGAGGAGTGCGAGCGGGGCGAGCAGGCAGGCCAGCAGCGGAGGGTAGATGTAGCCGCCTTCGAAAAACGGCGAACGGCCATGCAGCACCTGCCGCGCCGCGAGGTAGTAAAACTTGAAATCACTCGGGCCGCCATCCGGCATCTGCGAGAGCCAGCAGCGTTTCCAATACCACCATGCGCAAACAGCGACTAAGACAGGTGTGGACCAGCGTTTTGCCTGGTGTGCGAATCTCATGACGCGCTCCGGTCCGGCGAAAAAAGGACCGGCCGCGAGCCCCTGCGCGCGGTTTGTTGAAAACAAACTACCATCGGCACACCATGCTGTCAAGTAACCTGGGGGCGGTTCGAGACCTGTGGACACTGACGTCGATACGGCCGCACACAATCGCCTAACAGATGTGAGCTACAACCGTGAGACAGCGCGCAACGGGCGCTAGGTCCTCGACCGCATGGTTTCGTTTCTAATCCAGCAAGACCGCTCCTTCCAGTCGCGGCTCTGATCGCAGCCGCAATCTAAAAGGAGCGGTCCTTGAGAGGAAACAAACCTCGCAGCCAGCGCGCTAGCGCGGCCGGGGACGGGAGGAGATGACGGCGGTGTTGAGGCCGACGGTAGTCAGGCCGCCGAAGAAACGGGCATGCTCGATTTTCATGCAGCGGTCCATGACCACTTCCAGACCGGCGGCGCAGGCGCGTTCGGCGGCGGCATTGTGGATGACGCCAAGCTGCATCCAGACCACCTTAGCGCCGATAGCGATGGCATCCTCCACGAGTTCCGGGACGGCGGATGGATCGCGGAAGATGTCCACGACTTCGACGCCTCCGGGAATCGCAAGCAGCGAAGGATAACAGGTGCGGCCGAGGATCTCCCTTTCGCGCGGATTCACCGGGACGATGTCGTAACCGGCGGCAATCAGGTAAATCGCGGCGAAATGGCTGGGACGGTATTGGTTGGCGGAAAGCCCCACCATGGCCACGCGCCGGTACCGTTCCAGGATGCGAAAGCGGGCGGAAGCGGTGGAGGCGAAACGGCCGCGGCAAACCGGCGAGTTGCCGCCTACTCCTTCCTCCGCCCAGGAAAAGGAGCACTGACTCATGCGCTGGCTTTCAGAGCCTGGTCGAGATCCCAGAGGATGTCATCGATGTCTTCGATGCCGATGGAAAGGCGGACCAGGTCATCGGTAATGCCGGCGCCCAGCCGCTCCTCTTCGCTCAACTGCTGGTGCGTGGTGGAAGCCGGATGGATGACGAGGCTCTTGGCGTCGCCCACGTTGGCCAGGTGCGAGAAAAGCTGAAGGGAATCGATGAACTTCTTGCCGGCTTCCAGGCCACCGCGAATGCCGAAGGCGAGCACGGCGCCCTGGCCATCCGGCAGATAGCGATCGGCGAGCGCGCGATACGGGCTGGAGGCCAGACCGGGATAATTCACCCACGCGACGCGGGAGTGCTTTTCCAGGAATTGGGAGACGGCGAGCGCGTTTTCCGAATGAGCGCGCATGCGCAGCTTGAGGGTTTCCAGGCCCTGCAGGAAAAGGAAGGAGTTGAAGGGGCTGAGCGCCGGTCCGAGATCGCGCAGGCCTTCCACGCGGGCCTTGATGATGAAGGCGAGATCGCCGAAGGTTTCCCGGAAGCGGATGCCGTGATAGCCGGGGCTGGGTTCGGTGAGCTGCGGAAACGGACCTTTCTCCCAGGGGAACCGGCCGCTATCCACGATGATGCCTCCGATGGAGGTGCCGTGGCCACCGATGAACTTGGTAGCGGAGTGCACGACGATGTCGGCGCCGTGTTCGATGGGGCGGCAGAGATAGGGAGAGGCGAAAGTGTTGTCGATGACCAGCGGCAGGTTGTGATCGTGCGCGACGGCGGCCACGGCGGCGATATCAAAGACGTTCATGCGCGGGTTGCCGATGGTTTCGCCGTAGAGGAAGCGCGTGCGCGGGGTGATGGCGCGGCGGAAATTTTCGGGATCCTCGGGATCGACGAAGGTGGTTTGAACTCCGAGCCGGCGAAAGCTGACTTCGAACTGTGTATAGGTACCACCGTAGAGGGTTTTCGAAGCGACGATCTCGTCTCCGGCCTGGCAGAGGCTGACCATGGCGATGAACTGCGCGGCCTGCCCGCTCGCCAGCGCCAGCGCACCCACGCCACGCTCGAGCGCGGCCATCCGCTCCTCGAATGCGGCGGTGGTGGGATTCATGATGCGCGTATAGATATTGCCGAAGGTCTGGAGACCAAACAGAGCGGCGGCGTGCGCGGAGTCTTCGAAAACGTAAGAAGTGGTCTGGTAAATAGGGACGGCGCGGGCACCGGTCTCGGAATCGGGGCGCTGCCCGGCGTGCAGGGAGCGAGTGGCGAAACCGAAGGCGCGATCGGGAGTAGGTTGCATAGAGTCTAAGGTATCATTGGCGGCCGCGTTTCAGCGCAGCCAGGCGTCGCGGTGCTGCTGGACGAATTCATCATCCAGCAGGTGGGGGTAGGCTGCACGGACGCGGGCGATTTCCTCGGCCTGGCCGGGGGAGAGGCCTTCGTCCGGGTCGAGGCACCAGATGCCTTCCAGAAGTCCCTGGCCGCGGAGGACTTCGTGAATCCCGGCGATGCAGCCGCGGAAGCCGTTGGCGGCATCGAAAACAGCGGCGTTGGCGTCGGTCAGTTCATTGGCCAAAGTGTGCCACTCGGGACGGTACGGCTCGCTTCGGACCGCGCAGTGCATCTCCACCGCCCGCCGCGTCCACACCGCCCACTGGCCCAGCAGGCCGCCGGCGATGCGCAGGCCGCGGAATTCGCCGGCGAGATCGAGAATGATGTGATCGTCGTTGCCGGTGTAGAGGGCGACTTGACCGGCACGGCCGGAATCGGCGACGCCATGAAGGACGTCGAGCGTCTGATAGCGATTGAAGGGTGCGATCTTGATGGCGACGACGCATTCGAGCGCGGCGAAGCGGCGCCAGAAGGCGCGATCGAGCAGACGGCCTCCCACCGCGGGCTGAAGATAAAAGCCGAACAGCGGCAGAACTTCGCCCACCGCGGCGGCGTGCTCGATCAGTTGGGCGTTGCCGGCGTTCGGGAGGGCTGAGAAACTCAGCAGAGCGGCGTGGTAGCCGAGGCGGGCAGCGCAGCGGGCTTCCTCCAGCGCCTGCGGCAGCGGACCGCAAACGCCGGCCACCTGGATCACATCGCGTCCGCGCGCCTCCTCCGCCGCCAGGGCCAAAACCGGCTCATAGAGGCCTCGTTCACGGATGGCGAACTGGGTGGTGTGCACGCCGACGGCGATGCCGCCGGCGCCGGCGGCGAGGTAATAGCGGGTGAGCGCGCGCTGCCGCCGCTCATCCAGCTTGCGGGCTGCGGTGAGTGCGAGCGGATGAGCGGGAATTACGACGCCTTCCTTCAGGCGGGCTCGCCAATCAAAAAGCGCCATCGCGCACCTCGAAGTGAGTGGGTTTGCCCAGCGTGGCGCCGCCGGAGCGAATCCAGGAGGCGGCCATTTCGATCATTTGGAGCGGGCTGGTGGGTGGAGGGCCGAGCAGGCGGCAGCAGCGCGAGGAATCGCTCAGAAGCGCGGTCGGGGCTTCGGAGCCGGCGAATTGCGGCTCGACTCCGAAAATCTCGGCGAAGCGTTCGGCGATCCAGCGCACACGGAGAACATCGGGGCCGGTGAC
>DATJMP010000059.1:0-10919 GCA_035508655.1 Bryobacteraceae bacterium
TTTTCCGAAAAGGGAACAGGCAGGTCGGGAGCACCTGCCCACAATTACTTCTTGAACTCGTTGAAGAAGATGAAGGCGCCTTTGCGGGCGGCCGAAAGGATGTCCGGCCGGCCGTCGCCATTGACGTCTGCTGCCACAATCTGCACGCCCAGGCCGGAGGCGTTGTGGAGCAAGTGCGGCTCGAAGGCTACCTGGCGTCCGCCGTGCCTCACCATGCGAAACCAGTAGAGCACGGGCGGCGCCTGGGCATCCTTGCTGCCGTAATTGTCGCCGTGCGACCACCAGCGCTTGCCGGTGACGATATCGGGAAGGCCGTCGCCATCGAGGTCGGCCAGCGCCAGGGCGTGCAGTTCGGTAAAGGCAACCGATTTATCGGTCTCCTCCCAGCTTGCGCGCTCAGCCGCGGACGCCGCCGGGTCGCCCATGATCATGTGGCGGACAAAGCTGATCTCGCCGAGGGCATCGCGCTTCTGCTCCCACCAGACAAGGCCGGGGCCATGCGCTTCCAGACTGCCGATGACGTCCGGTAATCCGTCGCCGTTCACATCGTAGACCAGCAGGTCGGCGCCGCGCAGGAAGGAGATTTCGCTGCTCGCTCCGAACGGGACCGGGTGGAATTTCCAAGACCCCGACGTGCCGGCGGGCGGCTGCTCCCACCATCCGCTGCCCTGCAGAATGTCGATGCGGCCGTCGCCGTTGAGGTCGCCATAACCGGAGGCGTGGCCCCCCCAATCGCCCTTCTCCGAGACCGGGTGAAAGGTCCAAGGCTTGGTGACGTCGGACCAGTCCGGCTTGGCGTAGCCTTCCTGCTTGCCGACGGCCATGATCAACTCCGGTTTGCCGTCGCCGTCCAGGTCCACCAACTGCGTCGATTCGGTCTGCAGATCGAGCACCTTGTATTCGTCCCAGTGGCGCATCTCACCGCGTGGGTTGATGTAGAGGCGGGCGTCCGAGAGGCTTACGCGCAGGTAATCCGGCCAGCCGTCGCCGTTGAAGTCGTAGACGTAATTCAACATCGATTCCGGATACGGCGGACTCACCGGATTGAGCGGTTTGGAAGGATAAATTTCGTGTTCGACCGCGTAATCCGGGCCTGGGTACCAGAATGGGCCGGAGGCCACATCCATGATGCCGTCGCGATTGATGTCGCCGACTGCGATGCCTTCGCTGTAAAACATGTCGTTGAGCTTGCGCGTACGGAAATGCGGGTCGGTGACTTCCTCGGGCAGGCCGGGGCGAGCGGTCAGGTCGCGTATGGAAAGGTCGCGGATGCGCACTTCGCCCGCACCCAGGCGGAGGGCGACCAAACCGTAGCGGCTCTTTTCGCCCAGCTTGGCGCCAGCGAAGGTGAATTCGCGGATGCGGCCGTCGTTGAAATAACCGAGAAGATCGTCGCCCTGGACGAAGAGGTCGGCCTGGTTCCAACCGCCGGGCCTGAGCGTGAACTCGACCGGTTGATTGGTCTGGCCCTTCGGCTTGCCCAGTTCCTTGCGGGCTGTTTCTTCGCCCCGAGCGTTCAGGTCAAGGCGGTACATGGTGCCTGCATCAGGGCCGGCGAGCGAGAGGTAGGTGCCCTGGCTGCCATCGCCTGCCTTGGCGTCGCGCAGCAGCACGCCGGTCTGGCATTGATTGCAGCGGAACGAGAAGCGTATACCGGCATCTTCGTAACCACGGTCCAGCACCAGCCAGCCGGCGCCGGCGGAGCCGACGATCTCTCCGTTTTCGGCGGTCCATCGGGCCGCGCCCATCGTGTGCCATCCGGACAGCGTCGCGCCGTTGGATGCCGGCGTTTCCGCGCGGCCCCGGTCGCCCGAAAAGAAAAGGCCGCACAATAGCATGGCGGTTGCAGCCGCCGCGAAGGCCAGTTTTGGCATGGTCGCGCGCACGATCCGAATTTCCATTTTTGCCCTCCCGTTCCGGCTAGTTTATACCCGATGTCCGCCGGCCGTGTGGAGGACCTGGGAAATGCCGGGATTGGTCCCGATTCCTTCCGGAACTGCACCCGGAGATAACGGGACAAGTGAGGACGTTCACGTACGTCACGCTAAAATGGAAGTTTGAGTACAGTGAGGGAATCTGGGGAAAACCTGGGCCACGTCTATGCAGAGGAACCGATGGCAAAGGACTGGTCCAACCGGCCGCACTCGGCATTCTCGCGTTACGGCTATGCCTTCTTGGCTGCGACCATCGCCGCGGGAGCGCGCCTGGTGGCAAGCTATTTCGGATATCAGCACCAGTACTCGCTGCTCTACATAGCGGTGCTGTGGTCCTCGTGGTATGGCGGTGTATGGCCGTCCCTGCTGACCGCTTCGCTGGGGCTGGTTTCCGTGGGTTTCCTGGGAATCCATCAGGGCCACCTGGTGGCAGGCTTTCAGAGCGGAAACCTCACAGGCGTGGAATTCTACGTGATGGTGACGCTCACGGCGGCGCTGCTGTTCGAAGCCGAAAGAGCGACGCGTCGGCGGGCCCATCGGAATGCGGAACAGGCGCGGCTCCGGCTGGAGGAATTTCTTCGGGAAGCGAGCCTGCGCAAAGCAGCAGAACAGGCGGCCTCGCAAGCCAAGGAGCAGTTCCGGTTGACGGTGGAGCACGCGCCCGTGGGCATCTGCCGTCTCAGCCTGGAGGGCCGCTTCGAAGAAGTGAACCCGCAGTTTTGCGCCATTACAGGCTATTCGCGGGAGGAATTGCAAGACCTTTCGTTTCGCAATATCACGCATCCCGACGATCTGTCTGCCACCATCGAAGGTTATGACGCCCTCGTGGCAGGCAAGCGCGCCTACTTCAGCATGGAGAAGCGCTATATCCGCAAGGATGGGGCTGTGATCTGGGCCAGCCTGACGGTTGCTGCAGTCATTGCGGGCGCGGGCCGCCCGCAGTTTCTGCTGGACGTGATCCAGGATATTACCAGCCGCCGGGAGAGCGAAGAACAGCTTCGGGAAGCTCAGCGGCTGGAAAGCGTGGGGCGGCTTGCAGGAGGGATCGCGCACGATTTCAATAACTTGCTGACCGCGGTGCTGGGCAACGCCAGCCTGGCGATCGACACGCTGCCGCAGCAGTCGAGCGAACGCGTGCTGATCGAGAGCGTGGTTTCGGCGGCCGAGCGCGCTGCCTCACTGACGCGGCAATTGCTGGCGTATGCCGGGAAAGGCCAGTTCCTTCGGGCCGATGTAGACCTTTCGGAGGTGGCCTGCAGGGCCAGCGAACTGCTTCGGGTGGCCGTTCCCGAAAACGTCGATTTTCACCTGGAGTTGGACGGGGAACTGCCACCGGTGTTTGCGGACCCGGCGCAGATCCAGCAACTGGTGACGAACCTGGTGATGAATGCGATCGAGGCGGTCGGGGACCGGCGCGGCTCGGTAGTGGTTCGAACCGGCCGGGCGCGGTTTGCCCGGGCGCATGGAGTGCCTGCGGTGGCGGTGGGGCGGCTTCGCTCCGGCGAGTACCTGCGCCTCGTCGTTGAGGACACGGGTTCCGGCATGGATGCGACCACCGTACGGCGCATCTTCGATCCGTTTTTCACCACCCGGTTCATGGGGCGTGGGTTGGGACTGGCAGCGGTTGCCGGCATCGTGAGGACGCTGGAAGGAGCGGTGATCGTGCGCAGCACGCCGGGGAAGGGAACGGCCATGGAAATCCTGATTCCAATTCCGATGGGAGCGCCGGCCCAGAAGGTTGCTGTTGCCCGTACCGGCGGACGCAGCAATTAAGCCGCCCGGGGGTGGTCCAAAAACGTCCTGCCGGTGATATCCTGGCACAATTATGTGGGCGCGGCGAGCATATTGGTGCGCGGTTGGAGGGATGGTTTTTTTGGCGTCCCTGCACGCGTTCCAGAAGCCGTTCCGCGAGTATCCCGGCCGCGAATACGAGAATTTCCCCATCCCTCCCGATTGGCAGGAGAAGACAGAATGGGCATTCGCCCGCCTGATGTATCCGACCATGCCGGGCGTACACGGGCGCGGGCGGCGCGGACGGGGACGGTTCGGCGGCGGCGATCCCTGGACGCAGGGTTACACCAGCTGGACCACCGATTATCCCCGCTCCGACCGCCACTTCAGCTCGGCGCTGCGGCGGCTGACGCGCATCCACGCGCGCTCCGTGGAGCAGCCGGTGAACCTGGACGAAGGCGACCAGTATGACTGGCCGTGGCTGTATGCGGTGGAGGTGGGGCACTGGAACCTGAGCGACGCTCAGGCCAAGTCGATGCGCGAATACCTGCTGCGCGGCGGCTTCTTCATGTGCGACGATTTCCACGGCACGGAGGAATGGTCCGTATTCGTTGCCAGCATGCAGCGGGTGTTTCCGGACCGGCCGATTGTGGAGATCGAGAACAAAGACGCGATCTTCCACACCATCTACGATCTGGACGGCCGCTACCAGGTGCCGGGCGAGCAGTTCGTCTGGAGCGGCCGAACGTACGAGTATGACGGCTACGATCCGCACTGGCGCGGCATCTATGACGACAAGGGCCGGTTAATGGTGGCCATTTGCTTCGACATGGACCTGGGGGACTCGTGGGAGCACGCCGACAACCCTGAGTACCCGGAACGGTTTTCGGCGCTGGGAATCCGCATCGGCGTGAATTACGTGGTGTACGCGATGACGCGGTGAGGGTCTAGGACGGCGCTTCTGCGCTGTCGCATCAGGTTTACGGAACAACCTCTCTAGTGCGCGCCGGCGGTCTCCCGGACGGGAGCGAACGGGCTGATCAGGTTGCCGGAATCGTCGAATTCGAAATCCGTGACGCCTTCAATTTCGAGATTCGGGTTCGCCTCCACCTGGGCGCGCACATTTTCGCTCAAGCCGAAACGGCTCAGCTCCATGGTGTTGCGGATCCAGCCGAACGTGACTTCCGAAAGATCGATCTTCCCAACCGTCGGCATGAAGCGGTGGATGCACTCGCGGTCGGTGGGGAAGTGGACCGGTGTGCGGGAGGAAGCGGGGCTGTTGGCGGTCAGCGTGTTGATGTGGGTGGGGACCCAATCGGTGCGGTTCACCAGGCGGTCCGTGACCACATCCGCCATGCCAAGGCCGACGGCGCTGTTGTAGGTGTGTTCGCTCAGGTCGCGGATAAAAATGCGCTGGAATTTGGGGATTCCGGGCCAGGGATTGTACTCGCCGTTGACGCCGCGGTTGACCACCTTGGTATCCATGCCGGCGCCGCTGATGTTCTTGCCGATCTCATCGAGAATGAGAATGTCGAGATCCATCGGGATCTTCGGCATCCAGGTCTTGACCAGGGCCAGGTTCTCTTCCTCGCGCTGCTCCATCACTTCGACCGGGACGGCGTCGAGCTTGCCGGTGTGGTGGTGAGCGTCTTCGAGAATGGCGAGACCGCCAATGATCTTGCCCGAAGCCAGCACCTGCCGGCCGATGCTGCGGATGACGTGCTCCAGGCCGAGGCGGTAGGCATACGCGTGATAGCGCTGCGCGCCGGCGAATTTCCCGAGGCCGATTGCCATCATCTTGAAGAGACCGCTTTCGATTTTGCCGGCGAAATCCGTGTGCCATTTGACGCGGCCGACCAGCATGACGCCGTCGGAATCGAAGGCGGACTTATCCATGAACGCCTCGATGCCTTCCGGAGTCTTGCCCAGCGAAACCACGTCGAGATGGCTGACGACGGGGCATCCCATGGCGGCTTCGGTGACGCCGTAATGCGCCAGCACATCGGCCTGTCCGGCAGCGGAGGCGGCGCCGTGGCTGCCCATGGCGGGGAAGAGGAACGGCCGCATGCCGGCGTCCTTCCAGAACCGGACGGTGGCGGCGACGATTTCCGCGATGTCGTGTATGCCGCGACTGCCCACACCGATCGCGACCTGAGAGCCCGGTTTCAGCCGGGCGGAGAAGGGGGAACCGGCGAGCTGCCGGCGGACCTCGCCGGTAACGTCGGGGATCTGGTGACAAACGAATTTCTGGCGAACCACGAGCAGCCGGGGTAGAAACATGATGGGTCTATTTTAACGCCAGAGCGAGATTTTCGGGTTTCAGACTCAAGCCCTGGTAACCGGAGCCAAAGATCACCGGCTAGCGCTTTTCCATCTCCCGCAGCTTCTCCACACGGCGTTTCAAATCGGGATCCTCGCTGGCGAAACGGGCGTTCAGGTAGGCCTTCAGGACCTCTTCTGCGGTTTTCGGACCGATGATCCATGCGCCCATGCACAGGACGTTCACGTTGTCGTGTTCCACGCACTGGTGGGCGCAGAAGGTATCGTGGCACAGGGCCGCACGCATATCGCGGATCTTGTTGACGGCGATGGCGGCGCCTACGCCGGTGCCGCAAACCATGATGCCGCGCTGGCAGCGTCCGGACTGAATTTCGGCGGAAAGCTTCTGGGCGATGTCCGGGAAATCCACCGGATCGGTGCTATAGGTACCGATGTCTTTAACCGTGTGGCCCCAAGATTTCACCATTTCGATGACCGGTCCTTTGAGCGGAAAGCCGGCGTGGTCGCAGCCCACTACCAGATTCCACTTGGCCGGTCCGGCGGCTGCGTGAGCTTCGGACGCTGCCACCTGCGCCGCGGCCAGGCCGCCTAGGAAACGGCGGCGCGCCATCTTCCGGTCTTTCATGTCGATCCTCCTGTGACCGCGTCTGATTCAGCCCGCGTCGTCTTTTATGATATCCATCTCCTCTAGTCCGATTTGGCGCCGCGCGACCGCCACCGCTCACGCGGTTTGCGGGTCGGCTGCCGCTCAGGACTTGAAGTCGTGCAGAAAAACGTAGCTGCGGCGAAACGATTCCAGCACATCGATGGGGCTGGGTTCGAGTGGCTCGCCGCTCAGCGTTCGGATGCCGTAGGCGCCAACCTCTGCAACATAGCTCTTGATGCCGGCTTTGGCGGCCAGGCCGAAAATAGTGTGCCAGTCGAGGGTGCCGGCCCCCACCGGGACGCTCGCTTTGCCCTTTACGAAATCCTTGGCATGCAGCGAGAAACAGCGGTTGGCGTACTTCTTGAGATAAGCGATGGCGTCCGCGCCTCCGAATGTGAGGTTGCCGACATCGATCTGGAAGCTGACCAGCTTGGGGTCGGTCGAGGCCATCAGGATGTCGTACGGGATCTGGCCATCGACGGCTACGAACTCGATTTCGTGGTTGTGATAGCCGAGCAGGTAGCCTTCTTTCTGCACCCTGGCGCCGATGGCGTTCAACTGGTCGCCCATCCATTTCCAGTCGTCGGCGGTTTTGCGCCGCGGAGCGGGCTGGCAGACCATGGTTTTCAGGCCGAGGTCGTGAGCGGCGGTCATGGTTTCGTCGAAGTGCTGGGTAAGGGCGTCGTAAGAGTAATGGCAGTTGGTGACGCTCAAGCCGGCGGCCTCGATGGCCTGGCGGATCTCTTTCGGCGTGTATTTGGCGATCTCGGGAGTGCGGGGCGAGAAGGTCACCAGGTCGACGAAGTTGTATCCGAATCCGGCCATTTTCTGCCAGGTGCCCGCCCAGTCCTTGGTGAGGTACGGGATGATCTCGTAACATTGGAACCCGAGGGGCTGGCCCATCGGGCTGGCGTGGATCGGGGTTTTCGGCGCCAGCGCCGCGGCACCCAGGGCTAAGGCGCTTTGACCCAGGAACTGTCTGCGGGATGGATTCATAGGTGGAGCATCTCCTGTCTCTGGACACTCTATACGATGTGCCGCCTGTCCACAACAGGGTCGAAACGATTCCTCCGGGGCTGCTCACATACCCCAATCTGGGAGCATAATAGGGCTTAGAAGAATGCGGCGCCTCCTGGCGCCGCCAGCCGATCCTTCCCGTCCAGTCGGCTGATTCCAAACCACGGAAAGATTCTGTGATTCGGCCGGCAATTGCCCGGCCGCGGTTTGGGATCGTGCGGGTCTCGGATGCGAGGCCCGCTTCGACAACGACTATGAAGACCACATTGGCACGGGCGCTTCTGTTCACGGTTGCCGCCACGGCTCCCGCCTGGTCGGCGAACCAGGTTCTTCTTCGCAATCTCGACCCAGCGGACGGGCAGCCGCAGTTTCTCGCTGCGGATCGTCAGGGCGATCTCTTCGTGGTTTACCTGACCGCGGCTGGCTCGGCACGAGTGGCAAAGCTCGATGGAGGAGGCTCGCTCCTGGCCGCGACGGACGTCGCGAGTATCACGTCTCCAACCGCTGCCGCAACCGACGCGCCAGGCAATCTGATCCTGGCCGGCCAGGGGACGTCCGGCCAAGGTCTGGTGATGAAGCTGAATAACTCGCTCTCGGCGACTCTTTTCTCGACCACGCTGCCAGGCGGCATCCACGGGATTGCGCTGGATGGGGCGGGAAACATCTATCTGACCGGCGTCACCACGTCGGACAGTTTCCCCGTAACGCCCGGCGCATACCAGAGCAAGGCCCCGGCCAAGACGCCGCTGGCAACCGCGGCGTATGCGTTTCTGACCGAAATCTCGGCGGATGGGAGCAAGGTGCTCTACTCCACCTATTTCGGCGATGATGCCACTGTTTGCATCGGCGGCAGCGCGTGCGTAGGCGCATTCGGAGTGACGACTGGCACGGCCATCGCACTCGATGGCTCTGGCGGGGTGGTGATTGCTGGCAATACCACCGCCGACGCCCTGCCCACCACGCCCGGCGCGCTGGCGACGGCTTGCGCCTGTTCGTACAGGGTTCCGGCAGGGTTCCTCGCAAAATTTCAGCCCGGGGGGGCGCAGCAGCTTGAGTGGTCGACATTTCTGAATGGCGGGCCGCCGGCGAACCTGGGTGGCATTTCGGTCCAGGTAAACAGCCTGGTGCTCGATGCGGGGGGAGATGCGATTGTGGGCGGCAGCGGGCCGGCGGGTTTGCCGACCACGGCGGGCGCGCTGCAGCCATCGATCATTTCCGTTCCCGGAACGGCCGATAGCGGCGGGTTCGTCATCGAGTTGAACCGTACGGGCACGGCGGTGAATTGGGGCACTTACTACGGCGGCAGCCCGTTCAGCTCCGTGCGGGCGCTGGGGCTGGACGCACAGGGGCGGGTGCTGTTCACCGGGGTCACTGTAGACCCGCAGGTGGCGCCGTTCCCGACCCAGGCTGGCTTCCGGGCCACATATGTTGCCCGTCTGGCGAGCGATGGCAGCACGCTGGTGGACCTCTACGGAGCGCCCTACGGTGTTACGGGGCAGGCTTTGGCAATTACGGCGGCGGGGACTTTCGCCAGCATCGGCTCGGCCGACACGTTGTGGCTGGAAACCGCCAATGCCGGGCCTTCGCTTCTCGCGATCGCCAACAGCGCCAGCAACGCCTACGCGAATGCGATCACCGGGACCGAACTCGTGACGCTATATGGCATTGGCATCGGACCGCAGACCGCGCTCGACGGGCAGGTGCAGAACGGCGTTTTCACGTCGTCGCTGGGCGGCTACCAGGTGCTGTTCGACGCCATTCCCGCGCCGCTGCTCTATGCCGGCTCGGGGCAGATCAATGCGGTGGTACCACGGGCAGTAGGCGGTTCCACTCATATCCAGGTGGTGACGCCGGGGGGCACGGTGAACGGCCCGACCGTAACCGTTTCCGAAGATCCGGTTCCCGGCATTTTCCAGAATTACCAGACCGGCCTAGCCGCCGCGCTCAACCAGGATGGCAGCGTCAATTCCACGTCGAACCCGGCCAAGGCCGGATCGATCGTGACGGTTTACGCGACGGGCGGCGGCGCGAATTACTGGCAGGACGGTGCGATCGTTCCGATCGGCATCTACGACGCGGATACCACGGTGTGGGCGGGTGGCCACTTGTCCTACGAAGTGCAGTTTGCCGGTGATGCGCCGGGGATTGTGGCGGGCGTGATGCAGATCAACTTCCGCATTCCGGATTTGCTGCCGTCCGAAGATACGAGCTGCCTGGGCATCGGATGCGCGCTGAGTTTCAATCTGGCGATCGGCGGCGTGGCCAGCCCGCCGAGCGGGATCGCGGTGACGCCTTAGCGCCCCCGGCCCGGCTTCACGCAGTCCGCAGCAGACTGAGGGGCGACCGGCTTTCCTGCTCTACCTGCCGCATGGTGCACTGGCGCGGCTGCTTATCCGGCCGCCAGCGCAGCAGGCGCGTGCCGTGGCGGAAACGGCCGCCGGTGAAATGGTCGTATTGCACCTCCACGACCAGCTTTGGCGCGAGCGGCTCGAATTCACCGGAGCGCTCCGTGCTCCAACGGCTGGGACCTCCGGGAGATCGGCCCGTAAAACCAGGCTCCTTTCGCAGAGACTCGAGCCTCTTCGTCAGGGCGGCCTTTTCCGCCGCGGGGATAGCGGACGTGAAGCCGACATGGTGCAGAAGGCCGTCGTCTCCGTAAAGGCCGAGCAGGAGCGATCCAACCACCTTGCCTTTCGACGCGTACCGGAACCCGCCCACCACACAGTCCGCGGACCTTATATTTTTGATTTTCAGCATAGCGCCCGTGCGCTGGCCGGGCTCGTAAGGGGCCTCGCGGTTCTTCGCGATAATGCCATCCAGGCCGCCGCGCATAGTCTCGAGCCAGTGCCGCGCGACGGCCAAATCGGTGGTTGCCGGCGAAAGAGCAATGCTGCCGCCGGGCTTGAGCCAGCGCCCGGCGAATGCTTCCAGCCGGCCGCGGCGCTCGCGCAGGGGCAAATCGAGCACGGATTTGCCGCGTTCTTCTTCGAGCAGGTCGAACACGAGATAAATCGCCGGATGCCTTTGGGCCAGCATACGTACTCGGCTGGCTGCCGGATGAAGCCGCAGTTGCAATTCCTCGAACGAGAGATTTCCCTCCACCGGGACGGTAAGTTCGCCATCCAGGATAAACCTGCTTGCCTGAAGCGCGGCCAGAGATTCCACGATATCCGGGAAATAACGCCCGAGCGGCTGGCCCGATTTCGACTGCAACTCCACCTGGCGGGCGCGCCGCGCTGCCAGGCAGCGAAAGCCGTCCCATTTCGGCTCATATTGCCACTCCGGCCCTTGCGGCAGCTCCTGTGCGGCCA
>DATJMP010000060.1:0-7690 GCA_035508655.1 Bryobacteraceae bacterium
GCATCCACCGGCACACCTTCCGCCGCCAGCTGGCCCAGCGCCTGGAGTAATGCCACCAGCCCGCCTTTATCGCTATCGATCTGAATCAGCCGGGCGTCCTTACCATCCAGGATCTGGCGCGACAACCCCGTGAGTACGCCCTTCGGCCCGACCTCCACAAACACCCGCGCGCCTTCTTCGTACATCGCGCGAATCTCGTCCACGAACTTCACCGGCCGCACCAGGTGACTCGCCAGCAACTCCGCCATCTCGCGCGGTTCCGCCGGATACCGCCCGCCTAACGTGTTCGAATAGACCGCCGCCGTAGGCTTCGCGAACGGCTGCCGCGCCAGCACCTCCGCAAAACGTACCCGCGCCGGCTCCATCAGAGGCGAGTGGAACGCGCACGCCACTGGAATCGATCGCGCCGCTAGGCCCGCCGCCTCCAGCTTCGCCATCGCCGCTTTTACGGCCACGTTCGACCCCGAGATCACCGTCTGCCGCGGGCTATTGTGATTCGCCAGCGTGATGCCTTCCATTCCATCCAGCGCCTTCGTGATCGCATCCGCGTCCGCCGCCACCGCCGCCATCGTGCCGGCTTCTTCCTGCGTCGTATCTTTTATGGCCCGCCCGCGCGCTTCCGACAGATCGAACAGCGCGCCATCGGAAATCACGCCCGCGGCCGCCAGCGCTGCATACTCGCCATAGCTGTGCCCGGCCGTCATATCCGGACGCACACCCAGCCGCTCCAGCGTGCGCGCCAGCCCCATCTCCACCACGCCCAAGGCCGGCTGCGCAACCACCGTATCGGTCAGCTCCAATTCCTGCTGCTTGCCCGGCTCCGGCGCGAACACCGGCGGCGGATAAATGTAAGCCGACAGCTTCTTCGGAAAACGTCCCGCCAGCGTCCGTTCGGCGGTTTCGAAACTCGCGCGAAACTCCGGGAAATTGAGCGCCAGCTCGCGCAGCATATGCGTCTTCTGCGATCCCTGCCCCGGGAACAGAAACGCCACCTTCCCGCGCGCCGGACCGTATGCCAGCCAAATGCCCTGCGGATCGTTTGACGGCTGCCTGGCTGCGAGAGCTGCCTTCGCCTTCGCCAGCTTCGCCCGCAGATCCTCGGGGGATGTCGCCACAATCGCCAGCCGCGTCTCAGCCGCCGCCGACGCGCGCGTCCCCACGCCACGGCCTTCCACCAGGTCCGCCGGCGCCGGATCGTTCCAGATGTATAACTCCGCCGGCCACTTCTCCGTCTGCGCCACGTCTGCCGGATGGGTCAAATCGCCGGCAAACTCCTCGAGCACCGCGTGAAAATTCGTCCCCCCAAATCCGAACGCGCTCACGCCGCCGCGCCGCGGCACACCCGCCGGTGGAATCCACGGCAGCGTCTCAGTATTCACGAACATCGGAATGCCGGGCTCCAGCAGTTTTTGGTTGGGCTTCTCCACGTGCAAAGTCGCCGGCAGAGTCTTGTGATACAACGACAGCGCGACCTTCATCAGCCCCGTGATCCCCGCCGCCGACTTGGTATGCCCCACCATCGACTTCACCGACCCGATGGCGCACCCCATCGGCGCTGCACCGTCAGCCTTGAATACCTCAGCCACCGCGTTCAGCTCGCTCGCATCCCCCAACGTGGTGCCCGTACCGTGCGCCTCGATCAGTCCCACCGTCGAAGGACGCACGCCCGCCTGCGCGTAAGCGCGCTGCAACGCCAGAATCTGGCCCTCCAGCCGCGGCGCGGTCATACTCTTGCCCTTGCCGTCGCTCGATCCCTGTACGCCTTTGATCACCGCGTAAATCCGATCGCCATCCCGCTCGGCATCCTCCAGCCGCTTCAGCACCATCATGCTGATGCCTTCGCTGATCGCGATGCCGTCCGCGCTTTCATCGAACGTGCGGCATCGTCCCCGGCCCGAGAGCGCCTGCGCCTTGGCGAAACACAAAAATCCGAACGGGCTCTGCGCCGTATCCACGCCGCCCACGATGGCCATATCGCTCGCGTGATCCGCCAGTTCCCGCGCCGCCAGGTACACCGCCGCCAGCGACGAAGCACACGCCGCGTCCACGCTAAAATTCACCCCGCCCAAATCGAACCGGTTCGCCACCCGTCCCGCCGCCACATTCAGCAGCAGACCCGCAAACGAATCCTCCGTCCACTCCGGCAGCTCCGCGAGCAAATCCGCCGGCGGCTTTTCGATGAATTGCGGCAGCATCGACCGCACCGCATATTGCAACCCGATATCGCCCAGCCCGCCGCTCAATCCCAAAATCACCGACGTCCGCTGCCGCGCGAAATTGCCGTCGCCGTAACCCGCATCCCGCAGGGCCTGGTCCACCGTCACCAGTGCCAGCAATTGCAGCGGATCGATCGACGGCAGCGCATTCGGCGGAATCCCGTACCGCATCGGATCGAACGGCACCGCATCCAAAAACCCGCCCCACTTCGAGTGAATCTTGTCCTTCGCCTTGCGGTCCGGATCGTAATACGCGTCGACGTTGAAGCGCTCCTTGGGTACATCGCCGATGGCATCCACTTTATTCAGGATGTTGGCCCAAAAAGCGCGCACATTCGGAGCCTTCGGCAGCAGGCAGCCCATGCCGATGATCGCCACATCGAACGGCTTGGCCGGCGGCAATTCTTCCACCCGCGCCGGCTCGAACGGCACCGCCAGTTCGCCGATGATCCGCGCGCCTTCGTCCGCAATCGCCGCATCCGCCAGGATGCCCGCCGCGCCCAGCACCGCCGCCCTCGCCGCGCCGCGCCCGTCCGTCACGCCGGCAAACACCACCGGCCGCCCATCTTCCGGGACCCCATCGTCCAGTCCGATCACATGCGCGTCCGCCGGCGCATTCGTCAGCGGCTCGACCCGCGCGTGCTTCTTCGCCCGCAGCACGTGCTCGCGGACCGCCGCGCGCATCCCGTGTATGATGCCCGGCACCGTCCGGTAGCGTTGCGCCAGCGCCGCCCACGAAGGAGCCGCCGCATCCAGTGCGACACCCGCGGCGCCCGCCGCGTACCACGCCGCTGCCTGCGCCGCCGTCGCGACCACCGGCAGATCCTTCGCGTCCCCGACACGACCCGCCAAATTCACAATGACGAATTCAAATGGTTCCGGCATTATTGAGTCCCTGCGATCAATCTTGTTTGTAACGGAATATATGCCCTACTTCGCCGTGGAAGCAGCCGCGATACAACTCGGCGCTAAGTATTCTACAGATTATAAACCAGGACCGCGGGCAGACCTAAATTAACCGTGGGTCAAAACTGAACCGCCGCTCCCCCACCAGGCGCAGCCGCGCCGCGTCGACATGCTGCGGATTGAACACGAAGTTGGACTCCTCCGGTAGAATCGCCGACGGCACCGCCAACAGGCATGCCGACCCCTGCCGCCGCCATAAACCGCCCATGCGCCGTGTGGTTTCTTCGTCTCGCGCCCAGTCCCCGGATAAGCCGCCGAACTCCGCCACCTCGGCGATGGCCGCGGAAAATTCGAAATGCGCCAGCAGCAGATCGTCCGGTAGCAGGTCCGGATCGGTATGCGCCAAACGTTCTAGTACTACAATCGCCGCCGAACCGCCGAAGTACACCACCCGCTCGCCCTGCGTGTGCCATCGCCCGTCCGCAAACGTTCCGCCGATACCGTCCAAGCCCGGCCCGTATCGCTGGCGGTATAACCTCCACAACCGCGCCATCAAAACACGAAGCCGTGCTGGATCTGCCGCAGTTCCCGTTCCACCTGCTGCGTCCCCGCGTCGGTATCCAGCAGCCGCAGCGGCACTTCGTTGCCCAGCGCTCGGCTGGGACGCTTTAACCACTGCGCGGCCTTTTCGCGCACGCCGAATACCTCCAGCGCCAGCGCATAGATGCGGTCGATGCGCGACAAACGGTCTGACGCCGCCGGGCTGAGCCGGTCCGCATGCTCGTGCTTGCGCTGAATGGTCCGCTCGGACACCCCGATTACGCCCAACAGCAGCGACCGGTCCACATCCAGAAGCTGCGCCATCTGCGCCAGCCGTCCCGCCGGCAGGCCCTTGCGCACGGAGCCGATCAAGGATGCAGTATGCGACATCTGTCTATTATTATGCGCCAAATGGCGGGAAGCGTCAACCACGGACGAATGACGGCAACGCCGGATTGGATGCCGGTTGGGGCATCCGAAGCCCATAAACCAGATTCTGCAACGCTTAATGGCGAACGCCGCACAGCACTCCGCTCTACGCCACCCGTCCGTCTTTCACCAGCACAAACGGAATCCCGCAGCACTCCGCCAGCAGCCGGTCCCGCTCCCCATCGCCCACCAGCAGCGAAGCGCTCAAATCGATGTCCCACTTCCGCTGCGACGCCTGAATCATCCCCGGCCGCGGCTTACGGCATTCGCACGCTCCCTCATGATGCGGGCAATACAAAATGTCATCCAGCACCGCGCCCCGCGCCGCCAGTTCCGCCCGCATGCGCTCGTGCAGCGCGATCAATTCCGCCTCGCTCATCACGCCCAGCGCCACCCCCCGCTGATTGGTGATCACGATCGCCAGAAATTCGGCCGCTTTGAACAGGCGGATCCAATCCACGGCGGAAGGCAGCAGCCGGAACTCGTCCCACGTGCGGATGTACGCCCCTGCCGGCGGCGCCGCGTTGATCACCCCGTCTCGATCCAGAAACAGGCATCGCCTCATCCCTTTGCCGCGCCCCGCCGCTCGACGAATTTCCGATGCCCTTCCCCCGGCTTCCGGTACAGCCTTCAAACACTCGCCATCCGGTACCCCGCCCGGTTCTGAAAAATGATCTTGCTCCCATCCGGATCGAGCGCGATCGGCAGCTCCCGATAAGCTCCCATCGCCTTCCGCAGCGCTTTGTGATGCGCCGGATCGCAATACACCAGCAAAAATCCGCCGCCGCCCGCTCCGCAGATCTTGCCCCCCGACGCCCCCGCGCTCAACGCCAGATCGTACATCTCCTCGATCTCCGGACTGCTGATGCCTTCCGCCAACTGCCGCTTCAACTGCCAGCCGTCGTTCAGCACCCGCCCCACTTCCCACAACCGCAGCCGCTCTACCGCCTCCGCGGTCCGCGCCGCCAGCGCCTTCAGGCAATGCAACTGCTCCAGGTTCATCTCCGTCCGCTGATCCTGTACGCTCAGAATGTTCCCCGCCTTGCGGGTGCGCCCCGTGTAGAACAGCATCAGGTTCCGCGATAGCTCGTGAAACAGCTCCGCCGACCGCCGGAACTGATGCACCTCCACACTGTCGTCTTTGCAAAACTTGAAGTGGCAGACCCCGCCGTACGCCGCAATATACTGGTCCTGCTTGCCGATCGGCTTGCCGCAAATGTCAATCTCGATCTCGCAAGCCTCGCGCGCCAGTTGCTCGGCGGTCGCCAGCCTGCCTTTGTATGCATAGAGTGCATGCAGCAGCCCGACCGTCACCGTGCTCGACGATCCCAGCCCCGACCCCTCCGACGGCACGTCCGCCAGGGTAGTAATCTCCACCCCGTTTTCCACGCCCGTGCGCCGCATGGCCTCGCGCACCAGCTCGTGCTTGAGGTCGTCCACCTTCTCCACGGTCTCTTTCTTGGTGTAGTTGACGATGATAAGCTCATCGAAGCGCGGCACCACCACCACGTAAACGTATTTATCGATGGCGGAGCTGACGACGGCGCCTTCATGCTCCCGGTAATAGCGGCTGAAATCCGTGCCGCCGCCCGCAAAGCTGACGCGCAATGGTGTTTGTGAAATGATCATGATCCCCCGGCCGCGCAAGCTGCTTTGTACTCCGCCTGCGCCCTGTTGTAGTTCTCCAGCGTTCCTATATCTACGAAGTAATCCCTGATCGGCAGCCCCTTGGCCTGCCCTACCAGCGCCGGCATCAACGACCGGCCCACGTCCGCCGGCGTTTCCGCCGGTAGATACTGCCGCACCGCCGCGCGAAACACATACAGTCCCGCATTCACCAAATCGCTGCGCGGATGCTCCGGTTTCTCCCAGAATCCCACAACCAGCCCCGTTTCATCCATCTCCACCACCCCGCCCGCCGATGGATTCGGCGAGCGGAACAGCGCCATCGAGGCGATCCGGTCGTGCCTCCCATGAAACGCCGTCAGCTCCGAGAGCGCGAACGTAGTCAGATTATCCGCATAAATCACCACGAACGATTGCTCGCCCTTCACAAAATTCCAATTCGCCGCGATCGTTCCCGCGCTACCCAACAGCGTCGGTTCATAAGCCAGCGTGATGGGAACTCCCCGCCGCGCCGCCGCAAATTCTTCCACCCGTTCTGCCAGGTGATGCGTATTCACCAGGACCGCACCCACGCCCGCTCGCTCGCACTCCCGCAGCCATAGCTCCAGCAGAGGCACGCCGTTGATCGGCACCAGGCACTTGGGAGTAGTCAACGTGATGGGGCGCAGGCGTGTCCCCAGTCCCGCCGCCAGGATGATCGCTTTCATGAGGGCAAAACCAATCTTAGCAATTCAAATTGCGGAGCAATCGCTATACAAATCCATCAACCGCCGGACATAGTGCTCCAGCGTAAACTCCGCCTCGATCCGGCGCCTTGCCGCCGCGCCGATAACCGCCAATTCCTCGCGATGCCCGGCACACCACCGCATCGCATCCGCCAGCGCGTCTGCGTCTCTACCCGGCACGAGCAATCCTTCCTGGCCCGATATCACGCAGTCCTCGGCGCCCGTATCGCGGCACGCCACCACCGGCAGCCCGCACGACATCGCCTCCAAAACCGCCAGCGGCAGACCCTCGTTCACCGAAGGAAAAACAAATAGGTCGCAGCTCTGCAGCAACCGCACCACCCCCTCGGGCGGCAGAATTCCGGCGAGTTCCACACGCGCCGTCGCGCCGGCGGTCTGCAATCCCGCCATCTCGGGCAGCACCCGCCCCGCCAGCACCAGTTCACCATCAGCCGGCCCCCACCGCCGCCAGGCTTCCACCAGGTGATGCACGCCCTTCGCCGCCTCGATCCGCCCCACGTAGCACACGCGAAACGCCCCGCCTCGCCGTGCCGCCGGATCCGGCGTGAACATGCGATGGTCCACGCCCGGCTCGACCACCACCGTTTTCTTGCCATACGCGTGCGGCTCAAAACTCCGCGCGGCAGCGGCGGAATACGCCACGATTCTGTCGCACGCCTCATACTGCTGTTCGCAGATACGTATCGCGGACAGTGGCATAACCGGCTCCGCGTCCGCCGCTCGGACCGCCGCGTCTCTTTGATCCGCCAGCACCTCGCACCGGAACGCCGCCGGGTGCAGCGTCGGGTTATCGATCAGAGTAACCGCGCCCGTGCGTTTTGCCCGCTTCAGGCTCTCGACGCTAACCCCCATCAGTCCATGAAACACCTTGCAGGGCGCCATGTGCTCCGCAATGCGCCGGTCGGCTAGGCGCGCCCAGGCCGTCAAAGGCACCGCGCCCCGCCAAGGCGGAGGAAGCCGCCGCCAGATCGCCCACAGAACCCGGTTACCGGCCTGCTGCGATCGAAACCGGTGTATCGTTCTCAATCCGTCCGCATCCGGCTCCAGAATCTCCAGCGCGGGAGCCATCCGCACCGCCTGCCGTAGCACGCCCTCGCGCGCCAGCGCTTCGGGCAGGCGCGCCTGGTGCCTTCCGGAATTGGCGATCAGTGTGACGGCACCCTGCACGACGCGCCGATTTTACTACACTGGAGTCCTCGGCCCGCGTTATGACTCTGCGGCGCGCTC
>DATJMP010000061.1:0-5200 GCA_035508655.1 Bryobacteraceae bacterium
GTTCCACCAGCCGGACCTCCACGCGCGGACCCGTGCCCGCTAATTCGAGCTTGATGTCGTGTGCGATCATGTCACTGGTTCGAGCCGTCTCCGCCGTGGTTTTCGTCGTTGCCGATGCCGCGGGAGCGATTGTGCCGGTTGCCGCGGTGTCGGATGATACATCGGCGGCCGGCTGGGAGGCCGCGTCCGAAGGAGGCGCCGCCAGCACCGCCGCCCCGCCCGCGGATTGGCGTCCGCCCTCATCCGGGCTACTGCCCTCCATCCCACCTGCCCGCCGAACGCGTTCTATCGGCGCCATCGAGAGCCGTGCCGCAAATGCCAGTGGCGCCGCAGGCGGTTCGGGGTTGGCTCCTTCCGCCGCCGGCTGGGATGTGTCCTTCGCGCCCGCTTCGGCTGTCTGAACCTGGGGAGTGGCTGCGCCATCCGAATCCACACCCTGAACCGCCATGGACGTAAAGTCAGCCAGGCTGATTGCACTCGCTTCGTTCGCTGGAGTCGAACGCGCCGCGCAATCTTCGTCGTCCGCGCGCGGTTCCGCAACCTTCGCCTCCCCTGTCTGGGGCGGCGTCTGGTCCTTACCTCCAGGCTCCGCCGCGCCGCGGGGGCTTCGCACAACTTCGCCTCGGGCGGTTGTCTCTACCGGCGAATTTTTGATTTCCGATCCATCCAGTCGCGAGAATGCGGCGTCGCGTGCGAGTTCCGCGGACGGAATCGGCACAGACGCAAGATCTCGTGTCCCCGATTCTCCGCCCGGCCCCACCTTCGCCGTCAGCCGCCCTCCGTCAGCATCGGTAGCCGTCCTTGTCGCAGTGTCTGTCCGCGCCGTTCCTGTATCCATACTTCCTTGCACGTCGACCGCTTCGCCTTTACCTTGCAGCCCGCCCCCAATGCTGAACATGATTGGCCGAGCGGCTCTGGCGTCAACCGGAACCGCGGCTGCCGCCAAACCGTTCTTCCCGTCTGCCGCGGTCCTTCCAGCCTGGCTTCCTGCCTGCGGCCGCGACGAACCCGCGAATCGGCCACCTTTTTTCGGTTGCGACGAGGCCGCTGCCATCCCCGCCTGGTCTGCCCCCGGGTCGCCATTTCCCTCCGGCTCCGCGTCAGCGGTCAGACCGGAATCGGCAGATGCCGCCAGTTCCTGCATCAGGCTGAGAAACGCGCCCGCCTGGCCGGCGCTACGTCCAGCGCCCGCCTGCTTTCCGGTCGCTGGAGCCGTCGGGACGGCGGCCACGGCATCGAAGGCGGGAAGTGCCACTCGGGCAGCGCTGCTCACGCCCGTCTTTTTGCAGATCGCGGGCCAATTTCCGGCCGCGCATTTTCAACGGCTTCGCGGGCGATCCGTGACGAAACTTCGTCGCGCGGATTTGACGCGACAAAATTTTGACACAAGACCTCGCGTCGGATTGAAGATTTTCCGGCATTTATCTCCCTCTTTCTTTTTGGACCGCTTCTTGCTTGATCCCCAGTCGATGGATCCTCTCACTGCGGTCGCCGCCAGCGGATTGCGTGCCCGCATGGAATCGCTCGACCTGGTAGCGAACAACCTGGCCAACGCCTCCACTGGAGGCTACAAGGCCGACCGCGAGTTCTACACTCTGTACCTCGCCCCGGAAGCGCAGGAATCGGAAAACTCCACCATGCCGCTGATCGAGCGTCCCTGGACCGACCTTTCGCAGGGCGTCCTGCGCCACACCGGCAATCCGCTCGACGTCGCCCTCTCCGGCCACGGCTTTTTTGCAGTCAACGGACCCTCCGGTCCTCTTTATACGCGCAACGGAAACTTCCGTCTTAGTCCCGCCGGCGTGCTCACCACCGCCGACGGCTACCCGGTTCGCGGCGCAAGCGGTGTTCCGCTCGCTCTCCAATCCGGCCAGTCGGTCGAGATCTCTAGCGACGGAACCATCCATCAGAACGGCACTGTCGCCGGCAAGCTCGAAATTGTCGATTTCACCAGCCCCGACGGCCTCGTCAAACAGGGCGCCAATTACTTCCGCACCGGCGAGGCTTCGCCAGCCGTCCCCACCGCCGGCGCCTCCGTCGAACAGGGCAAGCTGGAGGATTCCAACACCGGCAGCGCGGAAGCTGCCGTCCGGCTGGTCAGCGTCATGCGCCAGTTTGAAACTTTGCAGAAGGCCATCGGCCTGGCCGCGGACATGAACCGGCAGGCCATCGAGCAGGTGGCCAAAGTGGGCTCCTGAGGAAGAACAATCATGATTCGAGCACTCTATAGCGCGGCAAGCGGGATGGCGGCGCAACAGACCAACGTCGATAACATCGCCAACAATCTGGCCAATGCCAATACCACCGGCTTCAAGAGCCGGCGCGCGCAATTCCAGGACCTGGTCTACCAGAGCATAGTCCAGCCCGGCACGGCGGCCGGCCAGCAGACCGTGATTCCCGCGGGCCTGCAACTAGGGCTCGGCACGCGCACCGCCTCCAACGAGGTCATCTTCACGCAGGGCAATATGACGGAGACCGACAACCCGCTCGACCTGGTGATTCAGGGCCGCGGCTTCTTTCAAGTGCAGTTACCCAACGGCCAGCTCGCCTACACGCGTTGCGGGTCTTTTCAACTCGATCGCGACGGCAACCTGGTCACTTCCGACGGCAACATGGTGGTGCCGCAGATCACCATACCGGCGCAGGCGCAGCAGATCACCGTCGCGCAGGACGGAACCGTCAGTTACACCCAGCCTAACCAGACGGCGGCCCAGCAGGCCGGACAGATCCAGCTCGCCAATTTCGCCAACCCTGCCGGCTTAAATAATCTGGGCGGCAATCTGCTGACCCCCACCGATGCGTCCGGCGACGCCCAACTCGGCGTTCCCGGCGGGCAGGAAGGGCAAGGCACCATTCTGCAGGGATACGTCGAGCAGTCCAACGTCTCGGTGGTCGAGGAGTTCATCAACCTGATCGTGGCCCAACGCGCCTATGAGGCCAATTCCAAGGTGGTGCAGGCTGCCGATCAGATGTACCAGGATGTCAACAATCTATCGCGATGATCCCGCTCGCCGCATTCGTCCTCTCTGCCTGCGTGGCCGTCGGCCCCGGCGACAGTCGCATTCTGCTCCACGATCTGAAGCCCGCCTTTCCAACCGCCGCGTTTTCCGCGCCGGATACGCCAGTCGCGTTTGCGCCAGCGCCCGGTGTGGTCCGCCGCTTCACTCTACCGGAGCTCCGCCGCCTCTCCCGGCAGTTTCATCTCGATGTCGATCCGCAGCAGGAGATCTGCGTGACCCGCCCTGTCGCCGCTCCCGATCCCAGCCGTTTTCTGGCCGTCATGCATGACCGCTACCCCGGGGCCTCCATCCAGCTCCTCGATTTCAGCCGCTGGCCGGTGCCGGAGGGCCAGATCGAATTCCCTCCGTCCGGCCTGCATCAGGGCTTCTGGCGGGGAGACATACTCTATGGCGGCAATATGCGCTTCGCGATATGGGCCAAAGTCAACCTGACGGTGGCAACGCGACGTGTGGTTGCCCTCCGCGACCTTCCGCAGCGGCGGCCGATCGACGCTTCCGCACTGCGGCTGGATTCCTTCCAAGCCGCACCCACTCCGGATCAGTACCCCGATTCCATCGCGGCGGTCGCGGGAAAACTCCTCCGGCGCAGCGTTCCCGCCGGCACCGCCATCCGCGCCGGGTGGCTGGAAGACCCGCCGCTCATCTCGCGAGGCGAAACGGTAAAAATCGAGGTTCACAGCGGCGCCGCCGTCCTCAAGCTGGACGGACAGGCGCTTGCGGATGGCGGCTCGTCGGACATCATTCCGGTGCTCAATCCCGCCAGCGGAAAACGTTTCCGCGCTCGCATCGAAGGTCCCGGCCGCGTCCGGGTTGAGGCTCTCCCATGACATTACAATCGGTTGTCGGTTCCATCCTGCTCCTGTGCCTGGCGGCTTCGCCGGCCAGGGCCGGCCGGAAAAAACCGCCCGCGCCTGGCAATGCGCCCCTCGATGAATACGTGCGCGAAGCCGAAGCCCGTTCCGCGGAAGCTGGCTCCGCCAGCCCGGGCTCGATCTGGATTCCCGCTTCACGCCTCACCGACCTCGCACGCGATGTCCGTGCCAGCCAGGTGGACGACCTGCTCACCATCGTGGTAAACGAGCAGGCCTCGGCCATCGCTTCGGGCACGACTCAGACTCAGCGCGCCAGCAGCACCCAGAATTCGATTGCCGCACTGGGCGGTTTCGTGGGCACTGCCGGCCGCCTGGCGAATCTCGCCAAGGTCTCCGGCAACACTCAGCTCAACGGCCAGGGCACCACGAGCCGCACCACCACCGTCACCACCACCCTCACCGCCCGCGTGCTGCACGTGCTGCCTAACGGTGCGCTGGTAGTCGAAGCCGCCAAGGACATGCAGATCAACTCCGAACGGCAGACGATTACGGTCCGTGGCGTGGTCCGCCCGTCTGATATCGATCCCACCAATAGCGTGCCTTCCAACCGCATTGGCCAGATGGAAATCCGCATCAACGGCAAGGGCGTGGTGGGCGATGCCATTCGCCGCCCCTTCATCCTCTACCGGCTCCTGCTCGGCCTGCTTCCCTTCTGAGCCATGCGACTCTTCGTCCTCCTTCTCGTCTCGACATTCCTTGCGGTCCCGCCTTCGCCCGCCGCCACGCCGCCGCCCGCACCGGTCGCGCCGCGATTCGGCGGGCCGCAGTCGCGCTTGAAAGATCTCGTGTCGATCGAGGGCGTGCGCGACAACCAGTTGATCGGCTACGGCCTCGTTGTCGGCCTGGCCGGCACCGGCGACCGCCGCCAGACGCTATTCTCCGCGCAAAGCCTCACCAACCTGCTCGAGCGCATGGGTCTCATTGTTTCCCCTACCGCCATACAGGTCACGAATACCGCCGCCGTGCTGGTCACTGCCGATCTTCCTCCCTTCGCCCAACCGGGTATACACATCGATGCCACTGCCGCCGCCGTCGGCGACGCCCGCAGCCTGCAGGGCGGAATCCTGGTGCTCACCTCGCTGCGCGGCGGCGACAGCCAGGTTTATGCCGTCGCCCAGGGGCCGGTCGTGACGGGCGGTTTTTCCTCCGGCCGTGGCGGCGCCAGCCAGAGCGTCAACCATCCAACCGTCGGCCGCGCGCCCGGCGGCGCCATCGTCGAACGCGTCGCGCCTTCGGTCACGCCCCATGGCACCGTGCGCCTCCAGCTTCTGCGGAGCGATTTCACCACCGCCACGCGCATCGCCGACG
>DATJMP010000062.1:0-24531 GCA_035508655.1 Bryobacteraceae bacterium
CGTTCACGGGGCTACTTTGGCCGGCGCCGTACATGCAGTGATCGTCGCAGGCAAGGGTGAGGTTATCGTCAGGGCCTTGACGATCTTCTTCGCATTTATTCCGTTTTTTGCTCTGTTCGAGGTACGGAGGGTGATGGGAGAGGACAGGTTCCTTGGTCTTTTCCTCGGCCGAGAGCCGCGCCCGGACTCAGCAAGCGACCCTCACATGGATGCGAGGGAGCCCATCATCCTCAAACACTAATGGGAGCTCAGGCAGCCAGCCAGCCGCGACGCAGCCCGCGACGGAGGATCTCGGTGGTAACGCCGTAGACGGCATGGATGGCCAGGGCGGAGGCGTGGACGGAGACGGGGTACTCGGTAGGAAGTTTGGAGAGCCGAAGCGCGGGCACGCCGACTTCATCGGCGGCGAACCATAGCGCAGCGCCGAAAGCGAGGCCGAATCCGGTGCGGGCTTCGGGCCAGGTCTCGACCAGTGCGCCATAGGCGGCGCCCACGGCCGCCCCGAAGGCGTAATGGACCACTTCGCCGGCGGTGTCCTTCTCTTCGTCAGACAGGTTGCGGCGGAGGACCTGGCGGCTGATGGCCACGGCCACCTGAGTGGTAGCGGGCTCGGGATGCGGCGAGGACTGCGGCTCCTCCGCGGATTCGGGTGGTTGGGATTCCGCGGGGTGCTCCTTCAGCCTGGCCAGACCCGCCTGAAACCGATTCATGACCCAGGAGGCGAAGAGGCCGCCGATCATTCCGGCGGCGATTCCCTTGCCGACGGACGGCTGTTTGCGCCACATGACCTCATGGTAGCGAGGGCTGTCGCGAGGCGGTGTGCGGGAGGGCACGCGGAAGAAGAAGCCAGAAGCCGGAAGTCGGAATCCCATCATGCGCGCCTCAAGCGAAGGCCCTATTCCTTCTGACTCCTGAATTCTGAATTCTGACTTCCCCTCCGCGGCTCCGGTACAATAGCGCCAATGCGTGCGGCGGGATACCTCTTTTGCTTGTGGGCGGCGACAGCGGCATGGGCGCAGGCGCCGCGATTCGATGTATTGATTACGGGTGGGCGAATCGTCGACGGTTCCGGCGCGGCTTGGTTCTACGGCGACCTCGGAATTCGCGGGGATTCCATCGCGGCCATCGGGAACCTGACGGGCGCGACAGCCGCGACGGTGATCGATGCCAAAGGGTCGACGGTTGCGCCTGGGTTCATCGACATTCATTCGCATGGGCGGCGGGGAATCGGGCGCGTCCCGACGGCCGAGAATTATCTGCGCGAGGGCGTGACCACCATCATCGAAGGGCCGGATGGAAGCTCGCCTCTGCCGATCGCCGATTTTCTCGGCGGGGTCGCGAAGCTCAAAATCTCGATCAATTTCGGAACCATGGTCGGCCAGGGAAGCATCCGGGCGGCGGTTGTCGGGCTGGCGAATCGGAAGGCCACGCCGGAAGAGATCGAAAAAATGAAAGCCCTGGCGGCGCAGGGAATGCGGGATGGAGCGTTTGGGCTTTCCACCGGGCTGTTCTACGTGCCGGGAAATTTCAGCTCCACCGAGGAAGTAATCGAGCTTGCCAAAGTGGTGGGGCGGATGGGCGGCATGCACATCTCACACATGCGCGAAGAGGCGGCGCACGTGCTGGACAGCGTGCGGGAGACGATCCGGATCGGCGAAGAGGGCGGGCTGCCAACTCAAATCACGCACCACAAGATTATCGGGCGCGAAAACTGGGGCAAGAGCGTGGAGACTTTGAGGCTGGTGGAGGAGGCGCGGGCGCGAGGCGTCGATGTGACTATCGACCAGTATCCGTACACGGCTTCGAGCACCGGGCTGGCGGCACTGATACCGCAATGGGCGCTGGCGGGCGGACAGAAGGCAACCCAGGAGCGGCTGGCGGCGCCGGGGGAGCGGGCGAAAATCAAAGCAGCCGTGGTGACAAGCCTGAAAGTCGACCGGGGCGGCGGCGATCCGGCGAACGTACAGATCGCGGATTGCTCCTTTGACCATTCGCTGGCGGGAAAGAACCTGGCGGAGATCACGCGGGCGCACGGCCTGGAGCCGACGTTCGAAAATTCCGCGGAGACGGCGATGAACATGGTGGCGAAGGGGAGCTGCTCGGCGATTTACCACGCGATCGGAGAAGAGGACGTGGTGCGGATCATGCAATCGCCCTACACGATGATCGGGTCGGACGGAGAGATCCCGATTTTCGGTGAGGCAGCACCGCACCCGAGGAGCTACGGGACGTTCGCGCGGGTGCTGGGCGTATATGTGCGGGAGAAGCATGTGCTGACGCTGGAAGAGGCGGTGCGGAAGATGTCGGGGTTCACCGCCACGCGGCTCAAGATCTGGGACCGGGGGCTGCTGCGGCCGGGAATGAAGGCGGACGTGGTGGTGTTCGATCCGGCGACGGTGGCGGACCGGGCGACGTTCGAGAAGCCGCACCAGTATTCGGTGGGCGTGCGGGATGTGCTGGTCAACGGCAGGCCGGTGCTGCGGAACGGAGAAGTCACGGCCGAGCGGCCGGGCCGGGTGCTGTACGGCCCGGCGCACGCTGTAGGGCAGGTTGCGAACCTGCGGCCGATTGGCAATCGGCCGGCACGCTGATTCAACCGCGGCCCCGCGAGGCAGACACACGGCGCTGTTCGAAGCCGGACATGCGGTCTCAGTTGCGGACAGCGCCGGATAGAGAAGCGGCCGGCTCGAATTGACTCGACGCTGCCGAGGAGTGGACGTTCACGTGCCACCGCCGATGCCATGAATATATGCGTTACTTCCGCGGTCCGGACCGCCCACGCGGCTCTGCTGGTAGCCCTCGCGTTTCCACTCGCGGCGCAAACGGCCGATCGGGTGATCCCGAAGAACGTATCGGTCCGGCAAACCACGTATAAGGGCCGGAGCGCACTCCAGGTTTTAACCCAACCCACGGCGGCGAACGCCACGGCGTATGCGGTGGTCAAGGGCGCAACGTTTAAAGACGGCACAATCGAAGTGGATTTGGCCGGTAAACCAGCCGCCACCGCCGGTCCCGACGCCCGCGGATTCATCGGAATCGCGTTTCGCATTCAGGAAGACGGCCGCTACGAGTATATTTACCTCCGTCCCACCAATGGCCGGGCTGACGATCAGGTCCGGCGCAATCATTCCACCCAATACAGCTCGTTTCCGGATTTCGACTTCGCCCGATCTCGCCAGGAGGCGCCGGAAAGATACGAGTCGTACGTCGATTTGCAGCCTGGCGAGTGGACCCGTTACAGGATCGAGGTGGACGCCCGCAGAGCGCGACTGTACGTGAACGGGGCGGAGCAGCCGTGCCTGATTGTCAACGATCTGAAGCTCGAACCGAAGGTGGGAGGAGTCGCGTTGTGGGTCGGGCCGGGGACGGAGGGCTACTTTTCCGGTCTGAAGATTCAGGCGAAGTAGCCAGCCCTCCGGTACAATGGCCGGAATGCGCACGGCAAATAGGGATGCGACGGGTTCGGCAGCGCGCCGGCAGATAGCGCTCACGCGCAACCAGGTGCGGGGGTTCTGGGCGGCGTGGGCGGGATGGGCTCTGGACGGCATGGACTCGTTCCTCTATGCGCTGGTGCTGGACCCGGCGCTGCGAGAGTTGCTGCCACGGTCGGGGATGGCGGTGAGCGCGGCGAATATCGGGTATTACGGCGGACTGCTGTTCGCGATTTTCCTGGTCGGATGGGGCTGCGCGTTTTTGTGGGGCCCCCTGGCCGATCGCTTCGGCCGCGTGCGCACGCTGATGCTGACCATTCTGTGTTACTCGGCCTTCACGTTCATGGGAGCGGTGGCGGCGGGCGTCTGGGAGCTAGCCGCATTCCGGCTGCTGGCCGGCGCGGGCATCGGCGGCGAATGGACACTGGGCGGAGTGTTCGTGGCCGAGGAGTGGCCGGAGGAGCGAAGGGCGCAGGGCGCGGCGTGGATGCACACCGGTTATTACGTGGGAATCTTCCTGGCGGCGCTGGTGAATTACGTGGTGGGGACGCGCTATGGATGGCGGGCAGTGTTCGCGGTGGGCGGGATGCCGGCGCTGCTGGTGGCGTTCATCCGGTATGGAGTGAAGGAGCCTAAGCGGTGGGAGCAGATGCGGGCTGGGCCGCCCAGGGCGTGGAGCGCTCTTGCGCAGTTGTGCTCGAAGGAATACCGGCGGCGGACCGTCATCAACGCGGCGCTGCTGTTCGTCTCGATGGTGGGGCTGTGGGCGGGATCGGTGTACGTGCCGTCATCGGTGCGGGCGCTGGCGGGAGCGAACGGTTCGCGGATGGCGTCGTACGGGACTATGATCTTATCGGTGGGAACGATTGTGGGCTGCCTCGCGGTGCCGGGGCTGGCGCGGCGATTCGGGCGTCGCGGTGCGCTGGCGCTTTACTTCGTGCTGATGTTCGCGACCATTGCGACGGGATTCGGCTGGGTGTTCTACTGGCGCCACGGAGCGCTCGGCTGGTTTCTGGCCTGCCTGTTCCTATTGGGCGTGGGCGGCGCAAATTTCGCGGTCTACACACTGTGGCTCCCGGAGCAGTACCGGACGGCGTGCCGGGGAAGCGCGTTTGCGTTTGCCACGTCATTTGGGCGGTTCATCGCGGCCGGCGTAACGTTCCTGGTGGGGGCGGGAGTGGCGCGCATGCACACCATCGGGACGCCGGTGGCGATGACGTCGGTTGCATTTCTGGCGGGACTGGCGCTGCTGCCCCTGGCGGTGGAGACGCGGGGACAGGAGCTGCCGGAATGAACCTGGTCCAGCTTTTCGATCTGTCGCTGGTGGGAAGGCGCGACGAGGCGGGGCTCGAATTCGAAGGGCGGACGTACACATTCGGGGAGATCGACGCCAGAAGCAACCGGATGGCGCGATGGCTTGCGGCAAAGGGCTTGAAGCGCGGCGACCGGCTGGCGGTCTACCTGGTGAATTCGGTCGAGATGATCGATCTGTATCTCGCGTGCGTCAAGCTGGGCGTGATTTTCGTGCCGGTGAATATTCTGTACCGGGAGCGCGAGATCGGGCACATCTTGCACGATGCGGAACCGGCGCTGTTCGTGGATGCGCCGCCGGACGCGAGCGGGTTTCCAGCGGAACGGCCGGAAACAGTGCTGGACGGGCAGACGCCGGCGGGAATCATTTACACGTCGGGCACGACCGGGACGTCGAAGGGCGCGGTGCTGTCGCACGACAATTTCGCCGCCAATGCCGTCAACCTGCTGTCCTGCTGGCAGATCACCGCAGCGGATCGGCTGCTGCTGGGGCTGCCGTTGTTTCATGTGCACGGGCTGGGGAACGGCTTGCATTGCTGGCTGATTTCGGGCTGCCGGATGCGGCTGCTGCCGCGGTTCGAACACCAGAAAGCGGCGGCGGAGTTCCTGGATTTCCGTCCGACCATGTTTTTCGGAGTTCCCACAATTTACGTGCGGCTGCTGGATTGGGACGACGAGACCGCGGGGCAGATCGGGGCGGCGATGCGGCTGTTCGTTTCGGGTTCGGCGCCGCTCCCGCCGCAGGTGTTCGACGAGTTCCGGCGCAAATTCGGGCACGCCATTTTGGAGCGGTATGGAATGAGCGAAACGCTCATGAACATCAGCAACCCATACGTGGGCGAACGCCGTCCGGGGACGGTGGGTCTGCCGCTGCCGGGGGTGCAGGTGAAGATCGTGGAAGACGAGCTCTGGCTGAAAGGGCCAAACGTGTTCAACGGCTACTGGCGGCGGGACGAGGCGACGCGGGCGGCATTCTGCGACGGCTGGTTCCGGACCGGCGACCTGGCGGAGGTATCGGAGGACGGATACTACACGCTGCGGGGACGGAAAAGCGATTTGATCATTTCGGGCGGATTCAACATTTATCCGCGGGAGATCGAGGAGTTTCTGCAAGAGCAGGAAGAGGTGGCGGAAGCAGCGATTGTGGGCGCGGCGGATGCGCTGCGGGGAGAAGTGCCGGTGGCATACGTGGTGTGCCGGGCGGCGGTAGAGGCTGGCGAGCTGGAGGCGCGGTGCCGGGCTCGCCTGGCATCGTTCAAAGTGCCGCGCGCATTTCACTTCGTGGAAAAGCTGCCGCGAAACGCAATGGGCAAGGTGCAGAAAAAGCTGCTGGGGCAATAGGGATCGGGGGATTATGGGTCCGGCTGCCGGACCGCGCGGAAACCTCGTCGCGGGCCGCGAAGCGGGTCCGCGCCCTAACCCTCTCCGCCCCGACCCCCCAATTCCCGACCCCTGAGCCCTATTTAAATCATCGGCACGACGCCGAGGAAGTGGATGGCCAGACCGGCGCCGGCGCGGAACACCGTGAACCGGGGCTTGGGCGGCTCGCAGAACATCGTAGCTTCGCCTTCGGGACGGTTGACGACGACAGGCAGGACGGGCTGAGCGGTGCGCTCGCCGGAGAGCAGGGGCAGGGTACGCCCCTGAATCTGGTTCACGCCATAGCTGATCAGGTTTTCCTCCCAGCCTAACTGAGGCGCAATGATGAAACCACTCAGCCATCCCTGGCCCGGCGTGAAGGAGCGCTGGAGGGCGAGGACTGGCATGAAACGCGGCAGCGGGTTGGGGATGGGCAGGATGGGCTTGGGGAATGCGAAAATGCTGATGGAGATGGCATAGGTCGCCCAGACCGGCAGACGCGATTGGATGGAGGCCGTGATGGGGCCCGCGATGCTCATGGGACCGACCGGCCCGGCCAGATTCCAGCGGCCGGGCTTCTTCTCGGTGACATGGATTTCGACATTGGCATAGCCGGTCTCGGGATTCGGACGGACCACGACGTGCTTTTCATCGATCCGGTCGAACCAGCCGGTCTTGTTGAGTCGGGCGACGCTGCGGCGGAGCAGAAGCTCATCGAAGATGTCGCCTTCATCCAGAAGCATGTTGCGGCGGAGTGTGGAATCGCCGAAATGGAAGTTGCCGTAGAAATCGATGCGGCCGACGTGGTAGACGGGGCCGCGGGTGACGGAGAGGCCGGTCTGGACATCGTAGCGGGCGTTGAAGTCGAGGATGCCCTGCTTCTGCGCCTCGCGACGCTCGACGAGAAGGGCCCGGCAGAGATCCGGTGAAAGCGGCGAGGGCTTGCCGGGCTTGACAATCATGCTGACGTGGACCTCGTTCCCGTCGACCTTGATGTCGCCGGGGCGGACCACGGCGTCCAGAAAGCCGTGCTGAAGCCAGGCGGATTGGATGCGGCCGGCATCGGATTCGGCGGCCTGCTCGCTATAACCGGCGAGCCAGTGCCAGCCGGGGAAAAAACCAACCTGGGGCAGGAGGGTGCGGGCGCTGAGGGCGCGGAGTTCGTCATGAAAAAGGTCGGGGCCTTCGAAATCGACGGCTTTCACCTTGAGGTCTTCACCCGGCGTAACGTGGAGATGGAGGTCGGCCTTACCGTCGCCTTTGGGTACGATCTCCTCGCGAATGACGGGGTTGGAATAGCCGCGCTGCTCGAGCTGCTTGGCGGCCTGCTTGGCGAAGAGATGGGCACGGTAGGTGTCGATTATGGTGCCGTCGGGGGCCTTGAGCTCGATGCCGAAGGTGTTCGGTTCGAGCCAGATTTCGTGCAGCGTGTAGTGCGGCTTGGGGATGACGTGGTAGACGAGGACATCGGGCGCGGGCCGTTCGACTTTCACATCGTCGAAGGAGCCGAGGCTCCAGAGGTAATGAACATCCTTGGTGACCTTCCCGGCGTCATATTCCTGGCCCACCTGTGACTGGAGGTTCACTGCGAGCTGGGTGCCGGGGACGGATACGGAGGTTAGAATCAGTAGTGCACCGAAAAACACGGTGACAGATATGCAAGCGCGGGGCCAGAGATCAGGGCGGGGCGATGCTCGCATCGGCCACGACTTGCCGTCCGTCGGGTTAAGTGGCCTGGAAACCCGCCCGAACTTGTGCGGGCTGCAGCGCGGCTGAACCCGCGGCCACTTAGTAAGTGGTGGCCGCGCCGGCGCTGAGCCTGGCAAGAATGTCCTCAATCTGAACCCGGAGAAGGGAGAGCGAAGCATGGTGCTTTCCGGCTCCAGGTACACTGAAAGATCAAGATGTTTGAAAAAGTTGCGGTATTCGATACGACGTTGCGGGATGGCGAGCAGGCGGCCGGGACCCGGCTGGGACGGCGGGAGAAGCTCGTGATCGCCAGGCAACTTGCCGAGTTGCGCGTAGATGTGATCGAGGCCGGTTATCCGAATTCGTCGCCGGAGGATTTCGAAGCGGTACAGACGATCGGGCGCGAGATCGCGGGGCCGACGATCTGCGCGCTGAGTCGTGCGGTGCCGGCGGACATCGAGGCCTGCGCGCGGGCGCTGGCGGGATGTCCGCGGCCGCGCATCCACACGGGGATCGGGGCGTCGGACATCCACATCATGGGGAAGTTCCGCGACGAAAAATATGGCGGAGATCTGGCCGGGAAGCGGGCGACGATTCTGCAGATGGCAACCGACGCCGTTCGGCTGGCGCGGAGTGCGGCGGACGATGTGGAGTTTTACGCGGAGGATGCGGGACGCGCGGAGCGAGACTTCCTGCTCCAGATGATTGCGGCGGTGGTGGACGCGGGGGCGACGGTTATCAACATCCCGGATACGACCGGATATTCGATGCCGGAGCAGTACGGAGAACTGATCGGCGCCGTTTGCGGCCTGGTGGGCAAGCGCGCGGTAGTGAGCGTGCACTGCCACGACGACCTCGGGCTGGCGGTGGCCAATACGCTGGCCGGCATCCGCCGCGGCGCGCGGCAGGTGGAAGGGACCATCAACGGTGTCGGCGAGCGGGCCGGAAACGCGGCGCTGGAGGAAGTGATCATGGCCCTGCGAACGCGGGCGGATTACTTCGGGATCGATACGGGTATCGAGACGCGCGAGTTGTACAAGACAAGCCGCATGGTTTCGGAGTTGCTGGGAATTGCGGCGCCGCCCAACAAGGCGGTGGTGGGATCGAATGCGTTCTCCCACAGCTCCGGCATTCACGTGGACGGCGTTTTGAAGCAGCGGGAGACCTACGAGATCATGCGTCCGGAGGATGTCGGCATGGGCGAGAGCCGGGTCGTGCTGACGGCCCGGACGGGAAGGCACGGCCTGCGCGACCGGCTGGCGCGGCTGGGATACGAGCTTTCGGAAGCCGAACTGGATAAGGCGTACCGGCAGTTTCTGACCGTGGCGGATAAGAAGCTCGAGGTGTTCGACGAAGACCTGCTGGCTATCGTTCACGATGAGATGCACGTGTCGGGACTCTACCAGTTGGAGTACCTGCACATTTACAGCGGAACGGCCGCCATTCCGACGGCGACCGTGCGGGTGCGGGTGGGCGAAGAAACGCGCGAAGGGGCAGCGACGGGTGACGGGCCGGTGGACGCGCTATGCCGGGCAATCGCACAAGTTACGGGTGCGGCGGCATGCCTGGAGCGGTACGAGATCCGGGCGGTGACGCGCGGCACGGAGGCGATGGGCGAGGCGACGGTTCACTTGCAGGAAGGTGGACGGCGGGTGCTGGGACGCGGCGCATCGACGGACGTGATCGAGGCCAGCGCGAAGGCATATATCGACGGGCTGAACCAACTGGCGCGCGCGGCGCGCCGGCAGACAGCCTGAAAACGCACCGCCGCTCGCCAGAAGTCGGATTCGCAACTAAGCGGCGGCCCTCGAAGGCTTCTATCTCTCATTATGAACTGGCGAAAACCGCCAATGTTTACTAGACTGTAGCTAATCAAAACATGGGGACGCAGCGGAAACGCGTTCAGAAATGCCCGAAGGCCGTTCAGACGCCGATCTGGCAGGAACTGCTGGTGGGCATCGAAATGGTGGGGCTGAGAGTTTCGCCGGTCTATTGGGGATACGGCATTCCGCCCGGGGACCATTCGGCGGTCGTTGTGATTCCGGGCATGATGGCGACAGATCTTTATCTGGCGGAACTGCGGGCGTGGCTGAAGCGGATCGGGTATCGACCATACCAATCCGGGATCGGGCTGAACGCCGAATGTCCCAACCTGCTGATCCGGCAGCGCCTGACGGATACGATCATCAAGGCCCGGCGGGAGACGAAGCGGCGGGTGCACCTGGTGGGACACAGCCTGGGCGGACTGCTGGCGCGTGCAGTGGCGGCCCAGATGCCGGAAACGGTGGCATCGGTGACGACTCTGGGCTCACCATTCCGCGGCGTGGCGGCGCACCCGTCGGTGCTGCGGGTGGCGGACTGGGTGCGCGAGAAAATCCACCAGCGGCACGGAGACGGGGTGCTGCCGCAGTGCTACACCGGCGCGTGCACGTGCGCGTTTTTGCAGTCTATCGAGAGGAATATGCCGGATCGCGTGCGGCAGACGGCGATCTATACCAAGTCGGACGGGATGGTCGACTGGCAGGTATGCCGGACGGGGGATCCCGGAATCGACGTGGAGGTATCGGCGACGCATTTCGGACTCGCCTTCAATCCCGCCGTCTACGACGTGTTGGCGCATCGGCTGGCGGCCGCGCACGAAAGCCAGACGATTCGCGCCCGCACCTGCGCCTGACATTCCTCCGCTGCCTGAACGGACGCAGCGCCCCGCAGAGCCGGATTGCGAGGCGCGCATCGTATGATCGAGAAAGCGGGGAGGCGTTTCCGATGATGGACGATACCGGCCGGATCGATCTCGAGGTTCTGATCCGGACCGGAATCCACGACCCGGTGGGAATCGAGCTGGCGAAGAGTCTGCTGGAAGAGGCGGAGATCCCGTTTTTCGCCATGGATCGCAACGTCGCAGCGCGCCAGGAGAGCGGGAACATCATCGGTTGGTGGACTGTGCGGGTGCCGAAGGAATACGAGGACGAAGCCCGCGAGATTCTGCGCAGCGTGGAAAACATGCGCTAGCCGGTCGCCGCTCGCGTACGGCCCGGTGGACGGAATCTGTTAGGCTTTGATTTGGTGTCCGCTCCATTTCGCTCTTACGTGCTGGTCTCGCGCGAACAAATTGCCCGCAATTTTCATAATGTGCAGGACGTAGTCGGCCCCTCGGTGGAGGTGGTGGGGGTGGTAAAAGCCGACGCTTACGGGCACGGCGCGCTGGAGGTATCGAAGCTGCTCATAGCGGAGGGCGCACGCTGGCTGGCGGTCAGCTCGGTCGATGAAGGCGTCAACCTGCGCTGCGCGGGAGTTCAGCAGGCCCGCATCCTGGTGATGGGGGGATTCCTGCCGTATGAGGCCCCGGCGCTGGTGGATTATAACCTGACGCCGGCGGTGCACTCGTTCGAGCAGATGCGGCTGGTGGACGAGGCGGCCCGGAGCTCCGGCAAACCGATCCGGTACCACCTGAAAATCGATTCGGGGATGGGGCGGCTTGGGACGCGCGCGCCGGCGGCGGAGATCCTGGCGGCGCTGGACGAAAACCGGGCGGCGGTGCTGGAAGGCCTGATGACGCATTTCGCCTCCGCCGCGGATTATTCGACGGACCAGACGGCGGAGCAGCTTGCTTATTACCATGAGATCGCGGCCGAACTGGCACGGGCGGGCATCCGGCCGCTGCGGCTGCACACGTCCAGCACCAATGCCATCGGGTATGGAAGAACCGAGGGCTGGCACGACATGGTGCGGGCGGGACACGCGCTCTACGGATACGTGTCGCCGGCGCGGGGCGAAGCACCCCCACAGCGGCTGCGGGTAAAACCGGTGCTGACCTGGAAAGCGAAGATCCTGACCATCAAAGAGATTCCGGAGGGCGCGTTGGTGGGGTACGGCGGGACCTTCCGGGCGCCGCGGCGGATGCGGATCGGGATCCTGGGAGCGGGTTATGCGGACGGAATGTTCCACCGGCTTTCTAACCGCGGCAAAGTCATTGCAGCAGGCCAACTTACACCAATCCTCGGGACGATCTCGATGGACCTGACGACCATCGACCTCAGCCACACCGCAGAGTTGCAGCCGGGCGACGACGTCACCCTGCTGGGCGAGGAGGGCGAGGCGCGGCTGGACGCGCAGCAGATCGCCCGGGTGGCGGGCACGATTTCATACAACATTCTCTGCAGCATCAGCGCGCGTGTGCGCCGCGTGTACGTTTAGTCATCGCCCCAGTACAATTGGTACTAAAAATGCAAGGGGATTATGTCATTTGGCAACCGGAATGCGTTCTCCCGGTGATATCATGAAAGCGGATGAGTTTGATAGGCCCTAGGCTCACGCAAACGGTCAAGCTGGCGCAGAAGCAGATCCTCACGCCTGGCTTGGTGCAGATGGTCACCGTGCTTCAGCTCAATCGGCTTGAGCTGAAGGAGATGATCAATCAGCACATTGTGGAAAATCCGGCATTAGAGGAGTCCACAGACGAACCGGGCGAAGAAATTACGGCCGAGGAACTGCTGCCCATTCTGGAAGCCGAGCCCATAACCAATCCGGCCGACCAGGAGTTACTGGACGCTGCAGGGTTAAACGGCTCGACGCCGGCGGATGGGGTGGCGGACGACGTGGCCATCAACGGCGTTATGTTTCCGGATGCGGAGGACGTAGCGACGGCGGCTGCGGAGAAGGAAGCCGCGCCGGCTGACCCGCTGGCCGAACAGCAGACGGCAACAGCCGATCCTTTCGATGAAATCGATTTCGACCGGTTTTTCGACGATTACCTGGATCCGGGTTATAAGACGCCGGCAGCGGAATCTGTGGAAAAACCGTCCTTCGAGACATTTCTCTCCGCTCCAGTGACGCTGGCGGACCATCTGCGCTCGCAGTTGAGCGTCAGCCTGATTTCGGACGAGGTCAGGAACGCGGCGGAATCGATTATCGGGAATCTCACCGAAGACGGATACCTGGAGTGCTCTCTGGATGAGCTGATGGCGGCGGGCGGCCATACGCCGGATCAGATCGAACAAGCGCTGCGGACCGTGCAGTCGCTCGACCCGGCCGGCGTGGGTGCGCGCAATTTGCGCGAATGCCTGCTGCTGCAGATCGAGAGCCTGAACGGGCGTGGCGGCGTGGCGTGCCAGATCGTTTCCAACCAGCTCCGGCTGCTGGAAACGAGGCAGTACAAGGAGATCGCCAAGGCGCTGGGCCGGCCGATGGAACACATCGAAATCGCCGTGCACATGATCCAGCACCTGAACCCCAGGCCGGGGCTGCGGTATTCGGGCGCGGGCGCGCGGGTAGTGGAACCCGACGTTTACTTCATCAAGGATGGCGACGATTACATCATCCAGATGAATGACGAGGATGTGCCGCAGCTGCGTCTGAACAAGCAGTATCACAAGATGCTGGACCGGGATAACGGCGCCACCAAGGAAGTGCGCGACTACGTGCGCGAACGGTACACGTCGGCCATCCAGCTCATGAAGAACATCGAGCAGCGGAAGCAGACGATCCTGAAGGTCTGCCAGGCGATCGTGCGGCGCCAGATCGAGTTTCTGGCGCACGGCATCGAACACCTCAAGCCGATGATGATCAAGGAAGTGGCGGAAGAGGTTGGGGTCCACCCTTCGACCGTCAGCCGGGCGGTGGCGAGCAAATACGTGCATACGCCGCAGGGCGTATTCGAGCTGCGCTATTTCTTCTCCGAGGCGGTGCAGGGACCTTCGGGTGGCGCCACGCCGCTGCTGTTGCTCAAGCGCAAGGTGAAGAAGATGATCGAGGATGAGGACCGGACGCGCCCTCTCACCGACGAGCAGATCACCATGCTGCTGGAGCACGAAGGCATCAATGTCACGCGGCGGACTGTAGCCAAGTACCGCGAAGATATGAAGATCCCCTCCACCCATCAGCGGCGCGTGCGAAACTAGTGGGTAGCTGAGAGCCGCCGGACTGCTAGCCGCCGGCTCCAAGGGAGCGAACCCATGAAGATCGCATACACAGGCAGGCAGGTGGAACTTGCGCCGGCGCAACTGAAAAAGCTGGAAACGCGGTTCGCAAAGATCGGAAAACTGCTGGACGGGAAACGTGAGGCCGAAGCGCACGTGATCCTGTCGCTGGAACGCCACCTGCACCACGCGGAAGCGACTGTCAATTACTTCGGGCATCAACTGGCCGGGCTGGGCTCCAGCTCAGACCTCTTCACCGCCATCAACTCAGCGGCCGAGAAGCTGGAAAAGCAGGCGGTGAAGGCGCGCACGAAGTGGCGCGACACGAAGCGGGCGCCCCGGACCAAGGCGGCATCCGAGGCGGAGGCCGAACATACGGGCGCCGTGGCCGGAGCTGTCGGGGAGGAGATGGAAACAGGGGCGCAGCCACGCGTCCACCGGGTCAACCAGCACCAGCGCCGCAAGCCGATGACGCTGGATGAAGCCATGCTGGAGATGGACAAACAGCGGGACTATCTGGTTTATCGCGACGCCGAGACCGACCGCGTAACCGTGCTGGTGCGCCGCCGCGACGGCAACTTCGATCTGGTCGAGGCGTAACGCGCGGGAATGGCAAAACCGAGGAGGGAGCCGGATCACGAGCTGGTTGTTATCACGGGCCTGAGCGGCTCGGGTAAAGGTTCGGTCCTCAAGGCGCTCGAAGACATCGGCTTTTATGCCGTCGATAATCTTCCTGTCGATCTGATCGAGAAATTCGCGGAGCTGACGCGGGAACGGCGCGAGATTTTGGGCGCCGCGCTGGTGGTGGACATCCGCGAAGGCGAGGCGCTGGAGCGGTTTCCGGATGTCTACACGAAGGTCAGGAAGTCGTTCAAGTCGCACCTGATCTTCCTGGAGGCCGACGACGACACCATCATGCGGCGCTTCAGCGAAACGCGCAGGCCGCATCCGCTCGGTACGGACAAATCGATCAGCCGGAGCATCCGCTCGGAGCGGGCCAAGCTCGCGCCCATCCGCGACATGGCGGACCTCACGATCAACACGTCGCAGTTCACGGTGCACGAGCTGCGGAAGTTCATCGAAGAACGCTTTCACGTGGAACGCGATCAATCCAAGATCATGATCTATGTGACCAGCTTCGGCTATCGTAACGGCCTGCCTCAGGAGAGCGACCTGGTCTTCGACGTGCGCTTTCTCCCTAACCCCAATTACATTCCGAAATTCAAGCACCTCACCGGGATTAATCCGGGCGTGGCGAAGTATATCCGGTCGTTTCCGCAAACGGTGGAATTTATCGATCGCATTACCGAGTTACTCCTGTACTTACTGCCGCATTATATCCGCGAGGGCAAGAGTTATCTGACGATCGCCTTTGGATGCACGGGCGGCCAGCATCGCTCGGTGATGATGGCCGCGGAGATCAGGCAGCGCCTGGAGGACGCCGGTTTCCAGGCCAAGATCAACCACCGGGACATCGCCAAAGCGCGGTAAATCTGCTGTAGCGCAAGCCTCCGCCTTGCAATGCCGGCGTCCTCGCCGGCGTACTTCACCAGCAGGTCTCCGCTCCCAATACCGATTTCATTTCAATACAATCTAGAGGCGGGAGGGCGGGATGAAGCTCTACTGGTTTCTGGCGGGTGCGGCGGCGTGGGCCGGCGCGGCGCATGCGCAGGATTGCGACCTGAGCGGCTACAAGGCGCAGGAAGGGCTGAAGGCTGAGGCCCGGAACGGCGCGCTTGAGGTGGAGTGGAACGGCGAGCGCGGCGAGGAGTTGCGCGCCGCCTTCGCCATTCAAAACGGGCAGCCGGCGGTGCGGGAATTGGCCGCGCGAAGGAGCGGGGGCCGGTGGGCGGTCCTGGGCCAAAACCTCTCCCCGGAATTCGAGATCACCAGCGGAGTGCGACGGCTTTCGCAGCAGCAGATCGATCCGCTGGTGAACGAACTGCACGTCCAGCTCACGCCGGACGTAGTCGAGCGGGAGAAGTGGAACGCGTTCTGGGACGCGCCGCTGATGGTGCCCGGGCGCCCGGGGACGAACCTGGACCTGCCGCGCAAGCCGGAAGAGATCCGCAAAGCAAGGGCGACCTATCATGCGACGGGATGCCAGGTGAAAACGGAGGGAGCGCGGCTGGAAGTGATCTTCCCCGGGCTCGAGGCCGGCATTTTCTCGGGATCGCTTCAATACACGGTATACCGCGGCACCAACCTGCTGCGGCAGGAGGCGATAGCGCGGACGAACGAGCCTTCGGTCGCATATAAATACACCGGAGGACTGAAGGGATTCACCATCGGCGACGACAGCCGGGTGGTGTGGCGCGACACGGCGCGCGCCTGGCAGCACTACGCGTTCGGCGGCGCGGTAAACCAGCAGGGAGTCGGCCTCAGGGCACGCAACCGGCTCGCGATTCTGGAGGCGGATGGCGGATCGCTGGCATTTTTCCCGCCGTCGCACAAGTTTTTCTTTTCGCGGGAAATCGAAACCAATCTGGGATACGTGTATTACCGCAAGGACAGCGAATCGTCTTTCGCCGTCGGCGTGCGGCAGCCGGACCGCGAAGTGGGGTACAAGCCCTTCGGCGTTTCGGACGCGGTGTGGAACCGGCGCGTGGCCGAATCGCGCGGCGAGCTGAATAACTTCGCGCTGTACAACGCCCCGCCCGGCACGCTACAGCGGATGGCGGTTTACTTCTACCTGAGCCCGCAGGACAGCCGCGCGACGCAGGAGGAGGTGATGGCGTTCACGCACGACGACGTCTACAAGCCCGTTCCAGGCTACAAAGTGCTGGTGAGCCACTTCCATTTTCATCTGAACGAGCAACTGGCTGACGCGGGGACGATTGATTTCGAGCCGACGTGGCTGGAAGTTTTTCGCGCGCTGGGGGTGAATGTCGCCATCCTGGCCGACTTTCACGGCGACGCGCATCCGAGCGACACCGGCAAGGTCCGGCTGGAGGAGCAGAAGACTTATTTCGAGGGTTGCGAGCGGTTCTCCGACCGCGATCTGCTGCTGATTCCCGGCGAGGAGCCTGACGCGAACTTTGGCGGGCATTACTACTTCGCCTTTCCTAAGCCGGTGTACTATACCCACGTGAAAGCGGCGACGGCCAACGACCAGCCCTTCCGCGAGCAGATCGAGCCGTTCGGCACGGTTTATCACACCTCCAGCGCGGCGACGGAACTGGAGTTGTTGCGGCAGGAGGACGGGCTGGTATGGCAGACGCACCCCCGCACCAAGGGATCGACGGGCTACCCGGATGCGGTGCGCGACCGCGACTTCTTTCAGGACAGCCATTACCTGGGGGCATCGTTCCAATCGCTGCCGGTGGATCTTTCCGAGAAGCGGCTGTGCGAGCACCGCTGCCTGGATTTGATGGACGATATGAACAACTGGGCGGGCGCGCGGTATCTTTTGGCGGAAGGCGACACTTACATGAAGTACCCGGACGACGAGACTTATCCACAGTTAGTGGTGAACTACGTGAAGCTGGACCAGGTACCGAAATTCCGTGAGGGCTGGGCGCCGGTTCTGAAGGCGTTGCGGGCGGGCGATTTCTTCGTGACCAGCGGCGAGGTGCTGGTGAAGAACGCCGCCGTGGAAGGCACGGGCGCCAGGCGCGTTTACACCGCCGATGCGGAGTGGACCTTCCCCCCGGAATTCGCCGAGCTGGTATGGAGCGACGGCAAGAAAGTGGAGCGGCAGGTGATCGACATGACCGGCCTCGAGGCCTTCGGCAGCCGCAAATTCCGCATTCCGTTCGATGCGGCCGGCAAACGGTGGGTCCGGTTTGCGGTTTGGGACTCCGCGGGGAATGGATCGTTTACCGAACCGGCGCATCTGAACTGAGACACTTTAGGGTCCGCTGCCGGTACTCCGCCGCACCGGCGCGATCGAAAAGAAGCCGGACAGTGTCTTTTCGTCGGGGAAGCAGCGGATAATCGGGATAGGAGGGTGTACCTAAGGCATCGACCCGTGTGCGCCCAGGTTGCCGTGCGCCCCGATGCCAACGCGTGCTGTCTTTATGGCCTTGATACGGTGGCTGTTCGGTACCGGCGACTTCATGGCGCACGGTTATTGTTACATGTGGAACGCTGCCCTGGTCCGGCTGCATCTGTTTTCGGATCTGGGGATCGGGCTGGCATACGTCGCCATCTCGCTGACGCTGGTGTTCCTGGTGCGCAGAGCCCGCCATGAAATTCCGTTCAGTTGGATGTTCCTCGCGTTTGGAATGTTCATCGTTGCGTGCGGCGCCACGCATCTGATCGAGGTGTGGACGCTGTTCACACCGGTGTACTGGCTTTCGGGCTGCGTCAAAGCAATCACGGCATTGGCGTCGATCGCCACCGCCGTTGCTTTACCGCCCCTCGTCCCGAGCGCGCTCGGAATGGTCCGCAGCTCGAAAGTGGCGGAAGAGCAGCGGCACGAACTGGGCTGGGTCAACGAGAAGCTGCGCAGGGAAATCGCAGAAAGAAGCCGGGCCGAAGCGGAAGTCCGGCAGCTCAATGAGCAACTGGAAGCGCGCGTCGAGGAGCGCACCTTCCAACTGGCGCAGGCGAACATGCAGCTGGCGGAAAGAGCCGCGATCGTGCAGCACTCGCGCGACGCGATCTTCAGTCACACATTGGAAGGGACGGTCACCAACTGGAACCCGGCGGCGGAGAACATTTACGGCTACCCTGCGGCGGAAGTGATCGGGAAGAACGCGTCCCTGCTGGTTCCGGAAGAGCAGTCGAAGGATCTGGCCGGCGTAATGACGCGCATCCGGAACGGCGAGGAAATACCGTCCTTCGAGACGCTGCGGCTGCGCAAGGACGGAACGCGGATCCATGTCTCCATGACGATTTCCCCCATCGCGGATGAAGCAGGGGTGATCCGGGCAGTATCGGTGATTGCGCGGGACATCACCGAGCAGAAGAAAGCCGAGCAGCGGATGATCGAGACGCAGAAGCTGGAGAGCCTGGGCGTGATCGCGGGCGGCGTGGCGCATGATTTTAATAACCTTCTGCTGGGCATCCTGGGAAATGCCAGCCTGGCGCTGGAGGACATGCCGAAAGGCAGCGCGTGCTCGGCGGCGATCGAGCAGGTGATCGACGCCAGCGAACGGGCCGCCACCTTGACGCAACAACTGTTGGCATACGCGGGCAAAGGGCGGCTGGTGATGAAACCGGTCCAGGTATCGGAGGCTGTGCGGGCGATCAGCTCGCTCGTGCGGACTTCGATTCCAAAACCGGCGGAGCTGCGGCTGGAGCTGCATGATGCGCTGCCGCCGGTGCATGCCGACCCCGGACAGCTACAGCAGATCATCATGAACCTGGTGATTAACGGGGCCGAGGCGATTCCGGAGAATCAGAAAGGCACGGTGACGGTACGGACGGCGGTGGAGGAGCTGAATGCGCAGTCTATCCAGCGGGATTACGCGGCCGCCGAGATTCAGCCGGGGAGGTATATCGCGATCGAGGTCGAGGACACGGGGATCGGGATGGATGACGAGGTGAAGTCGCGGATCTTCGACCCGTTTTTCACCACCAAATTCACCGGGCGGGGACTGGGATTATCGGCTGTGATCGGAGCGATTCACAGCCACAAGGGCACAATCCGGGTAAAGACGGCTCCGGGCCGTGGGACAACCATGAAAGTGCTTTTGCCGGTGGCGGAGCGGGGCGTGGCGGAGAGGAGCGTGGCGGAAGCCAGACCGGCTGCCGAGGCCGAAGGCGACTTGAGGGGTTCGGGCGTGATCCTGGTGGTAGACGACGAAGAGATCGTGCGGCAGACCGCCAAGACGACTCTGGAGCGGTACGGATACACTGTGCTGCTCGCGGATAACGGGCAATCGGGCGTGGAAGCGTTCCGGCAGCACGCGGACGAGATCGCGGTGGTAATCCTGGATATGGCAATGCCGGTAATGGGCGGAGAAGAAGCCCTGCGTGTGATGCGGACCATCCGGCCGGACGCGCCGGTGATTCTTTCCAGTGGATACACAGAGATGGAAGCGGAGCGGCGGTTTGCAGGCGAACGGCTGGCGGCGTTCGCGCAAAAGCCATATGCGGCGGCTACGCTGGCACGCCTGGTGAAACGGGTAATGAGGGCACCGTCGGGTCAGTGATGTAAAACCTTTCCAGGCAGGGCATTGGTCATTTTGCCCTCGTCTATGACCGGGACCCCGTTGACGAGAACGAAACGCATGCCCTCGCTGAGCTGATTGGGCTGCTCGAACGTGGCGCGGTCGCGGATGGTCTCGGGGTCGAAGATCACCACGTCGGCCCACATGCCGGACTTGAGAACGCCGCGATCCGGGAGGCGCATGCGGGCGGCGGGCAGAGCGCTGAACTTGCGGATGGCATCTTCGAGCGTGAGCTTCTTTTCCTCGCGCACGTACTTGCGGAGGATGCGCGGAAAGGTGCCGTAGGCGCGGGGGTGCGGGTGCTCTTTGCCCAGCAGGCCATCGGGAGCCGTGCCCTGCGAGTCGTTGCAGATGGAAACCCAGGGCTGCTGGAGGGCGAGCGTGACATCGGGCTCGGACATGGCGGACATGGCGACACTGGTGAATGCCTGGTCCTGGATGAGGAGATCGAAGACGGTGTCGATGGGGTCCTTGCCCCACAGCTTCGCGATTTCCGCGATGTTCTTGCCCTGCAGCGGAATGAGCTTCGGGTTCTGCACCGCGCAGACGAGGATGGACTCCGGGCCAGGCACCTCCTGCCACTCGTTGTTCCAATCGCCGGCCGAGGATTCCATCTCGGCCCGGATGCGGGCGCGCATGGTTGGGTCTTTGAGGCGCTCGACGAGTTTGGCGTCCCCGCCGTCGTGGGCCCACGGGGGAATGACGGCGGAGAAGGTGTTGAACCAGGCAGTATAGGCGTAGGTGTTGGCGCCGACGTCGATGCCGGATCGGCGGGCCTGTTCGATGCGTGCGATGATCTCCGGCATGCGCCCCCAATTGCTCTTGCCGGCGGCCTTGAGATGCCAGATTTCGACCGGGATGTGAGCCTCGCGGCCGATTCGAAATGCTTCGTCGAGCGCGGGCAAAATGCCGTTGCCCTCGTCCCGGATGTGGGAGGCATAGATGCCGCCGAATTGCGAGGCCTCACTCGCCAGGGCGATCAGCTCAGGGGTTTTGGCGTAGGGCGCGGGAGCGTACTGCAGGGAAGTGGAAAGGCCGATGGCGCCATCGCGCATGGCTTCGCGGACGAGCGCACGCATGCGGTCGAGCTCGGCGGGAGTGGGGTCCCGGTCGGCATCGCCGATCACCATGCGGCGTACTTGAGTGGCGCCGACGTAGCTGGCGAGGTTGATTCCCATGCCCTGCCTGGCAAGCAGCGCGAAATACTCGCGGAAGGTGCGCCAGGAGGGTTGAATGCCGTAGTGCTGGTAGGTGACCTGGTCGGCGCGCACGATGGCGTCGTTGAGGGGCGCGGCGGAAGAGCCTTCGCCGGTGATTTCCGTGGTGATGCCCTGGTAGATTTTGGAGGGCAGGTGGGGATTGACCAGGATGCTCAGCTCGGACTGACCGAGCATGTCGATGAAGCCCGGCGCGACCACCATGCCGCCGGCATCGATGGTGCGGCGGGCGGGGGCGGAGGCGAGATGGCCGATGGCGGCGACGCGGCCGGCGCGGATGGCGAGATCGGCGGCATACCAGGGAGAACCGGTGCCGTCGACGATGTGGCCGTTGCGGATCAGGAGGTCGTAGGGCTGGGCGGAAGCGGTCTGTCCCGCGGCGGCGGCGCACAGGAATAACGGCAAGAGGAGACGCATAGGGATCAGCATAACCCTCCGCGCGATCCCGTAGCGCCGGCCTCCTGGCCGGCCATGCCGGCATCCGTGCCGGCATTCCGGACCAGCCGTATACCAGTCCGGCATGACTCTCAACGGAGCGGTGGGTTCGGTTGCGCAGAAGCCGCGGCGCGGATTGATTGTCACAGAGGATTCACCCGGCCATGGCATAATCGACGGCTGGAGGGTGACTCGATGAGAACGTCGTTGATCTGCCTCGGACTGGCCGTTCTGTTCGCAGGGAGCAATTCCGGAGCGGAGGAGAAACTGGCAGGCGGCCCCTACGTGGTGAACGTGACGCAGCGCGCGGCAACACTGGCCTGGGTGGTGGATACCGGCAGCGCGGTGCTGACGACGGGCGCGGGACAAACCGTGAAATCGAGCCCGGCGCTGCGCGTGGAGAAAACCAATTTCACCGGGCTGCAGCCGGGCACCACTTACCAGTACGAAGTGCCGGGGCACGCGGAAGCGCGCGGCTCCTTCAAAACGGCGCCGGCGCCGGGAGCGCCGTTCCAGTTCGTGGCGTACGGCGATACGCGGACACGGAACGACGTGCATCGCAAGGTTGTGGCGGCGATTCTGAAATACGCCTCGCCGGATTTCATCGTGCAGAGCGGCGATATGGTGGCGGACGGGTCGGATTCGAGTCTGTGGCCGACGTTCTTCGATATCGAGAGCCCACTGCTGCGCAAGGCGGCGTACTTCCCCGCTCTGGGCAACCACGAGCGCAACGACTCTTATTTCTACGAGTTTTTCAGCCCGCGTGCGTATTACTCGTTCAACTGGGGCAACGCCCATTTCGCGGTGATGGACAGCGATGTGCCGAACGTGGCGCCGGACGCGAGCGCGCGCGACGCCTTCTGGACGGCCGAGACGCGCTGGCTGGAAGATGACTTGGCGGGAAGCCAGAAGGCCGAGTTCCGATTCGTGGTGGCGCACCATCCTCCACTAACGGCCGTGGAACGGCGGCAGGACGATAACCCGCACATGAAAGCACTCATGCCGATGTTCGAAAAATATAAAGTCACGGCGGGACTCTTCGGCCACGATCATAACTACCAGCATTACCTGCGAAATGGGGTTCATTACTTCATCAGCGGCGGCGGTGGAGCGCCGCTCTACGATGTGAACAGCCCGCCGGCAGGGATCACGCAGAAGGTCGTGAGCACCGAGAATTTCATGATCTTCAAAGTCGATGGGAAGAAACTGCGAGTGCAAGTGCTGGACCCGGAAGGCGAAACCATCGACGTCACCGACATCGCCCACTAAGGGCTTCCCCTGATTGACATCCCTCCGTCACGGTGTGACCATCCGGGGTTTCTACAAAACCCGGGCAGAATGTTTCCGGCCCAGGAGGGATGATGCCGCGAATCGGAAGCGGAGTTCTCTACTTATCAGCACTGGCCGCCTGCGCAGCGGCGCAGACTAACTCCTATCCATATATCTTGAAGACGCTGGCGGGAGCTTTTCCGCTCGGCGACGGCGGACCCGCAACGTCCGCCCTGCTGTTTTTCCCAACCGCCGCGATCCCGGACGGTGCCGGCAATCTGTATATTCTGGATTCCGACAATGGACGCATTCGAAAAGTTGCGCCTGGCGGCACGATCAGCACCTTCGCGCTGGTGCCGGCCCCAGGCTTCGATTTGAAAATGGGAGCCGACGGCAGCTTCTATGTGGGCCTCGAGGGCGGGGTGTTGAAGTATTCGCCGTCGGGAAACTTGACGGTGTTGGCGGGGTCGGGCACGTACGGACATAGCGGTGATGGCGGGTTGGCCACTAATGCAGAGGTCGGCGACGTGTTCGCGGTGGCCGTAGACACCGCGGGTAATGTTTACTTCACGGAGACATCGCCGGCGGGCGATTATATTCGCGAGGTCACGGCTGACGGCAAGATTCACACGATCGCCGGGGTGGCCGGCTACGGCTACAACGGAGATAATCTGACTGCGACCTCGGCCGCGTTGAACGATCCGAGCGGGTTGGCCGTGGACAATTCCGGCAACGTCTATGTGGCCGATTCCGGCAATTCGCGCATTCGCAAGTTCACGGTGGGCGGCACCATCAGCACGATTGCCGGGAACGGTAGCTACGGGCAGCCAGGCAACGGCGGTGCGCTCGCCATGTCGTTCGGGTGGCCTGTGGGACTCTGCCTCGATTCGGCGGGCAACATCTATACGGCCGATTCGGATTACGATGTGATTCTGAAGATCGCGCCGGGAGGCCCCATGTCGGTGGTGGCCGGAAATTATTGGGAATTCGGCTCACCGGGCGACGGACCTGCTACCAGCGCCAGCCTGGAAACGCCATCCAACGTGAGCGTCGATGCCGCGGGCGATGTGTTCACGGTCGAAGATACGCACCGCGTCCGCAAGATCACGCCGACGGGTAACCTGACCACAGTAGCGGGAAAACTGCATTTCGCGGGTGACGGCGGTCCGGCGGTTTCCGCACTGCTCAATATGCCCGACGATCTCGCGCTCGATTCGCAAGGGAATGTCTTCATCGCCGACGGGTTCAATTACCGGATCCGCAAGGTGGGGACGGACGGCAACATCAGCACCTGGGGCGGAACGGGGGTACCTGGCGCTCCTTCCAACGGCAAGTCCGCCAGCGCGGTCCCGATGCCTTACGTCTTCGCCATGACGCCGGATACCGTCGGGAATCTGTATCTCGCGGTGGGATACGGTGTTTTGAAAGTGACGCCGGCGGGCATCATCACGAACATTGCCGGCACGGGAGCGCAGGGGAATACGGGCGACGGCGGAGCCGCGAAGTCCGCCACGTTCGAAGCCGTTACCGGAATCGCGGTAGATGCCGCAGGGAACATCTATGTGGCCGATTCGGGAGCAAACCGGGTCAGGGTGATCGCGGCGAATACGGGTATCATCAACGCATTCGCCGGCAGCGGCAGCGAAGGTTTCAGTGGCGACGGCGGGCTGGCCACGGGCGCGCAGTTGGATCTTTATCCCCAGGCTATGATCGTGCAGACACCGCTGGCGGTGGATGCCAAGGGAAACGTCTATATTGGCGACGTCAACAATAACCGCGTGCG
>DATJMP010000063.1:0-3253 GCA_035508655.1 Bryobacteraceae bacterium
GATGGCCAGAATCCACAGCATCTCGCGCAGGACCATGCCGCGAATGCGGCCGGGCTGCGCGCCCAGCGCCATGCGGATGCCGATTTCCCGCGTGCGGCGGGTGACGCTGTGCGCCATTACGCCGTAGAGACCGAGCATAGCCAAGAGCGTGGCGAGCACCGCAAAGGCCGCCGCGAGTTGTAAGACCAGGCGGTCCGATTGGATGTTGTCGTTGATCTGCGCCTCCATGGTGCGCAGGTTCTCGATCGGCAGGGTGCGGTCGATATCCGCCATGACGCGCCGGATCTGCGGGAAGATTTGAGCGGGCGGAAGCGCAGTGCGGGTGTAGTAGGTGAGATCGTTCAACTGCTTGTCCTGGCGCCACGGGACGTAGTAGACATTCGGCACCTCCTGCTTCACACCCGAATAGTGGCTGTCGCGCACCACGCCGACGATTTCCATCGGCTTGTCGTCGGCAGTGATGTGCACGCCGATGGGATTGCGGCCGTCCAGCAGTTTCCTGGCGAAATGCTGGTTGATCACGGCGACCGGCGGTCCGGAGGCATTGTCGCTCAACGTGAATTCGCGGCCGGAGACGAGCGGGATAGCCATTTTGCCGAAGTAGCCGGGAGAGACCTCGTTGACGTAGGAATTGTCGTCTTCGTGATAAGCGCGGCCCTCGATTTTCAGGCTGTTGCCCCAGTTATCGCCGGCAATCAACGGAACGAGCGCGGCGGTCACTCCGCGCACGCCGGGAATCGCGGCCAGTTCGGTTTCGATGCGGTCGAACAGCGCGCGGTTCTGCTCCAGCTTGTACCCGTTCCGGGCGGGAGAGACGGAGAAAACGATGAGGTTTTCCGTGTTCATGCCGAGATTGACGTGCATCAGGTTGACCAGGCTCTTGAGAAACAGGCCGGTCGGAATCAGCAGGATGGCCGCGATCATCACCTGCGCGCACACCAGCGCCTGGCGCATGCGGGCCGCGCCGTGCGTGCCGGAGGAGGTGCCGGATTCGTCCTTGAGCGTGACGGCCAGCGAATCGCGCGCCGCCGCCCAGGCGGGATAGAGACCGAAGAGAAGGCCTGTGGCGAGCGAGAGCGACATGGCAAACAGCAGTACGGGCCACTGGAGACTGGTGGTGAGATAGTGGACTGGCTCATCGCCGGCGAACTCCGCCATCAGCAGCTTCAGCGTAATCCAGCCGAGGGCAAGGCCGCACGCCGCGCCACCCGAGGCGAGAAGCAGGGCTTCGGAGAGCAATTGGCCCATGATTTCGCCTCGGCCCGCCCCCATGGCGGCACGGATGGCGAGCTCGCGGCGGCGGGCGGCGGCGCGCGCCAGCAGAAGATTTGCGGCGTTCGCCATGGCGATGAGCAGCACGAGGGCGGTGGCCGACATGAGGATGAAGATGGGCGTGCGCAGTCCTTCGCGCAAAGAGCTGCTGCCCTGGCGGCCGTCTTTCAGCGCGAGACGCGATTGCAGGAAGCGCTGCCTCCGTTTGGCATCCCGATCGGGCACGATTTTCGCCTGCTCCTCCACCAGGCCGGCATAGGTGCTGTTGAGCGCCGCCGCGGCCTGCGCCAGCGTTTGGCCCGGTTGACGGCGGACGAGCATGTAAATCCAGTAATCGTTCCAGCGATCGGTGCCATCCCAGTTGGGCGTGAGCTGCGGCTTGAAGCACATCGGCACGTACGCGCTCGGTTGTTGGCCCAGCGTGGTGCCGTTGAAACCGGGGGGAGCCACGCCGACGATCGTAAATACCTGGCCGTTGATGTGGATCGCCTGATTCAGAATGTCCGTGCCGCCGCCCAGCTTGTCGTGCCAGTAACCATAGCCAAGCACGGCGACCGGGTTGCCGGCGCCGGTGCGGTCATCCTCTGGCATGATCGTGCGGCCGAGGATCGGCTTGACGCCGAGCAGGGGGAAATACCCGCCGGAGACGATCATCGCGCCGCCGCTCACGCTTTGGCTGCGAAAGGCAAGATTGGCGCTGATGTTGCGGAAGCCTGCCAGGCCGGCCACACCACGGGCACGAGTTTCCAGAGCGCGAAACATGGGATAGCTGAAGTTGAAATCCTGACCGCCGGAATTGTCGGAAGAACTGCGGCCACTCTTGAATTCCTGGGGCGAAGTCACCAGCGCCAAATCTTCCGGCCGTTCGACCGGGAGCGACGCCAGCACGATCTGGTGCAGGAGCGAAAAGATGGCGGTGTTGGCGCCGATGCCGAGTCCGAGGGAAAGAACGACGACCAGGCTGAGCAGCGGAGCCTTAGCCAGACTGCGGATCGCATAGCGGATACGGGCCATGACTGATGATACGGCGGCCCGGGGGAAAAGGTTGCTGGAAAGAAAGGATCAGGGTCAACGGAAGCCCACCTCCCGGTCCCCGGCCCCTACTTCTTCACAAACAGCGAAATGGCCATGCCAAAGCCGATGAGGATCACAATACGCCGGACGGCGGTGCGGCCCAGCTTGCGCGCGGCGCCGGCGCCGCCGTAACCGCCGGCAATCGCGCCCACGGCCATGATGAGCACATCCGGCCAGTAGACCATGCCGGCATAGACGAAATACAGCGCCGCAATCCCGTTGATGCATCCGGCGAAGATCACCTTCAGGCTGTTCATCTCGTGGATATCGGTCAGGCCCAGAATGCTTAGTGCCGCCAGCATCAGAATGCCGATGCCGGCGCCGAAATAGCCGCCGTAGATGCCCACCGCAAACTGGAACAGGATGGCGCCCACCAGCCAGCGCGCTCCGCCGCGGGCCTTGGAGTCCGCCGTTTTCAGCATGCGCTGCACGGTTTCCTGCGCCATGAAGAGCAGGGTGGCGAAGAGAATCAGGTAGGGCACCATGCGGTCGAACGTGGCAGTAGGAGTCCATCGCAGCAGGAGCGCGCCGGCCAGGCCCCCGACAAGGCTGGGCAGCATCAGAATGCGGAAGCGCGCCTCCGCCTTGCGCAGCTCGCGGCGGTAACCCCAGATGCTGCCCACAGTGCCAGGCCAGATAGCGACGGTGCTGGTGGCATTGGCGGTAATGGAATTGAGACCTAGCCAGATCAGCGTGGGGAAAGAAACCAGCGTGCCGCCTCCGGCCACCGAGTTGATGGCGCCGGCAAGGAAGGCGGCGCCGAACGCCACCGCAGCGGTGAAGGGATTGAGGGTGGTCACGAATTTCCAGCTTACACCGGGCTATGGAAGGCCGCTCATTCCGCGAGCAGGCTCCGCAGGGAGGCGAGATCGTCCGCGAGCATCTCCATCGTGGGCCGGCGGCGGAA
>DATJMP010000064.1:0-20856 GCA_035508655.1 Bryobacteraceae bacterium
AAAGAAAAGGTTTCGGGGAATATGGATTTTGGGAGAAGGCGGGTGTGTAAATCAGGATACAGGTGAAGTGAAAAGAGGCCCGACAGGCCGGCATGCCCTGGGGATGCATCCTAGGGAGTTGCGGCTGAGGACTTATTTTCCGTAGCTCAGGCGCCAGATTTTGCGACCGCCATCATCGGAGATGAGGAGGCTGCCATCTGGAAGTTGGAGCACGGCGACCGGGCGGCCCCAAACATCGATATTCTCCGGCGAAAGCATCCAGCCGGTGACGACGGGCTTGGGCGGCCCGGAGGGTTTACCGTTTTGGAACGGCACGAATACCACACGGTAGCCATCGCGCTTGGAGCGGTTCCAGGAGCCGTGCTCAGCCACGAAGGCGCCCTCGCGGTATTCGGCCGGGAACTGGTTGCCGGTGTAGAAGGCGAAATCGAGCACGGCCACGTGCGCGCCAAGCAGTTCATCGGGCACGATGGTCTTGGCCACCAGCGCGGGCGGGGCTTTGTCCTTGTTGATCGGATCGATGTGCGGGCCGATGTAAGCAAAGGGCCAGCCGTAAAATCCGCCTTCCTGGATATGGGTGAAGTAATCGGGCGGGAGATTGTCGCCGAGAGTGTCGCGCTCTTCCACTCCGGCCCAGAGGACGTCAGTGCCGGGATACCAATGAATGCCAACGGGGTTGCGCGTGCCCTGCGCGTAGAATTCGTGACCGGTACCGTCGAGGTTGTAACGGTTGATGGCCGCGCGGCGGGGATCCTCGCCGACATCGTCGTTGGAGCCGGATCCGATGGCCACGTACAGCTTCTTGCCGGCGCGGTCGATTAAGAGATTGCGGGTCCAGTGGTAACGGTCGATCCCTTTGAGCGAGATGATTTCCTGGCCGGGACCGGCGGTGAGCCCCTTGGAGTCGTATGGGTAGCGCTTCACGGAATCGGATTCGCCGACATACAGATAACCGTCGTGGTACGCCAAGCCGTAGGGCTGGTGAAGGCCTTCGATAATTTTCTTGGGCTTGTTGCCTTCGGAGCCACCAGCAGACCCGTTCCTGGTTTGCTGGGGTGAGAAAACGTAGACGGCGCCGTTCGGCCGGCGGGTGGAATCCGCCAGCAATACCTCCTGATTCGGCCCGAGCAGCATGTAGCGCGGGGTACGGAAACCCTCTGCCCAAACGTCGATGTGGAAGCCCGGCGGGACCGTGAGTTTCGCACCGGCGGGCTGCGGAATGACGCGGGGGTGATTCGTCACCGAAGGAGTTGCATAGGGAGGCGGGAGAACGGGCAATTCCGCCGCGTAGAAAAGAGCGGCCGCGACCAACGTAACGGCGAAAATGACCAGGCTCCCTCTGAGTTGCATGCCGATAGCATGACACAGGCCGGCAGCTCTCAGATGTGAGCTTTCAGCTATCTCCGGTTTGCCTGGACCAAAAGGAAAGGGCCGGATTCCCACTGAAATCCGGCCCCTATAGTGAAAGCGTGCTGAGCGCTGAAAGCTCTATCTTGCCGCCATGAGGGCGCGCAGCCTGCGAGCGCGCTCGGGGGCGCGCAACTGGCGCAGGGCCTTGGCTTCGATCTGGCGGATGCGCTCGCGGGTTACGTCGAACTCCTGGCCGATCTCCTCCAACGTGTGCTCACGCTCGCACCCGATGCCGAAACGCATACGGATCACCTTCTCCTCCTTGGGAGAAAGCGTCTTCAGAATGCCGGCGGTTTCGTCCCGCACGTTGGATTCGATCACGGCATCCACCGGGGAACCCACCCAGCGGTCCTCGATGAGGTCCCCGAGAGCGGATTCGCCATCCCGCCCGACCGGGGTTTCGAGCGAAACCGGGTCGCGGGAAATGGTCTTGAGCTTTTGCACCTTCTCGACCGGGATATCCATGCGCCGGCCGATTTCATCATTGGTTGGCGTCCGGCCGAGTTCCTTTTCCAGCTCGCGGGTGGCGCGCAGGAACTTGTTCATGCTCTCGTTCATGTGCACCGGGATGCGGATGGTACGAGACTGATCGGCGATTGCGCGCGTGATAGCCTGGCGGATCCACCACGTTGCGTACGTGGAGAACTTGTAGCCGCGGCGGTATTCGAACTTGTCGGCGGCGCGCATCAGGCCGATATTGCCTTCCTGGATGAGATCCAGCAGGTGCAGTCCGCGGTTGACGTACTTCTTAGCTACGGAGACCACCAGGCGGAGGTTGGCTTCCACCAAGTCCTTCTTGGCCCGCTCGGCTTCGGCTTCGCCGTGGCGAATGACGGTCAGGCTGTGCCGCAGCTCGGGTAAAGTGGCTCCGGCCGTGGCTTCCCGCTTGCGGATTTCGCGCTTCAGCTCGCGTACACGCGCCTGCTGGAGCGGGTTGTTGCGGGATTCCAGCTTCTTGGTTTCGCTATCGAGATGACTGATTTCATCCACCGCGCGCTCGATTTCGCGGGCGAACTCCTTCCACTTGTTGGTACGGAACGGCGCGCGGCGGATCGCCAGGGAGGTTTCGACCTTGGCACGGTTCAGCTTGGCGCAGAGCCGTTTGCGGGGCCGCTTGTTCACCAGCGGAGTCGCCTCAACCTTTTCTTCGAGCTGCTGCAGCTTCTTGTACAGAACTACTACATCATTGAAATGTTTGCCTGCTTCGGTCCGGGCTTTGATGTCGGCCGGGGTGCCTTCTTCTACATCCCCGAGATCGACTACGCTTTCGAGTTCAATGGCCCCCTTGCGAAGCTGTTCGGAGAGGTCCACGACCACGCCCTGCACCAGGGCGGACCGGCTAATCGCCTTCTGCATGCGTAGTTTGCCGCGCTCCATACGGCGCGCCAAGTCGACTTCGCCTTCTCGCGTGAGCAGGGGTACGGCGCCCATTTCGCGCAGGTATACACGGACGGGATCATCCGTGTAGATGGACTCTTCGGCCGGAGTGGGGTGTAGGAAATCGGCCTCGTGCGCGGCTTCGGAATCGAAGAATTTGGCTTCCTCTTCGAAATTGATCCCCAAGCCGTCCGGGTTATCAGCTAAAAATTGATCTTCAAACTGGTCCACTAAGACTCACCTCCCCCTTTGACATACGACCATCTTGTTCGGTGTCTTGGGAAATGGTTGATATAAAAGAATTTGAGCTGCTGGTCCGGCCCGAAGTTTTGCGCAGAAACGGCTGCCTCCGGCTTCGACTTTCGACTGATGATATCATCAATCCTCAGCAAAATTAAAGCTCTATTTTAAGAGATGCTTAAAAAACGTCACGGTTACACGAAATCAGGGGTTGAGGGCTGGGGGCCAGGGGCCCGGAGTGGATCTTCTGATATAGAGCCTAGCACAACAGCGCGCCGTCCGTGAAAAGTCCTCGGGGCAAGGACGCAGATCACCGGCTCCCAGTCCCGGGACCGCGACCTCCAGTCAGGTTTTTGAGCTCGTTCAGGAACGCCTGCTCGTCCTGAAAATCGCGGTAGACGGAGGCAAACCGGACGTAGGCGATCTTGTCCATGTCGCGGAGGGCATCCATTAGGAACTCTCCTATTTCTGTAGTGGAAATTTCGCGATCGGGGGAATCGCTGACCTTGGATTCCACCTTATTTACCAGGTCGGAAAGGCGGGCCATGCTGACGGGACGCTTTTCGCAGGCCTTCAACAGGCCTCCCAATACCTTCTGGCGGTCAAATTTCTCCCGGCGGCCATCTTTTTTTACGACCATATAGGGAACTTCGTCAATGCGCTCGTAGGTAGTGAAGCGGCGCTCGCAGGCGAGGCATTCGCGCCGGCGGCGGATGGTGTCGCCCTCCCGGGTCTCCCGGGAATCCACGACCTTGTCCTCCAGGTGATTGCAAAAGGGACACTTCATGACGCGTTTTCAGGCCGCGGCGCGGCTGTTGCCACCGGAAAAATTGAACCTACCATGATAAGACCTCGTTTCTCCATATGAAAGAAGAATGAGGTCATGGCCGCCGCCACGATGCCGTTCGGAAGCTTCGCCGCCCTCGAGACCCCTGGTCGTGGAGGCTCGAATCTGGTAGAAAGTAGCTTGGATTCCGAATCGAGCCTGGTAGCGCAGTGCCTCCGCGGCCAAGAAGCCGCCTGGGAGGAGCTGGTGCGGCTGCACACGCGGAAGGTATATGCCCTGTGCTACCGGTTTACGGGCAGCGGTACGGAAGCGCAGGACCTGACTCAGGAGGTGTTCCTGCGGGTTTTCCGGACGCTGCGGACGTTTCACGCGGCGGAGGGGTCGTTTGCGACGTGGCTGGCGCGTGTGACGCGTAACCTTTTGATCGATCATTATCGCCGCACACGACAGGAGCGGGTCACGGATTCGATCGAGGACCAACTGCCGGTGCTGGAGGAGCGGGTGGGCGCGCCGGCGAGGCCGGACCAGGCGCTGGCGGGGCGGGAGGCTAGCGAAATCCTGCAGGCCACCCTGCAGAGGCTCTCGCCGGACCTGAGGGAAGCGGTAATTTTGCGGGATTTGCAGGAGATGGAGTACCGGGAGATCGCCGCGGTGTTAGAGATACCGGAAGGAACGGTGAAGTCGCGGATCAACCGGGGACGGGCGGAATTGGGACGATTGCTGCGGAAGCAGAAGCTGGCTGTATGACTTGCGCGGACGCCGAAAATCTGATCTGCGATTACGCCACGCTGAGCTCGGCGGAGCGCTTCGAGCTGGAGCGCCACTTGGGCGAGTGCGCGGCGTGCGCGGAGTTGGCACGGGACGCGTCGGCCGCGCTGGCGTTCATGGAGAGCGCGGCCGAAGTGGAGCCGCCGCCGGAGCTGGTGACGCGCATTCTGTTCGACGCGCCATGGAGCAAGGGCAAGCGCAGCCGGATCCCGAGGTGGATGGGCGATCTGCTGGCCGGGTTCCTGCAGCCGAAGTTTGCGATGGGAATGGCGATGACGATTCTCTCGCTTTCCATCATGGCGCGGCTGGTGACACCGGTGCGGCAGTTGCGGCCCTCGGATTTGCGGCCTTCGGAAGTGTGGGCGGGAGTTGAAGACCGGGCGGTGCGGACGTGGTCCCGATCGGTTAAGTTTTACGAGAACTTGAAAGTGGTGTACCAGATTCAGACGATGCTCAAGGAGTGGCAGCAGCAGGACCGGGACGCTCAACCTGCGGCGCCTGCCGACGAGCACCGGCTGCCGGTAGGCCACCCGAGCGAACCACAGAACGGTTCGCAGGGGGCCAGGTGAAGCGGCTGTAGGTGTCCGAATCGGGCGGAGAGTAGACGCCGGCTGAGATCCGGCGTGAGGAAACGAAAATGAACTGCGAAAATCATCCAGAGGTAGCGGCCACGGCTTATTGCCGAACCTGCGGCAAACCGGTTTGCACGGAATGCCGGCGGGACGCCTTCGGCACCGTATTTTGCGCCGAGCACGTGCCCCAGCCGGAGCCGGCGGCCGGACCACCCCCCGCGGCTGCGCCAACGCCGGGTTTCCAGCCCTCCGCGCGCAGCCCTTATCCATACCCCGAGATCTCCCCGGGGCTTGCGTTTTTCCTGGGCTGGATTCCGGGCGTGGGCGCGATCTACAACGGGCAGTACGCAAAGGGCCTGGTGCACGCGGTTATTTGGGGAATTCTGGTGACCATCACCAACTCCAACGCGGTGCACGGGATGGAGCCGATTTTCGGCATTCTCATCTGTGCCTGGATGTTCTACATGGCCTTCGAGGCGTATCACACGGCGCTGAAACGGCGCGCCGGCGAACCGGTGGACGAATACTCCAGCATCATCGAGCTGCGCGGGCACAACGCCCCTGCGGCGGGCGTGACACTGGTGCTGCTGGGCGTGGTGATGCTGCTCTATACGCTGGATCTGTTCGATTTTGAAAGAGTGATCCGCTACTGGCCTGTTTTGCTGATCGCGGGAGGCGTTTACCTGCTCTACGGGCGCTTCGCCGGCGGTGCGGCTCACGAGGAGGCGCGGCATGAACGGCGGTGAGCCCCTGGCAGGGCGACATGCCGCCTCTGGCGGACCACCGGGCTTGCAGGATCCGGCGGACCGGTCCCGCTATATGGACGAAAGGGCCTCTCTGGCCCGTGCCGTTCGCGGACCTGTCACGCTGATTACCGTGGGGGTGCTGTTCGCGCTGAACAATTTCACCCGCTACGGGTTCGACCAGACCTGGCCGGTGCTGCTGATCGTTTTCGGCCTGCTTAGCCTGCTGGGGCGGGGTGCGCAGCCGCGGCATCCGGTGCCACCGATGCCGCCGCGCCAGCCCTTCCCTGCCCCAAGCGGTCCCCCGCCCTCGAGCGGGCCGAGCTACCGGCAGTCGCAGTACGGGACGGAGAACAGACCGGGAGATGCACAATGAGAAACCGTTCGGTAACCGGGCCCCTGCTGCTGCTGCTGATCGGCGCGTTCTTCCTGTGGCGCAACCTCCACCCGGAGGCGCCTCTATTCGACCTGGCGGCGCAGTACTGGCCCTTCGTGCTCATCGTCTGGGGACTGCTGCGGCTGATCGAGGTGTTCCTGTTCCGGCAGCGGGCCGGCTGGTTCAGCGGCGGAGATGTTGTGCTGGTAGTGCTGATCTGCCTCATCGGCTGGGGCATGTGGGAAGGACGGAGGCACGGCCTGCACTACGACATGGGAACTTGGGTGGTGGGTGAAAGCTACGACTACCCGGTCTCGGCACAGGCCCCGGCCGCGGGAATGAAGCGGGTGGTATTTGAAAATCCGCGCGGCAACCTCAAGGTCACCGGCGCCGATACAGCCCAGATCATGGTGAACGGACACAAGCAGGTGCGGGCGTGGAGTCGTGAGAACGCGGACCGCGCCAATGCTGTCACGCCTGTGGAAATCGTGCCCGAAAACGGCCGCCTGGTGGTCCGCACGAATCAGGACCACACGCCCAACGATGAGCGGGTCAGCGACGACCTGGAAGTGACCGTCCCGCGGAGCATGGAAGTAGAGACGCACGGCCATTCCGGGGATCTGGACATCAGCGGAATCGACGGCGGCGTCGACCTGGAATCCGGCCACGCCGACGTCCACCTGACGCAGATCGGCGGCAATGCCCGGCTGAACATCGACGGGAGCAACCTGATTCGCGCCGTGGACGTGAAGGGCACGGTGGACCTGGACGGGCGCGGCTCGGACGTAGACCTGGAGAACGTGGGCGGGCAGGTGACGATTCGCGGCGCCTATATGGGCGAACTGGAATTCAAAAATCTGGCCAGGCCGCTCGAATTCCAGGGAGCGCTCAACACCGAACTTCGGGCGCAAGCCGTGCCGGGACGTCTGAGCCTGGACCGCGGCGAGGTGAGCGGATCCGGCGTGACCGGGCCGGTGCGACTGGTGACACGGTCGAAGGACGTGAAGCTGGAAGCCTTTACGCAATCGCTTGAGCTGGAAACCGAGCGGGGCGACGTGGAATTGCAGCCCTCGCTGCCGATGCCAACCATCGAAGCGCGCTCCGGGTACGGGCGCATCGATCTGGTGCTGCCGGAAAAGGCGGTCTTCGACCTGGAAGCGACCGCCCAACGCGGGCAGGCCGTAAACGATTTCGGACCGCAAATCCAGAAGGAAGTGGAGGGCAGGACGGCCACCCTGAAGGGCCGGGTGGGAAGCGGGCCGGCTATCCGGATCGTCGCCAACCGTGGATCGGTAGCGGTGAGGAAAGAGGGGACGGCACCGAGCGAGATTCCCGATGCCGAGGATGCTCCGGCTAAGCCGCCTGCCCCGCCAGCGCCGCCCAAGCCACCCAAAGAAGTGGAGATGTAGTGCTGGGCGCCGTTCCCGGGTGCCTTTTCCGGACCCCATTTCTTTTTTTTGAAACAATTGGATTAGTTTTGGAATAGAATCTGGGGCATGGGACATCCTAACGACGGGGGGTGTCCCGCACAACCGGGAGGTCGCGGCTTGCAAATCCTGGGGAAGGGTGGCTCGCAGACCATGGGATCGAGGAGCCTGAGAGTTTCGGACCAGAAGGGGCTTAGCCAGCGGGACGGCGCGGTTGTCCGGCACCGCCTGTGGGAACTGGAACGGCTTGACACTGTACAGCCGGCCTGCGGGGCGATCGCGCGCAATCGCAAGTTCAGGGAAATCGTCCGACGGGGCGGTAGAGGTATTATGATGCAGGGCGAGACGGTGCCGCTGACCGACAGTCGCGGCAACCCGTGGGGCGGCGGGCCGTTACAGATCACGAGCGTGTAAGGGCCGGGCATGCCCGGCCCGGGCTTTCTGAATCGGGCGGCCTATCTTCCGGGCACGCCAAGCCAGCCGCGGCTGAAGACGTCCGAAAGCGTGAACGCGATCAGGATGCCGAGCCACAGGACGGCTCCGACCAGCACCAGGCGCGTGAGCCGGGTGCTGTGCCGGACGTGCATGAAGAAGAGCGCCACCAGCAGCATCTTGCCGCAGGCGATGAGGAGCGCGGCGACCACGCTGAACGGGCCGAGGTCAACGAAGGCCACCGCCGTGGTGACGACGGTGAGAATGATCAACGCAATGAAGACGGCGGCGTATGTTTTGACGCTATCGACATGTTGGGTCACAGGATATATCTCCCCAGGTGGCGGTCAATCAGGTACAGCAGCGGGAAAAGGAAAATCCAGATGATATCGACGAAGTGCCAGTAGAGGCCGCCGATATCGACCGGCGTCATGTATTCGGCCGTGTATTTCCCTTTCCATGCGAAGTACATGAGCGTGATGACGATGCCGGCGCCCACGATCATGTGCAGCGCGTGCAGACCTGTCATGGCGAAGTACAAGGAGAAGAAAAGCTGCGCCTGACCCTGTTGGTCCGGCGGCACACCATCGAGGTGGAAGCCGGCCATGCCGGGAATATGGTGCTCGCGGAACTTTTCGCTCCACTCGAACACCTTCACACCGAGAAACGCAAGTCCAAGAATGAGGGTTAGAAACAGGTATACCACCGTGCCTTTGCGCAGCCCGAGCTGGGCCGAGCGCACGGCCATGACCATGGTGAAGCTGCTGCACAGCAGGACAACCGTATTGAATGCGCCGAAGTATACGTTCATGCTGGAGCTGGCCACCGCGAAGGCGTAGGAGTACTCGGCGCGATACACCGTGTAGGCCAGGAACATGCCACCGAAGAACATGATTTCGGTGATGAGGAAGATCCACATCCCGAGCGTGGAGGCGTCTTTCTGCTGTTCGGCGGTATCGAACTGCTCGCGGACGGCGAGCGATTCGGCGTGAGCGAAATCAGCCAACTTCCACCTCCGAGCCGATAACGGCGCTGTAGTCGTATGCTTCGTGGGTCACAATTGGGGTCTTCTCGAAATTATGCTTGGGCGGCGGCGAAGCAGTCTGCCATTCCAGACCGGTTGCGCCCCAGGGATTAGCTCCCGCTATTTGTCCATATTTCAACGACCACATCAAATAGATGAAGGGCAGGAGGTAGCCGACGGCCAAAACAGACGCCCCGGCCGAGGACAGCACGTGCAATACCTGGAACTCCGCCGGATAAGTGTGATAGCGGCGCGGCATGCCGAGATAGCCCAGGATGAACTGAGGGAAGAAGGTCAGGTTGAATCCGAGGAAGATGATCAATGCGGAGAGCTTCGCCCATCCTTCCGGATACATGCGGCCGGTCATCTTCGGCCACCAGAAATGCAGCCCGCCGAGATAGCCCATGATGGCGCCGCCCACCATGATGTAGTGGAAATGGGCGACGACGAAATAGGTGTCGGTGACGTGGACGTCGAAGCCCAGGCAGGCCAGGAACAGGCCGGTCAGGCCGCCGATGGTAAAGAGGCCGATGAAGCCGAAGGCGTACAGCATTGGCGTCTCATAGGAGATTGAGCCTTTATATAAGGTGGCGGTCCAGTTGAACACCTTGATGGCCGAAGGGATAGCCACGAAGTAGCTGAGGAACGAGAAGATCATCCCGGCGTAGATGGACTGCGTGCTCACGAACAGGTGGTGCCCCCAGACCAGGAAGCCCAGGATCGCGATGGCGAGGCTGGAAAACGCGACGAACTCGTAGCCGAAGACCCGCTTGCGCGAAAACGTCGAGATCAGCTCGCTGATCACGCCCATGGCAGGCAGGATCATGATATAGACCGCGGGGTGGGAGTAGAACCAGAAGAGGTGCTGGAACAGGACGGGGTCGCCGCCCAACGCGGGGTCGAAGATGCCGATGTGGAAGAAGCGCTCGCAAAAGACCAGCACGATGGTGACGGCCAGCACCGGCGTTCCCAGCACCTGGATGAGCGCGGTGGCGTACTGGGACCACACGAACAGCGGCATGCGGAACCACGTCATGCCCGGCGCGCGCATAGTGTGCACGGTGATGATGAAGTTCAGGCCGGTGAGAATGGAGGAGAAGCCGGCGATAAAGATGCCGATCGCCGTGGCGATCACCCAGGTATTGGAGTACCCCGTGCTATATGGCACGTAGAAAGTCCAGCCGGTGTCCACGCCGCCCGCGAGCATGGCGAAGATCGCGAAGAGGCCGCCCGCCACCAGCAGGTACCAGCTCAGCAGGTTGATCTTGGGAAAGGCCAGATCGCGCGCGCCGATCATTATCGGCAGAAAGAAATTGCCTAGCACGGCGGGAATCGACGGGATCAGGAAGAAGAAGATCATCACGATCCCGTGCATGGTGAACATCTTGTTATAGGTCTCCGAGGAGACGAAATTGCCGCTGGGCGTGATCAACTCGATACGGATCACCGTTGCAAACACCCCGCCGACGGCGAAGAAGAGGGTGATGGTGAACAGGTAGAGCAGGGCGATGCGCTTGTGATCTTTCGTGAGCAGCCACGACTTCAGGCCGTAGCTTTCATTTAAATAATGCTCTCGTTCTTGTACTGCCGCGGTAATCATATATGTTCTACCGATGGGGCACCGTGCCGGCGGCAATGCCGTTGGTGACCGACGGCATGCCCGGCTTCGGGCTCAAAGATTTGACGTACTCGATCAACTCCACCACGCCCTCCTCCGTGACCAGGCCCTGGAAGGAAGGCATGATCGGCTGGTAGCCGGACACAATCTTGGCGTTCGGCTGGAGGATGGACTCCCGGATATAGGCTTCGTCGGCTGTGACATGGTTGCCGCCGGTTAGCTCCACCTGGTGGCCGAAGACGTTCACCAGCGTAGGGCAGCGCCCGCTGCCGTCGGCGTGATGGCAGTTGGCGCAGGCGAGGCTCTCGAACAGCTTGCCTCCTTCCTCGGCGAGCGAACCCATCGGCGCGCCGCCGCTCACCCAGGTCTGGTATTCCTCCGGATTCATGACATATATAGTGCCGATCATGCGGGAATGGTTGGTGCCGCAATATTCGGCGCAGAAGAGGTGGTACTTGCCGGGTGTGGTCGGCGTGAACCAGAGCGTGGAGTACCGGCCCGGAACCACGTCCTCCTTGACGCGGAAGGCTGGGACGAAGAAGCTGTGGATGACGTCCTCGCTGGTCATGGTGAGCTTCACCGGCTTTCCGACGGGAACGTGGAGCTCGTTGATTTCGCGGTGTCCGTCCATGTGCTGGAGCTTCCACATCCACTGCTTGCCCACCACGTAGATCTGCGTGGCATTATCGGGCGGGCGGCTTTCGCGGAAGAACAGGTCGGCGCCCCAGACGAACATGATCATGGTGAGTCCGAAGGGGATGACACTCCAGGCGATTTCGAGTGGCAGGTTGCCGTGCACCGGCTCCGGCAACTCCCGCTCGGAACGGCGGCGGTACTTGACGGCGAAGAAGAAAATGGCCGCGAAGATCAGAACTGTAAAGAAGGCCGAGACGGCGACAAGGAAGGCGGTAAGTGCATCCACCTCCGGCGTCAGGGCTGCTTGCAGAAAGAGAGAGAGGAAGTTGCCCATATCGAGTTATCGTGCGGTGTGCCGCTCCCGCCGTAGCAGAATAAACAGGAAGAAGCCGCCGAACAGCACGAATGCGGCGCCGGCGGCGCGCAGAATGTTGAGGCTGACGGCGCCGTACTTCCCGGTGGCGGGGTCGTAGTGGTAACAGAAAAGCAAAAGCTGGTCGACCGGGCTGCCGATCTTATCCGAGGATGCCTCCACCAGTCCCAGGCGCAAATCCTTGGCGGCGTAATCAACGCCGTAGAAATAGCGCGACAGCCGGCCGTCGGGCGTGGCGATCATGATGCCGCTGGCGTGCGCGTACTGATTGGTCTTGGGGTCGAACTTGTAGTGATAGCCGATGGCGTCGGTCAGCGCGCGAACGCTGGCCTCGCTGCCGGTGAGGAAGTGCCAGCCGTTGGCGGTGTTGGGACGGTTGTAGCGGCGGAGATAGTTCGCTTTCTTGGCGGCGGCGATTTCCGGTGTGTCGCGCGGATCGAAGCTGAACGCCACCACTTCGAAGTCCTGGCCCGGGTTGAAGGAGACGGCCTTGAGCGCGCTCTCCACGCCGGTCAGGATCTCGGAACACAGCATCGGGCAAGTGTAATAAACCGGGACGAGCAGGACGGGCTTTTGAGGCTGGAAGAAGGTAGAAAGGGCGACGTCGCGGCCGGCTTCATCGTGAAAGACGAGGTTGAGCGGAATCTGCTGGTTGAGCTTCTGGTCGATGCCGACACCCACGAGCGCGCCAGGCAGGGCGGGCTTGAGCGAACTGTCCTGCAAACTATAGGACGGCTGCGCCGGTGCGGGCTGGCCGGGTTGGGCCAGCGCCACGCCCGCGCAAGCGGCTAAAACCAAGAACTTCGAATACACTTAATGACTCCCTCCCGCGGCCTGGGCCGCATGGTTTTCCAGTTGCGAATGCAGCGGACCACCGGGTTGGATCATGATCGGCCCAAGCCCGCTCTCATCCGGAATGGTGACACTGGCGGCCGCGCTGGCCGGACCCGGGGTGGCCCGGGACGGAAGCCCGCGCTGCGCCAGCATGTCAATGGCCCGGTCGATGGGAACGCGGACGATGCCGTGCTGGCGATCGACCCAGCCGTAGGTGTGCAGCAGCTTGTCTTGCGCGTCCAGCATCTGCTTGAGGTCAGAAATAGGCGTTTCCTGCAGGCGCGGCTCGGGCGGCAGCGCCGTAGCGGTGATATTGAGGCCGGTGGGCGGCACCGGTCCGCCATGCGCGCCTTCCAGTACGCGATAGAAGACCCAGATCAGTACAAACGAAACCACCGCAAGCGCGGCGAGCCCGATGCCGAAGCGCAACAGCGCCGAGACGTCCACGTCCGACTTTTCGTGGCTCAACCCGGGGCGGCTCATATCCGGCAGGCGGATATCATGCCGTTCTTCGTCGGGATGATGATGGTTACCGGCCATGTTCCAAAGCCTCCCCCAGATTGGGATCGTGAAGCGGAACCAGCGGGCGCCGCTCCAGTTGCATCAGGAAGTAGGCCAGCCAGATGCCGCCGAGGCCGATGGGCGCGGCGAAATCCAGCCAGCTTATGCGAAACAGGGCGTGGCTGAAATCGGGCTCGACCAGCCAGAAGACGTCCACGAAGTGAATCACTATGATGAAGACGGCGATGCCCCGCAGGAGCTTGAAATTGCGTTTCAGGTCGCGGGACAGCAGCAGAGCAAAGGGCAGAGCGAAATGGCCGAGCACCAGGATGAGTGCCACGTACTGCCAGCCGCCGCCGAGGCGCGCGATATACCAGGTGATCTCTTGCGGCAGATTACCCGCCCAGACGATCAGAAACTGCGAGAACGAAAAGTACGCCCACACCATCACGAGGGCCAGCAGCAACTTGCCGACATCATGCAGGTGGCGCGGCGTGAGCACATCCCGCATGGGCCGCCGAAAGGACAGCATCACGAGGACCGTGATGAGGAAGGCCATCGAGGAAAGCCCCTGGCCGGCGATGAAGAGCAGGCCGAACATGGTGGAATACCAGTGCGGATTGATGGAGAGCACCCAGTCAAACGCCATGAAGGTTACGCTGAACCCCCAGAACACCAAGCCTGGACCGCTGACCCTGGCCATCTTGCTGCGCAGAGCGGGATCGGCGTGGCCGTCTTCCTGAAGCGACCAGCGGTTGAGCAGCAGGGAAATCAGGTTCCACATGCCGAGATACAGAATGGCACGGGCAATGAAGAAGGGGACGTTGAGATAGGTGCTCTTGTGCTGCAGCACGGAATCGGCTTTGACGATAGCGGGGTGCGACCAGAGATACAGGTTTGGAATACCCAGGCCCACCGGGATAAACAGCAGCGTGATGAGCGGCAGCGTGCGCGCAGCGGCCTCGGCCGGACGGCGGATTGCCACTCCCCAGGCGCCGCCGGTAAGATACTGCAGCATCAGCCAGGCCATGCTTCCCGCCGCCAGGCCGACATAGAAAACGTACGCCCACAGGTACGAACGGAAGAACTGGTCGGGTTCCATCACCCAGCCGATGCCGCAGGCGGCGAGGCCGAGAACCCCGACAATCAGCGCGCGCGTGCGCCAGCCGCGGAGGTCACGAGCCAGTTCGGTGGAGACACGGAAATCGAGCATCGGGGCGGTCATTGTGCGCCTCCGAGCTGGGCGCGGGCATCCGCCGGAACATCGTTGACCGATGCGTTCTGGCTGAGCTGCAGCGCGCGGATATAGGATACGATGGCCCAGCGGTCCTGCGGAGGAATCTGGGCTGCGTAATCGGGCATTGCGCCGAAACCGTCGGTAATCACGTTAAAAATGTATCCGTTCTCAACTTGCCGCAGGCGGTCGATGTGGTACGAGGGAGGATGGCGGTAGCCGCGGCGGACAATCATGCCGTTGCCCGTGCCGAGCTGATCGTGGCAGGGCGTGCAATAAATGTTGAACCGGTTCTGACCGCGCTCGATGACCGCCTTATCCACCTTGAAAGGGAACTCGGTCACATACTTGCCGGCGGCATCTTTGCCGGTGTAGTAGGCGACGTCGTCGTCGAGATGGCCGCGCGGTACGGTCCCGGCCACAAGCGGGCGTTCCGAGCGGTTGTCGCCAAAAAACGTGGATTGCCGCAGCGGAATGTACTTGGGCTGCACCTGCATGTCCTGCCGGCAGGCGGAGAGCGAAAGCGCGAGGCCCAACAGAAGCAGCGGCGCGGCACTGCGGCGGCAGGACCCGAACGAAATGTCTGCAAGCTTAATGCGCAATGTCGGATACCTCCCGCGGGTCGAAGCTCTGCAGGAAGGCGACCACGGCGTCGTGTTCGAAGAGCGGATCGCTCGATTCGATGCAGAGGAAAAACTTGTGGCGCGAGGCCATGGCGAAACTCGGAACATTGAAAACCGGGTGGTAGGGCATGGGCAGGCCGCACAGCGCCAGCAGGCCGAGCACGCTCGAAAGCGCCGCGAACAGGACCGTCAGCTCGAACGTGATGATGATGTAGGACGGCCAGCTCAGCAGCGGGCGCCCGCCGATATTGATCGGGAACTGGTAGACCGTGACGTAGGCCTGCAGCAGAAACCCGGTGAGGCCGCCGCAGATCCCGCCCAGCAGGACGATCAGCGGCAGGCGGTTCTTGTGCAGATGCAGCGCATCGCTGAGCTCCTCGATGGGGAACGGAGTATGGGCGTCGAGCTTGCGGTAACCCCGCTGATAGGCCGCGCGGGCGGCATGGACCAACGACGTCGGGTCGTCGAATTCGGCCATGATGCCGTAAATTGGTTGGGTCATCCTTTCGCTTCCTCCTTGACCCGGGCGCCCGGCAGCAGGGTGCGCACTTCAAAAATAGAGATCATGGGCAGCAGGCGGATGAACAGGAAGAACAGGAAGATAAACAGCCCGATGGTGCCGGCGTAGGTGGCCCAATCCCAGCGGGTGGCGTGGAAGTAGCCCCAGGAGGATGGCAGGAAGTCCTGCGCCAGGCTGCTGACGATGATCACGTACCGTTCGAGCCACATGCCGATGAGAACTACCATGGAGCTGAGGAACAGCATCCACGGCGTGGTCCGCACCTTGCGGATCCATAGCACCTGCGGCGCCAGGATGTTGCAGGAAATCAGGAACCAGTATGTCGACATGTACGGGCCGGTCATGCGGTGCCAGATGGCGGCCTCTTCAAACACGTCGCCGCTGTACCAGGCGTTGAAGGTCTCCAGGATGTAAGCGTAGGCGACGATCAGGCCGGTGGCGAGCATGATTTTGGCGGCATTTTCGAGATGCCGATCGGTGATCAGCCCCTGCAGCCCGTAGGCGACGCGCAGCGGAATCGCCAGGACCAGCACCATGGCGAAGCCGGAATAGATGGCGCCGGCGACGAAGTAGGGCGGGAAGAAGGTGCTGTGCCAGCCGGGAACGATGGCGATGGTGAAGTCGAAGCTGACGACCGTGTGCACGGAAAGAACCAGCGGGGTTGCGAGGCCGGCCAGCAGGAGCGTGGCGGTTTCGTAAACGCTCCAATGCCGCGCCGAACCGCGCCAGCCCATAGCCAGCATTCCGTAGATGGTGCGGCCGATCCGGTTCTGGGCGCGGTCGCGCAGCGTGGCGAGGTCGGGGATCAGACCCACGAACCAGAACAGCGCGGAAACGGTGGCGTACGTCGAGACCGCGAATACGTCCCACACCAGCGGGCTGCGGAACTGAGGCTGCACGCCCATGGTGTTGGGATAGGGAAACATCCAGTAGAAGAGCCACGGACGGCCCATGTGCAGCAGCGGAAACATGCCGGCGCAGGCCACCGCGAATAGCGTCATGGCCTCGGCGAACCGGTTAATGGAGTTGCGCCACTGCTGGTTGAGCAGAAGGAGAATAGCGGAAATCAGCGTGCCGGCGTGGCCGATACCGATCCACCACACAAAATTCGTGATGGCGAATCCCCAGCCGACGGGGATCATGATGCCCCAGATTCCGACGCCCTTGGTCAGCAGCAGACCGATGGAGGCCAGCAGGAGCAGGAGCATGGTCAGCCCGACCGAGAAGCCGGCGAACCAGAACAGCGGCGTCTTCTTGGTAAGAACAACCGTGGCGATCTGGTCGGTCACCGAGCCGAACGTATAGCCGGGAGCGATGATCTCCTGCTTGGGGGGTGATTGCATTACATCAGCCATGGATTAAGACCTCTCACCGCGAAGATGCAGGGGGCACGAAGGAAACGCGGTGGAAATTCCCGGGCGCCTCTCCGCGCGTACTCCGCGGCTCCGCGTTATATGAAAACTTGCTTTCATCCCTCGATCTCCGGGTTGGGATTGCGCAGCGCGGCCAGGTAAGTGGTGCGCGGGCGGGTATTCAGATCCGCGAGCAGGCCGTAATTCAGTTTCTGGTTCTTCATTTCGAGCACCCGGCTCTTGGGGTCGTTGATATTGCCGAACACGATTGCCTCGGTGGGGCAGGCGGCCTGGCACGCGGTCTCGATTTCGCCGTCGTACACCTTCCGGTCCTCGCGCTCCGAGCGGATTTTGGCGGCATTGATGCGCTGCACGCAGTAGGTGCACTTTTCCATCACGCCGCGGCTGCGCACGGTGACGTCGGGATTGCGGAGCAGCTTCAGGCTGGGGGTTTCGAAATCCTGGAAGAGATAGAAATTGAAGCGCCGCACCTTGTAAGGGCAGTTATTCGAACAGTAGCGGGTCCCTACACAGCGGTTGTAGACCATGTCGTTGAGGCCTTCCGAGCTGTGGCTGGTGGCCTGTACGGGGCAGACCAGCTCGCAGGGAGCGTTCTCGCACTGCTGGCAGGGTACGGGCTGATTGTAGATGTCGGGATTGTTGGGGTCGCCGTTATAGTAGGCATCGACGCGCAGCCAGTGCATGTTGCGGTAGCGCCGCACCTGGTCTTTGCCGACCACCGGAATATTGTTTTCCGCCACGCAGGCGGTAACGCAGGCGCTGCATCCGGTGCAGGCGGTCAGGTCGATCGCCATGCCCCAGGCGTAGCCTTCGTACTTCCATTCCGGATACAGCGTCAAGCCGCGGGCGGGAGGCTCGTAGCCTTCGTGGACAGCGGCCGGATCCTTCTTGTACTCTTCGAGGGTGCCGTGATGGATGATCTCGCGCCGGGTATCAAGCGCGTGCTGGTCGTGAATGAGCGCGAACTCGTATTTTTCCGGGAGTTTCTTGACTTCCAGCCCGGTGCTGCTCCAGAGGCCCTGCGCGGTGCGGATGCCGTACGGGTTAAAGCCGATGCCATCGCCGGTGCGGCCGGCGCGCGTGCGCCCGAAACCCAGAAACAGCGTGGCCGCGCCGTTGACCTGGCCCGGAAGCACCCAAACCGGAGCCTTGAGCGTGCGCCCCTGGTAAGTCAACTGCAAAACATCGCCGGTATCAACGCCCAAGCGGGCGGCGGTTCCGGGGCCGAGCAGGGCGGCATTGTCCCAGGTCATCTTGGTGATGGGCCGGGGCACTTCCTGTAACCAGCCGTTGTTGGCAAAGCGGCCGTCGTAGATGTAGGGATCGGGCCGGTAGATTACCTCTAGATTCCCTTCCAGGTGCTCATGCTTCACCGGGGCCGAAACGCCGGCAGTTCGCAGCGCGGGCGTGCGAACTTGTGCCGCGGTATCGGGCACTACACCTGTATACACCGCCTGCTTCCACCAGGTCTCGAAATCCGCGCCGGTGTGCTTGGTTGCCCAGTAGCCCTTGACAATCTCCTGACCGCCCATCAGGGGGGTGTCGGTGAGCATCTGAACTACTTCCCACTCCGACCGGCCGTTGTAAAGCGGCGCGATGAGCGGCTGTATGATGCTGGCGGTGCCGTCGAAGGCGCGCGTGTCGCCCCAGGATTCCAGATAGTGCGCGGCCGGCAGGTGCCACTGGCAGCAGACAGTGGTTTCGTCGTTGTAAAGGCTCAGGTGGGCGCGCACGCGCGCCTTCTTGATCTGGTCCGCGAAGCCCAGTTCGACCGGAGCGTTGAAGGCCGGGTTGCCGCCGATGATGAGCAGGAGATCGACCGCACCGGCCGACAGGTCCTTAGCCAAGTCCTGGATCGACGCGACCTGGTCCACCGGATTGGCTTCCACCGGGTCGGTGTAGAAAACCGTCTTGCCGACATTGCCCAGCGCCTGGTTCATCACGTGCGCCAGCATGTGGACGGTGGGTGACTGCTGGTCGCCGGGGATTACCAGGCAGGCGCCGGCATTGCGCTGAAGGTCGCGCGCGATGGGGCCGATCCACTTGTAGATATCGTTGTTCTCGCCCTGCGTCGGCGCCTTGGCCGCGCCTACGGCCCCGGCCAGCGCCCAGGCGAACTCCTCCACGTCGCCGGCGCGCAGCGGCAGCCGGTGATCGGCCTTGGTTCCGGTGGGCGTAGGTGTTGGCTCGACGACGTAGAGCCGGTTCATGGTCTTCGGTCCGCCCTCGCGGACGCGCCGCCGCGCGGCGAACTCGCGCGCGTAGCGGAAACTCGCCGGCCCCATGGAGAGGAAATCGGCATCCAGCGCCACGATCACGTTGGCGTTGGCCACGTTGTAATACGTGTTGACCGGCGCGCCGAACGCCATCGCGGCGCCGGCGCGGGCCGAATGCGCGCCCGCCGGCTCCCATTGGTGCCACTTGGCTTGCGGATAAAGCTTCTGGATCGCCGCCATCTGCGCGGCCATGGTGGGAGAAGTAACCGTCTCGGTGAGAATTCGGAGGCCGGCTCCGCCCTTCGTCCCCTGCTGGGCCAGCGCTTCGCGCAGCGCTCCGAAGAAGCCTCCCCACGACCGCACTTCGTCGTTGAAGGTAAGGCTCTGCATCCGGTCAGGATCGTAGAGCCCCAGCACGGAGCCCTGCGAGTACGAATCGCAGGCGCCCAGCGTGGCCGGGTGCTCGGGGTTGCCTTCCACCTTGGTGGGACGGCCTTCGTGGCTCTCCACGATAAGGCCCTGGGCCAAGCCGCTCAGCGGCATGGCCGTGGCATAGAATAGCGGCCGGCCGGGAATCAATTCCTCAGGCTGACGGACATAGGGGACAATGTGCTGGGTAGGCTCGCGAGTGCAGCCGGTCATGCCCGCCAGCGCGAGCGAGGCGCCCATCAGCTTGAGAAAGTTGCGCCGGCCTTCCACCGGGTCTTCATCATCGCTCCAACCCATCGCCTGGCGGGGAAACTCGCGCTCGACCATCTCGCGAAACTCCGGTTTCCCGGCATATTCGTCCAGGCTGCGCCAGAATTGGGGGCCGGAGGCGGAGCCCCCGGCAAGCCGGTTTTCGGTTTGCTCGGGTAAAGAGCCGGAGGGTAGGCCGCCGGCAAACCCGGAGTCCCCGGCGTTTTGCTGGGGTTGGGGATCCTGTTTCATTTCTGGTTCACTCATCGGTGGCAAGTCGAACAACTGGTAAGATCGCGCGGGCCCTTGATGTGATATTCGGCCACGAGGCGGGGTCCCAGGACCGACTGGTCTTCCGCCGGCACATATCCCATCTTGGTGATAAATTCGCGCGGCCTGACATACTGAGCGGGATCGCGATGGCAGTCCAGACACCAGTGCATCTGAAGCGAGTTTTCCTGCCATGTCAGCGGCATCCGGTCCACGCGGCCGTGGCAGCTCTCGCAACCCACTCCCTTATTAATGTGAATGCTATGGTTGAAATACACAAAATCCGGCAGCACATTTACCCGCGTCCACACGATCGAGTTGCCGGTGCGGTAACTTGCGCGTACCGGTTCGAGCGTGGGGCTCGTGTTCCAAATCTGCGAATGGCAATTCATGCAGGTCTTGGTAGGCGGAATGTTGGCGAAGTCCGACGTCTCGACCGTGGTATGGCAATACCGGCAGTCGATACCGAGCCCGCCAACATGGTGCGCGTGGCTGAACGGCACCGGCTGTTCGCGCGGCTGCGTGGCGCGTGATGTGTAAGTGGAACGGTCCAACTGCGAGACCGCCCACCCGACAAACGCCACAGCGAAGACGCCTCCGAAGATCGTCATGCGGGCAAAAGTATTCGCGCTGTGATGGAAGATCTGGGGCATAGGTTTACCTCAGCCCCATCCTGCAAATTCGAATGGTATGTGACATCAGGAAGACAGCAACCTTAAGCTACTGGCCCTTTCTCTCTAACATCCCAATTCCGCTTAAACTTGATCCCCTCGGTTCAGATGCCGCAAGCGGAAATTGGTTTCATTGTAACGAACTCAAAACTG
>DATJMP010000065.1:0-13712 GCA_035508655.1 Bryobacteraceae bacterium
CCGCAGCCCAGGGGCGCGCCTCAGATCCGAGATAATTTCCTCACGCAGGCCCCCGGCCAGTCCCGGCTCGCCCTTGGACGCCTGAATCACGATGGCATCGAGATGCACAGGCGTCCCCTGCCACCAGAATAAAGCTCCAGCCAGCGCCAGAACCGCCGCACCGCCCGCGGCCCAATAGCGTGCCTGCTGCTTTCCGGGAATCGTCATGAGATCAGAAGTGGAAGGCAACCGCCTTTTCTTCGCCTGTGATCGGGTTTCGGCAACAGTACTCTCCGGCTCTCTGATTTCAGTTTCGCCCATAGGGCCCGCGGAATGGAAGCCGAAAAGGGCCGCAACAGAAAGAATGTACGCTGACGGTAGCGCGGTGCGCTTTTGAACCGTCGCGCCGGGCCTGGAGCGGGACCCGAAGCCGCATGCCGGATAACCCGTTGTTCACCGGGCCGCGGGCGCGGCCGCGAGGCATTGCGCCACGCAGCGGGCGACGTCCATGGTCGTGGCCTTGCCTCCCATGTCGTGCGTTCGTATAGCCCCACGCTCCACCACGTCGGCCACGGCGTCTTGGATCCGATGTGCGATTTCCGTCTCACCCAGCCATTCCGCCATCATGGCCGCTGCCAGAATGGCGGCCAGCGGGTTGACCTTGTTTTGGCCGGCGTATTTTGGCGCTGAACCGTGGGTGGGCTCGAAGACCGCATACCGGTCCCCGATATTTCCGCTGTACGCGAAACCCATGCCGCCCACCATCTGCGCGCAGAGATCGGACAGAATATCGCCGAAAAGGTTCGTGGTAACGATGACGCCGTACTGCAGGGGGTTCTTGAGCAGCCACATGCACATCGCGTCTACATTCGCGGTTTCGAACTGGATCCCCGGATAATCGGCCGCGACTTCGCGCGCGGCTTCCAGAAATACGCCGCAGGTGGCCCGCAGAACATTTGCTTTGTGCACGGCCGTCACCTTGGGCCGGCCCTGTCGTGCCGCATACTGAAATGCCGCCTCTACGATCCGGCGGGAAGCGCGGTGAGTGACGCTGCGTATAGAGAGAGCGGCATCGGCGGGGATTGCCTGCATCCCCGGAATCGCCAGCAGCGCCGGCGGAATCTTCGGGAATTCCACCCCAATATACATACCTTCGGTGTTCTCGCGGAAGATGACCAGGTCGATGCCTTCGCGATAGTTGAGCGGGTTGCCGGGAAAGGCGCGGCACGGGCGGAGACAGACGTTGAGGTCGAGCAACTGGCGGAGCCGGACAATCGGGCTGCGATAAACCAAGCCGCGTCCCTGCAGTTCCGGCGCCAACTCCCGTGCCGCCTCACCGGCGGGCTTGGAGGTGATGGCGCCGAAGAAAGCGCAATCGGTGCGGCCGAGCAGTTCGAGTGTGCGCGGCGGCAGCGCGTCGCCTTCCTTGCACCAGAATTCCCAGCCGATATCTCCATTGAAGTAATCCGCTTCGAACCCGGCGGCATCGAGCACAACTCGCGCGGCCGCGCATACTTCCGGCCCGATGCCGTCTCCGGGCAGCCAGGCTATTCGGTGACGAGGCATGCATCCCTCCTTGGCCGGCCGTACTTGTTCTTGAGATATGGAATCAGGCCGCCGGCTCCGAGCAGTTCCGCCGCGCGCGGATCGAGCGGCGCGCAGGTGAAGTCGCGGCCTTCGGTGAGATTGCGAATCCGCCCCGAGACCAGATCGATCTCAATCTCCTCGCCGCCCGAACCGACGTTGGCGGCCTCGGCGCAAACCACTGCAGGCAGCCCCAGGTTGATGGCATTGCGGAAGAAAATACGGGCGAAAGAGACGGCGATCACCGCGCCGGCGCCCGCAAACTTCAAGGCGGCAGCCGCCTGCTCCCGGCTGGAGCCGCAGCCGAAATTCTTCCCCGCCAGAATCACTCCACCCGGCTCGAGGCCGGCCCGTATTTCCGGATACGCCAGCTCGAACAGGTGCTCGGCGGTTTTGTCGCGGTCGGTGATGTTGAGATAACGGCCCGGATAGATGAGGTCGGTATCGATGTTGTCCCCCAGCACCGCGCAGACACGCCCCTGCAGGTTCAGACTTCCACCAGGCATGGTTCACTCTCCTTGACGATAGATTCGGGATGGGCCAGTTTTCCGGCAATCGCCGATGCGGCAACTACCGCCGGACTGGCCAGATACACCTGCGAGTCCTTGCTGCCCATTCGACCCACGAAATTCCGGTTGGTAGAAGAAACGCAAGTCTCGCCGGCCGCCAGAATGCCCTGGTGCACGCCCACGCACGGCCCGCAGCCGGGCGCGCTGATGATCGCCCCCGCGGAAACCAGAGTCTCCAGGTAGCCCAGCCGCATGGCCTCCAGATAGACCTGCTGCGACGCGGGAATCACGATAAGACGGGTCCGGGGATGGATGGCGCGGCCCTCCACTACCCGCGCGGCGACCGCCAGATCTTCCAGCCGCCCGTTCGTGCAGGAGCCGAGAACCGCCTGCTGCACGGGAACTTCGCCCAGAACCGAGAGCGGCTGCACGTGGTCCACCGTATGCGGGCAGGCGATCTGCGGCTCCCAGAGATCTTCGCCAGCGTCCAGCTTGAGGATGCGCTCGTAGGCCGCGCCGGCGTCCGGCGCAATTGCCTCCAGTACCCTGGACGTGCGCGGGCGCAGGTAGTCCAACAGGACGTCGTCCACCGGCGTGAATGCCACCTTGGCGCCCATCTCCATGGCCAGGTTGCAGAGCACCATGCGCGACGCCACCGTCATGCGGCGGATGGCCGGACCGTCGAACTCCACCGCGCGGTAATCCGCGCCGGCTGCGCCCAGCATGCCGATCACCCGGAGAATGAGGTCCTTGGCCGAGATCCACGGGCGGAATTCACCTTCCACCTCGATTCGCAGCGTGGAGGGAACCATGAACCAGAGCTTGCCCTCCGTCCAAACTCCCGCCATTTCCGTGGCTCCGATGCCGGTGGCGAAGGCGCCGAACGCTCCGTGCGTGGTGGTGTGGGAATCGGTGCCGACCACCACCATGCCCGGCCGCACGTGCCCGCGTTCGGGTAGAACCTGGTGGCAGACGCCGCCCCGGCCGACGTCGTAGAAACTGTCGATGCCCTGGGCGGCGGCGAATTCGCGGACCGCCTTGTGGGTGGTCGCGGTTTTTTCCGATTCGGCCGGTATGCGATGGTCGAAGACGATGACGATCTTCGACGGGTCCCAGACTCGTCCCACGCCGATTTCGAGAAAGCTCTTGCGCACCAGGTCGGCATTCTCGTGGCTCATGGCGAGATCCACGTTCGCGACGACGATCTGATGCGGCGCCACACGCTCGTTTCCGGAAGCGCGGGCGAGAATTTTTTCTGCTAGTGTCATGCCCATCGGATCCTCCCCGGTTCAGCGCTCTGCCGTGGCTGCGGCCGGCAGAAACTCTCCTTCCATGGCACGATATTCCGGCAGGCCGACAAAATCCGTGTATTCCCGAAAGCCGGTGAGCCGGTGCGTTTCGCCGGCTAGAATGCCGGTGCGCGAATCGTGCAAGGCGCTAAAGAAATCACGCAGCGCTTTGTGCATCACCAGAATCGAGGCCACGGGAATACTCACGCGGGCCACGCCCATCGCCGCCAGTTCGGGAATCGGGACCAGCTCGGTTTTGACCCCGGTTACGGCATCCATGAGGTTCACCGAAACCAGGCCCCGGATGTCGCGCACGGCGCGCTCGATATCGGCGCGGGTGCCGATGCCATCCAGGAAAACCATATCGGCTCCGGAGTCGAGGTAAAGATTGGCCCGGAAGATGGCCTCCCGCAAACCGTAAACGGCGTAGGCATCGGTGCGGGCGTTGATGATGATGTCCTGGCCGTGCCGTCGCCGCATCTCCACCGCGGCGCGAATTTTGCCCGCCATTTCGTCGGCGGGAATCACCTGCTTGCCCTCCATGTGCCCGCACCGCTTCGGGAACACCTGGTCCTCGATGTTGAAGCCGGCCACATCCATCTCCATCAGGCGCTCCACCGCGGCGGCGGTATTCAGGGCGTTGCCGCCGCCGGTATCGATATCGGCCATCACGGGAATCGAGACGGCGCGGTTGATGTGGCCGGTGATGTCGAGAATGTCTTTAAAATCCACCAGCCCCACGTCCGGTTTGCCGAGCAGACTGCCGGCAAGCCCGAAACCGCTCACCTGAACGGCTTCGAAACCGGCGCTTTGGACGATTTTGGCACTCAGCGCATCGTGGCAACCCGGTACCACGAGGGCCTTTCTGCGCTCGAGGGCAGCACGAAGAACGGAAGCGCGATCGCTCATACCTGGCTTTCTCCTGGGCAGCCGTTCCCATGTATAACAAAATTCGGATAACAATGTCTCGAATGCGGCCGTATTCGAGACATCTAAGCCGGAGAAATTTGGCCCCCTTGTGCTTTTGGCCGCCGATGTCTATACTGTCGAATATCGACATGTCGAAACCACAATCGGAAGTGCCTTACGGGACGCTGGACCTGCTCATCCTCAAAACTCTGGAGACGATGGGACCGCTGCACGGCTACGGCATCGCCCGGCGCATCGAGCAGGTTTCGGGCTCGCTTCGGCTGAGCCAGGGATCGGTGCATCCCGCGCTCATCCGCCTGGAACAGGAAGGCTGGATTCGCACCGACTGGGGCGTTTCGGAGACCAACCGGAAAGTGAAGGTCTATTCGCTGACCAAGGCCGGGCGGAAGCAACTACGAGTGGAAGTTGAGGACTGGGAAAAGGCGATCGCCCTGGTGGCGCGGTTTCTGGAGGAGTCGCGATGAGGATGCGGCGGAAGTGGGAACGGCTGATGGCACTCGGACGCCGCCGGCGGATGGAGCGGGAACTGGACGATGAAATTCTCGCCCACCTGGAGCTGGCGGAGCGGGATGCGATGGCCCGGGGGCTGTCGCGGGAGGAGGCACGGCGGGCGGCGCGGCTCAGCTTCGGGGGAGTCGAACAGATCAAAGAGGAACATCACGACCAGCGCAGTTTTCGGTGGATCGAACACCTGCTCGGCGATCTGCGCCACGGCTTGGCCTTGCTGCTGCGCGCGCCGGCTTTCACCGCCGTCGTGGTAAGCGTGCTGGCGATCGGAGTCGGTGCCAACGTGGCGATGTTCAGCGTGTTGAACGCCGTGCTCCTCAAGCCGCTTCCGTTCCCGCATCCGGACCGGATCGTGGGCGTTTGGGAAGCGCCGCGGCCGGGGATCGTGAATACAACCAGCACGCCCGACTTTCTCGATTGGCAGCGGCTGGCGGCGCCGGATTTCGAAGCGTTGTCGGCCGAGCAGCCGGTTTCGGCGGCCCTCGCCGGTCCGGAGGGAGCACGGCGGATTCCGGGCCTAGCGGTGACGGCGGATTATTTCCGCGTGTTCGCCACGGGCGCATTGCTCGGCCGAACTTTTGTGCCGGAGGATGACAAACCCGGAGCCCCTCCAGTGATCGTGCTGAGTTACACCGCGTGGCAGAACGATTTCGGAGGCGATTCCGGCATCCTCGAACGCCATCCGATTCTGGACGGCCAGCCGCACCAGGTGATCGGCGTGCTGCCGCCGGGTGTCTTCGACCGGGACGAGACGCGCTTCTGGAAAGCGCTGGTGTTCACGCCGGACCAGCAGATACGCGACATCCACTGGCTCACCGTCTATGGCCGGCTGCGCCCCGGCGTATCGCTGGATCGCGCGCGGGAGCGGATGCAGGCGATCTATGCCGCCCTCCCCGAGCCCCGGCAGGCCGATCAGCCGAACGCGGCGATTGCCGTGGAGCCGTTCGCGCGGATGCTGGTGGGCAGCGGCTTACGTCAATCGATCTACGTCGCGTTCGGGGCAGTTGCCATGGTGCTGCTGATCGCGTGCGCGAATGTGGCCAATCTGCTGCTGGCCAAAGCGGCCTCGCGCGGCCGGGAGCTTGCGGTGCGCGCCGCACTCGGCGCCGGCCGCGGCCGCCTGGTTACGCAACTGCTGACGGAGAGCACGGTGGTGTGCCTGTTGGGAGGAGCGGCGGGAATCGGCGTTGCGGGCGTCCTGCTTCGTGCCGCGAAGCCGTTGCTGGCGGACTCGCTGCCGTTCACGGCAGACGTCAGTGTCGATGTGCGCGTGTTTGCGTTCGCGGCGGCGGTAGCGTTCGCGGTAGCGCTGGCGGCCGGCTCGCTGCCGGCGTGGCGCGCCCCGTTCGGCAACGTATCCGAGGTTCTGAACCGCTCCGCGCGCGGCAGTTCCGGGTCTCACGCGCGAACGCGGCGCGCCATCGTGGTGGGCGAAGTGGCGCTCTCGCTGGTGCTGGTCTCCGGGGCGCTGCTGTTGTTCCGCAGCCTGCTCAAGCTGCAACAGATCGACCCCGGCGTGCGGATCGAAAATGTGATTACCGCTTCGATCGATCTGCCGGCGGGCGCCTACCCCACGCCTCAAAAGGCCGCGATTTTTTACCGGCAGATCCGCGAGCGCCTGGATGCGGCGCCGGGCGTGGCGGCGGCCGGTCTCGCGACGCAATTGCCGCTCCAGTGGATCAACAATGGTGAAGCCATCGTCCTGCCCGGAACGTCGGAACTGGTGCGGGTGCGGTTCAAGCGCGTGGATGCCGGGTATTTCCGCGCGCTCGGCATTCCGGTGCTGGCGGGGCGGGGGATTACGGCGCAGGATCGGGAAGGAACGCCGCGTGTGATGGTAATCAATCAGGCGCTGGCATCGCGGCTGGCGGATGTCGGGCGGCTCCAAGATCCGGTGGGCAAGACCGTGCGGGTCTCGACGCCTGGGTATATCGAGAAGAAGGAGTTTATTCCGGAGGTGCAAATCGTAGGCGTGATCCGCAGCGAGCGGGTCGCATCGCCCGGCACGCCGGATCCGCCGGTGGTGTACGTTCCACTGGCCCAGGCGCCGGCGCCCGCAGTGAGAATCGTGGTGCGCACGGCGTCGGATTGGAGCGGCGTGCTGCCGGCGGTCCGGGACGCGGTTCGCCAGACGGATCCGAACCTGCCGTTGGGCGATGTGGCCACGATGCAGCAGGTGCGAGCGCGAACGTTGGCGGGCACGAGCCGGCCAGCCTGGCTGATCGGCGCTTTCGCCGGGATCGCGATGCTGCTGGCGGCGATCGGTCTTTACGGCGTTCTCGTCCACACCGTGACTCTGCGGCGGCGGGAGATCGGCATCCGGGTGGCGCTGGGCGCAAGGCGTTCGGCGATCCTTTCGCAGGTGGTGCTGAGCGCACTGGGCATGGTAGCGGCAGGACTGGGGCTCGGGCTGCTCGGGACCTTTGCCGCGGCGCGCGTGATGAAGAGCCTCCTGTTCGAGGTGTCGCCGCTCGACCCGCTGGCAATCGGAACGGCGTGCCTGGCGATGGCCGCGGCGGGCATTGTGGCGGGACTTCTGCCCGCGCGACGCGCCACCAAGGTCGATCCAGTCGTCACCTTGCGCGAGGATGGATGACGGTAATCAGCCGCGGCCGATGAAGGGCATCCGTGTCGCCATGACCGTCATGAATTCGACGTTGGCGTCGAGCGGGAGATTGGCCATATAAAGCACGGCTTCAGCCACGTGCCGGACGTCCATGCGAGGCTCTACGAGCATGGTGCCGTTGGCTTGCGGGACGCCTTTGGTCATCCGTTCGGTCATTTCCGTGGCGGCGTTGCCGATGTCGATCTGGCCGCAGGCGATGTTGAACGCGCGGCCGTCGAGGGAAATGCTGCGGGTCAGGCCCGTGATGGCGTGCTTGGTGGCGGTATAGGGGGCGGAGTTGGGGCGGGGAACATGGGCCGAAATCGATCCGTTGTTAATGATGCGGCCGCCCTGCGGCTGCTGCGCTTTCATGATGCGAATGGCTTCCTGCGCGCAGAGAAAAGCGCCGGTCAAATTCACGCCGACGACTGCGCTCCACTGCTCGAACGTGAGATCCTCCATCGGGACGCCCGGTGCCCCGATGCCCGCGTTATTGAAAAGGACGTCGACTCGGCCGAAAGCCTCCATGGCGGCCGCGAACAGGCCCTTCACCGAGGCGGGATCGGCCACATTGGTGGGAACTGGAAGCATCGTGCCACCCGCCGGGGAGCCCATATCGGCAGTGCTCTGGAGCGGCTCGGGGCGCCGTCCGGCGAGCACCACGGAATAGCCGGCGCCTTGCAGGGCCAGGCTGACGGCCCGTCCGATTCCCGTTCCGGCGCCGGTGACGACAGCAATCTTCACGTCCATGCCTCCGATTGTGTCATAGCGTCCAGCGCAGCCGGGGAACTCATCTGGCCGCGTTCCGCCCTTCAGTGATACCTTAATTTCGATGCCTCTCCATCCCCTGGCAGGCCAGCCGGCCCCGCCTTCCATGCTGGCCGATATTCCCCGGCTCGTGACGGCATATTACACGGAAAAGCCCGATCCGGCGGAGGCGGCGCAGCGCGTCAGCTTCGGCACTTCGGGACATCGCGGCTCATCGCTCGACGGATCGTTCAACGAGAACCATATTCTGGCGATCACGCAGGCCATCTGCCAGCACCGGTCGGAAAACGGCGTGAGCGGTCCCCTGTTTCTGGGCAAGGATACCCACGCGCTTTCCGAGCCGGCCTTCGCTTCGGCGCTGGAGGTGCTGGCGGCGAACGGAGTGGATGTTTGCGTTGACTCCGTGCTCGGTTATACGCCGACACCGGCGCTGTCGCACGCCATCCTGGTGCACAATCGCGGACGGCAGGATGCGCTGGCGGACGGCATCGTGATTACGCCCTCCCACAATCCTCCCGAAGACGGCGGTTTCAAATACAATCCGCCCAGCGGCGGACCGGCGGATACATCCGTCACGAAGTGGATCGAAAACCGCGCCAACGAATTGCTGGCGGCGAACCTGGTGGGCGTGCGCCGGTGCACGTACGCAAAAGCGCTGGCAGCGGGCACCACGCGGCGTTTCGATTTCCTCGGGAATTACGTGAACGACCTCGGCGCGGCGGTGGACCTGGACGCCGTCCGTTCCGCCGGGCTCAATCTCTGCGCGGATCCGCTGGGCGGCGCGGGCATCGCCTACTGGGGACGGATCGCCGAACGGTACGGGCTTTCGCTCGCGATTCAGGACGATGTGGCCGACCCCACGTTCCGATTTATGCACGTGGATTGGGACGGCAAGATCCGCATGGATTGTTCGTCGCCGTACGCCATGGCCGGGCTGATCGCGCTGAAAGACCGCTACGACCTGGCGTTCGCCTGCGACACGGACCACGACCGCCACGGCATCGTGACGCGCAGCGCCGGGCTGCTCAATCCGAATCATTACCTGGCCGGCGCGATTTCCTATCTGTATGCCAACAGGCCGCAATGGCGTCCGGATGCGGGCGTGGGCAAGACGCTGGTTTCGAGCACTATCATCGACCGCGTGGCCGCCAGTATGAATCGGCGTCTGGTGGAAGTGCCGGTGGGATTCAAGTGGTTCGTGGACGGATTGCTGGACGGATCGCTCGGCTTCGGCGGCGAAGAGAGCGCGGGAGCGTCTTTTCTGCGCCGCGATGGCGCTGTTTGGACTACCGATAAAGACGGGATTCTGCTTTGCCTGCTGGCCGCCGAAATGACAGCGCGCGCCGGCCGCGATCCCGGCGAAATTTACGCGGCGCTGACGAAACAATTCGGGGCGCCGGTGTATGAGCGCATCGACGCGCCCGCTACCGCGGCGCAGAAGGCCGCGCTGGCGGCGCTTTCACCCGAGCAGGTGAACGCCAGGGAACTGGCGGGCGATCCCATCGAAGCCATGCTCACCCGTGCGCCGGGAAATGGCGCGCCGATCGGAGGCCTGAAGGTGGTTTCAAAGCGCGGATGGTTCGCCGCCCGTCCTTCCGGCACCGAGGAAGTGTACAAGCTCTACGCAGAGAGCTTCGCCGGCGCCGATCATTTGCGCCGGATCCAGCAGGAAGCACGCGCCATCGTGGCATCGGCGATGCCAGCCCAATAGGGCCATTCCCCGTTCAGTTCCGTACTGCCCCATTCCGCCATTGCGGGTTACGCTCGGAAATGGAAGGGACCGCAGGGTAGGTTCCTTCCATCTTCAGGAGTCCTGCAATGAACCGCACACTCGCCTTCAGCCTTTCCGCCGCTCTCTTCGTGCTTCCCGCCACAGCCAAAAACAAACCCGCCCCCGATCCTGCCGCCGCCCAGGATCCCGGCAAGGGCATCAACCTGTATTCGATGGAACAGGAGATCGCCCTCGGCCGGCAGATGTCGCAGGATGTGGAGCTGCAATCGCGGCTCTGCGACGACGCCGTGGTGAATGAATACATCAACCGGCTCGGGCAGAACATCGGGCGTAATGCCGGTGCGCAGTTTCCCCTCACGATCAAGGTCCTCGAATCGGATGAGGTGAATGCTTTCGCGCTGCCTGGCGGCTACCTGTACGTAAACACCGGGCTGGTGATGAATGCCGAAAACGAGGCCGAACTCGCGGGCGTGCTGGCGCACGAAATCGCCCACGTGGCCGCGCGTCACGGCACCAAACAGGCTACGCGAGGCCAGTTGATCCAATATGCCACGCTGCCGCTGATTTTCTTCGGCGGCTCCGCGGGCATTCTGATTTACGAGGCTGCCACTCTGGCGGCGCCGCTTGAATACTCGCACTTTTCCCGCGGCATGGAACTGCAGGCCGACAAACTCGGGCTGGAATATATCTACAAGAGCGGATACGATCCCGCTGCATTTGTGGATTTCTTCGAGAAGTTACAGTCGCAGCAGAAGAAAGAACCGAATGTATTCGCACGGGCATTTTCGTCACACCCGATGAACAACTCGCGGATCCGCCACGCGCAGACGGTCATCCAGAACGAGTTCCAACCGGAGCCGCAATATTTGTTAGATACGTCCGAATTCCATTCGATACGCGACCGGTTAGAGGCGGCCAGGAAGCGCCGCGAGGCATACCGGAGTTACGCGCAGCCGGCGCTCAAGACCAGACCGGGTGCGCCTTGGCAATAGGATTTCATGCGTGCCTGGAAGCCCCATCTTCGCCGGCATTCGATGATAGTGTAATCTTGGGTGACGAATTCCCCTGGCTCTGGCGAGGAGCGCGAGAAACGTTCGGCTGCGCTCGCCTCGCTCACCGCAGCGGTTGCGCTGACGGCTTTCAAAATCCTCGTGGGCGTGCTTACCGGCAGCCTCGGTATTCTGGCGGAGGCCGCTCACTCCGCGCTTGATCTGGTCGCCGCCGTGATGACGTTCCTGGCGGTACGGTATTCCGGACGGCCACCCGACCGCACACACCTCTACGGCCACGGGAAAATCGAGAACCTGTCGGCGTTGTGCGAAACCTTCCTTCTGCTGGGCACCTGTGCCTGGATTGCGCGTGAGGCCGTGCTTCGCCTGGCCTCCCATTCCGCGCAGGTGGAGATCACGTTCTGGTCATTCGCGGTGATGGTCGTTTCCATCTTAGTGGACAGTTCGCGCGCCCGGGTACTGGCGCGCACGGCGAAGAAATATGACAGCCAGGCGCTGGAGGCCGATGCGCTGCATTTTCAGACCGATGTGTGGAGTTCGTCGGTGGTCATCGCGGGACTGCTCGCCGTGAAACTCGGGGTGTGGTTTGCGGACGCTGTGGCAGCGCTTGGAGTTTGCGTAGCGGTGGCGTGGGTCAGCGTACAACTGGGGCGGCGCACCGTCAACGCCCTGCTGGATTCGGCGCCGGCGGGGATGGAAGAGCGGATTGCGGCGGCCGTGGAAGCGGTCCCCGGTGTGCGCAACTGCCATGCCGTGCGTGTGCGCTCATCGGGTCCGTCGCTGTTCGTGGATCTGCACGTGCTCGTGGACGGCAATCAATCGCTCAGTGATGCTCATTCATTGACGGAGACCATCGAGGACGCCATTCACAAACTCGCGCCGCACGCGGACGTCACCGTGCATCCCGAGCCGGAGTAGGCTGCGGGTGGGATTCAGAGCTTTTCGAATACCTGGATCATGTCGCGGTGGCCCAGAACCACGCCCGCGTCACGCTGCATGGCCTCGAAATACTTGCGGCCGAAACCGGAGCCGGCCTCGGCCGGAGAGACCAGGCTGCGCGCCTGCGCGATAAGCCGGTCGGCATCGGCGGAAGTGAGAGGCTCATCCGCGTCCAGGGTTTCGTCCACCAGCACGATGAATTGCGACAGGTCGCGCAGCCAGGCAAACCAGGGATCGTTAAGCACCAGATTCAGATACTGTCCTGAGGATGTGATGCGCTCCACATCGCGCTCATAGGAGTTCCGCTCGGAATCGAGCAGACACTTGTGCAGGTGTAGCAGGCCGTTGCGCAGATCGGTGAGGCGCGGGCGGGTCCGATTCTCCATCGCTTCATGCTATCGCGCCCGCTGCCTTCCGCACCACGGCCCGGTTAAGCTGAGGGGATGCAGAAACCCAGCTTCGATCCCGGTCTCACCCAGAAGTTCACGCTCCCCGTTACCCGGATGATCAACCAGGACGGCAGCTTCAACGTGCGGCGGCGCGGCGTGACCTGGCGGGACTCCCATCCCTACCTGAGGTTGATCAACATGAGCTGGCTCGGCTTTTTCGCCAGTCTTCTAGCGGGATTCCTGGTGGTCAACACGGTTTTTGCGTCGCTCTATTACATGATCGGCACCGAACAGTTGGCTGGTATCAACGCTCCCACCGCGTTCCGCCGCTTTCTCGAAACATTCTTCTTCAGCTCGCAGACCCTGACCACGGTTGGGTACGGCGGCATATCGCCGCGAGGGCTCGCGGCGAATGCGCTGGCCGCTCTGGAATCGCTGTGCGGCGTTCTTGGCTTCGCGGTAGCAACGGGGCTCCTGTTCGGCCGGGTTTCGCGCCCCTCGGCACGCATCGGGTTCAGCCGCTTTATGCTGATCGCGCCATACGGCGGCGGCATGAGCCTGCAGTTTCGGGCGGTGAACCGGCGGTCCAATTCCCTGGTGGAACTGGAAGCTAACGTGATGCTCATGACCGTGGAGCCATCGGACGACGGCGAGGCTAAACGGCGCTATCAAATCCTCAAGCTGGAACGCGAAAGGGTAATTTTCTTTCCTTTAACCTGGACGATCGTCCACCCCATCGACCCCAGCAGTCCACTGTATGGCATGACGCAGGACGATTGGAAGCGCCGCCAGGCGGAGGTGCTCATCCTCATCAAGGCTTATGACGACACCTTCAGCCAGACCGTGCTGGCGCGCCATTCCTACAGGCACGACGAGATCCTTTGGGACCGGCGCTTTGCCCCCGCGTTTTACGTGGACGAGCAAGGAGATCTGGTCCTGGAACTAAAGAAGCTAGGGGAGGTCGTGTGAGGCCGGCAAACGCGGCAGGAACCGATAGTCCATTGGTATAATGGAAGTTAATCGCCTTAAGGCCAGCGCTCGGACTGCCATTCTTCTGCGGTAGCTGATTGCCGGCCGTTGAACGTTAACCATTTCCATGCCAGAACAGGAACCACCGCAAAATCCGCTGATACCGCCCGCCGGCGGGTCCGACGGCGCCAACAAAAACCTGCTTCCCATCAATATCGAAGAAGAGATGCGGCGCTCGTATCTCGATTACGCCATGAGCGTGATCGTGGGACGCGCGCTGCCCGATATTCGGGACGGGCTGAAGCCGGTCCATCGCCGCATTCTTTTCGGCATGCAGGAAATGGGCCTGGCGCCCAACCGTCCGACCCGTAAGTGCGCCAAGATCACCGGCGAAGTGATGGGCAAATACCATCCGCACGGCGACAGCGCGATTTACGACGCGCTCGTGCGCATGGCGCAGAATTTTGCGATGCGCTATCCGCTGGTGGAAGGGCAGGGAAAT